>PBRG01000004.1 GCA_002726615.1 Marinobacter sp.
CCACAGTGGATTTGCCGAAGCAGCCTGCCAGCGCCTGTTGCGCATCGTGCGGGTTGCCGTGAGTGCGGAGGTTCGCGGTGAGGGGCTGGGTCAGACATTGGTGGCAGCTGCGAATGATTATGCGTGCAAGCAGGGGCTGGACGGTATCGGTACCAGTTTCGGCGGCAACGCCGGGCTGTTGTCGTTCTGGCAGCGTTGCGGGTTGGAACCAGTGCGGCTCGGGCTGAAGCGCGAAGCCAGCAGCGGCGAGTATCCCCTGCAGTTGCTCGCCGGGGTGTCTGCGCAAGGTAAGGCGCTGACTGATCATTTACGTCGCAGGTTGACGGAGCACTGGCTCACCCTCGTACCGCGCAACTGGAGAGACGCAGAGCCAGAGTTGATTCTGCGAGTAACCTGCAGCCTTCCCGCTGGCAGACCGCTCAGTGACGATGATTTAAGGGACCTGCACAGTTTTGCCAACGGTCATCGTGGCTTCGATCTGGCCTTGCCGGTACTGAGAAAGCTGTCATTGCAGGAAGGCGTAATCAGCAGGATATCTGCGGAGCGTTTGCGCTCCCTTTGGGCCAGGGCGGTGCTGCAGGGCTGGTCGTGGCCCGAGTTGCAAGCGGAGGGTGAATGCAGGGGTCGGGAGGCAGGCGAAGCGGAATTGCGCTCGTTGGTGGGCGATATTTTGCAGAACCGGCCGGACTTGTGAACCGCTCGCTTTCATTGCTGCCGACGACTGACCAGAATACCCGCAAAAATAAATCAACAGAGACTGAATCACCATGGCCCAGGGAACCGGCACCATCCTCGTGAGATTTCTGGCCGTCCTGGTCGCAAGCGTGCTGATGACGGCGTGCGCGACAGGCACAGATCCATCCAATCTCGAACAGCGTCGCGCGTCGGTGGCGGATACGCCCTTGATGGCAGCGGTCGGCAACGGAAACCTCGAACGGACCAGGTCGCTTGCAGCCTCTGGCATGTCTTTGAACACACTGACCGAGGTCGGCACACCGCTCTCGGCGGCGGTCAGGGCAGGCGAGGACCGAATTGTATGGTTCCTGCTCAGCGAAGGTGCAGCGCCGGACCTGGCCACGGTGAGTGGCGTCACGCCCCTGATGATTGCCTCAGGGAATGGCCACCGGCGGATCGTGCAGCTGTTGTTATCGGCCGGCGCCCGCGTAAATGCATCGGACGCTGAGGGTACAACGCCGGTGATCCGTGCCGCCCGTAACGGTCATCTTTCCGTGGTGAAGGTGCTGTTGGCCGCCGGGGCGAACGTCAATGTGCATCAGGGCGGTCATTCGCTGCTGATGCACATTGTTGAGGGTGGGGACTTGCTGACCGCCGAGATGCTGCTGGCGGCGGGTGCAGACGTCAACTATCGCGGTAGCGATGGGCGAACGGCGCTGGATCTGGCGCGGGCCAGCAACAACCGGGATATCGAGATGTTGCTGATCCAGGCTGGCGCCCAGCTATGATGCGGTCTTGCGGCCCGTTCAGCGCAGTGCCATGGGGTCGTTGCTGTCGTCCAGTTCCGGCTCGAAGTGCTCTTCAACGACTGCGTCAGGCACGTCACTGACGCTCGGGAATGACCAGGCGGGCTTATGGTCCTTGTCGATCAGCCTGGCTCTGATACCTTCCCGCAAATCTGATCGCTGGGTACAGCGGGCGGCCATGGTGTATTCCATCCGGAAGACGTCTTTCAGTGACATTTGCTGCGCCTTCTTTAGCTGGGTCCAGACCAGCCAGGCGGTGACCGGGCAACCGCTGCGCAGGTTATTCACGCAGCCTTGCCACCAGTCGCTGTCGATCTCCGCCGCCAGGAGATTTTCAACAATGGCCGGTAGCTCATCGCCTGCGCTGAGCCTGGCGATGTCCTGTTCATGCCGCGCCAGTTCACTGGTTGGCAGTGCCCTGTAGTCGGGATGCTCAAGTTGCTTGACGAGCCGGAACAGGCGGTTGTCATCCGCCGCTGATTCACCGGTCCAGCGCTCCTCCTTCAACCGCTCGATCAATGATTCCACCTGATCGGGGAGGATGGCCATGTCAGCCAGGCCAACCCTCAGCGCGTCAGAGACGTTCAGTCGGGCTCCGGTCAGGCCCATGAACAAACCGATGCGGCCTGGCAGCCGATTGAGGAACCAGCTTGCACCGACATCGGGAAACAGACCTATGGTGATCTCCGGCATGGCCAATGTGACATCGGGTGTTACCAGGCGGTAGCGGCAGGCGGAGAAAATGCCAAGTCCACCGCCCATCACCACGCCGTGGCCAACGGCGATCACCGGCTTGGGGAAACAGTGGATGGTATAGTCCAGGCGATACTCACTGGCAAAGAATTCGGCCGGTGCGTCCGGGTTTTCGCCGCCGGACAGAGCGCCATAGAGTTCGCGGATATTGCCACCCGCGCAGAACGCTCGTTCACCGGCGCCGCGGAAAACAACCAGGCTGATGTGGTCAGCTTCGGCCCACTGATCCAGTACGGCCTGGGTTTCGTGGATCATCGACGCGGACAGGGCGTTCAGGGTGGTCGGGGAATCCAGGGTGATCAAACCGATGTTGCCTTCCCTGCACGCGATTTCCTGAACCTGAATGGGCATGTCGACTTCTCCGCATCGAATGGGGTGATAAAAGGTGGCTACAGGTGATGGGAATAGTGACGTAAATGATGTCCGGCTACGTACGGTTTATTGATCCATCACATTTGTGCTTTGTTCCTGCTGTGCTATAAATTCGTGCAACTTGCGCACCGGCAGGGTCCTGTCGGGCTATAAAACGATGAGAGGGTAAAACCAATGAGACTGAAATACCACACCCTGGCCGCCGTGTTTGTGTTGGGGGCTGCCGCTCCCGCCGTTACCATGGCCGCTGGTGATGCTGAGGCCGGTAAAACCAAGGCCGCTGTGTGTGCAGCCTGCCATGGCAAGAATGGCATCGCTGCCATCCCGGGTTACCCCAACCTGGCGGGACAGAACGAGCAGTATCTGGTGTCTTCGCTCAAGGCGTACAAAAACAAGCAACGTAACGGTGGCCAAGCCGCCATCATGCAGGGCCAGGCGGCGGGCCTCAGTGATGAGGACATTGCCAACCTGGCGGCCTACTACGCAAGCCTTCCGGCGGATGGTGGGGAATAATCCCCATCATCGTCAGGGTGTGGCGGGCGTTGCTTCGCTGACAATTCGGTAACTGGGTTCGTAAGCGCCCGAACCGGGCAGTTTCATACGGTCCTGGGCGACGAACTCTTTCAGCATCGCTTCCAGGGGGGCCAGTAGTTCAGGGTCGCCGGAGATTTCAAACGGCCCTTTGGCCTGCACGTGGCGTATGCCGCTTTCCTTGACGTTGCCGGCGACGATGCCACTGAACGCCTTGCGCAGATTGGCGGCAATCAGGTGAACTGGCTGGTGACGGTGTAGCTCCAGCGCCCGCATGCTTTTATGGGTGGGCTCAAAAGGCATTTGGAACACCGGGTCGATCCTCAGCATCCAGTTGAAGTAATAAGCGTCCTGCATGGCCCGGCGGAAGGTTTCCACGTCCTTCATACCCTGTTTCATGGTATGGGCAACTTTGTCCGGATCGTCAATGATGATCTCGTACTTGCTGGCAGCTTCGTCACCCAGTGCATTGCGAATGAACTGGTCAATCATCTCGAAGTATTCCGCATTTTCCTGTTGGCCGGTAAAGACGACCGGAAAGGGAAGGTCGGCATTGTCCGGGTGCAGCAGGATGCCCAGCAGATAGAGAATTTCCTCTGCCGTGCCGACACCACCGGGGAACACAATGACGCCGTGGCCTGTCCGAACGAAGGCTTCGAGGCGTTTCTCGATATCCGGCATGATCACCAGTTCGTTAACGATCGGGTTTGGCGCTTCGGCACCGATGATGCCCGGTTCCGTCAGGCCAATGTAGCGGCCGTTTTTCACCCGCTGTTTGGCGTGGCCAATGGTGGCGCCTTTCATTGGCCCTTTCATGGCGCCAGGGCCGCAACCGGTGCAAATACTCAATCCTCGCAAACCAAGCTGGTGGCCCACTTCCTTGCTGTACTGATATTCGCGCTCGTTGATGGAGTGACCACCCCAACACACCACCAGGTCCGGATGACGCCCTGCCTGCAGTACGCGGGCGTTACGGAGGATGTGGAAAATCAGGTTGGTGATGCCCTCAGGGTCGTCCCGGCGAAGACCGACCGCGGACTGGGGAATGGAGTAGGAATAGATGATATCCCGCAATACCGAAAACAGATGCTCGCGGATAGCGCGCAACATCTGACCGTCCACGAAGGCGTGGGCGGGCGCGTTGACCAATTCCAGTTTCAGGCCTCGAGGCTGCGGCACCAGGCGAACGTCGAAATCCGCGTGGGCTTCCATCAGGGTTTTACAGTCATCGGTTTCAACGCCGGTGTTGAGCACGGCCAGGGCGCATTGCCGGAACAGCCGATAAAGCCCTCCTTCGCTTCGGTCTTTGAGCCGGTTGACTTCAAAGTTGGAGAGGATTTCCAGGCTGCCTTCTGGAGATACCAGGGCATTGATGGTGGATTCGGTCATGAACGGAAGAACTCCTGAATGTGCTGCGGGCCCTTGGCGATAGGGCGTTCCTTTTTGTTTCAGTATAGCGGGTCTCGGGAATGCCCGATTTTGAGGCAAACCGTGAAACCGTTACACTAAGCGCTTTACTGTAATTACGCTACCCGACAGACGTCCGATTTATGAAACTCCTTATACGCCCCGCCGCTGAAGTGGCCATCAAGAGTAAACCTGTTCGCCGGCAACAGATGCGGCACCTGCGGCAAAATATCCGCAAACTGCTGGCACGTCTGGACGACGATATCCACGTTGAGGGTTCCTGGGATCGGGTTGACGTGGCGATCCCTGACGGGCGTGGTCTGGCAGGCCCGGTGATTGATGAGTTGTGTCGCATTCCGGGTATTTCGACCATCCAGGAGATCGGTGTATTTCCCTGGATAAGTATGGACGACGTGGCGGAGCAGGCGGTGGCAGCGTATGCAGACCGTATCTGCGGCAAAACGTTTGCGGTTCGGGTCCGCCGACAGGGTAATCAAGAATTCCGCTCGATTGATCTGGAGCGTTTTGTTGGGGCCGCCCTTTTTGAAGCCTCCGAGCCCAAGGGCGTAAACCTTCGCAACCCGGATATTGAAGTGCGTCTTGAGGTCCACGAGGACCATTACCACATTGCCCACCGCAAACACCGTGGCGCCGGCGGCTACCCGTTGGGCGCGGTGGAAACGGTGATGACATTGGTGTCCGGTGGTTATGACTCCTCGGTGGCGGCCTACCTGATGATGCGTCGGGGGCTTCGCTCCCATTTCCTGTTTTTCAGTCTTGGCGGCCCCGCCCATGAAATTGGCGTGCGCCAGGTGGTGCATTATCTGTGGGATCGTTACGGCGCCTCCCACGGCGCCAAGTTCATTTCCGTACCCTTCGAAGGCGTAGTCGCTGAAATCATGCGTTCAGTCAACCAGCGCCACTGGGGGGTGGTACTCAAACGCCAGATGCTGAAAGCTGCTTCTGACATTGCGGCCGCCAATAACGCCGCTGGCCTGGTGACCGGTGATGCCGTGGCTCAGGTGTCCAGCCAGACTCTGTCAAACCTCAATGTGGTGGACCGGGCCAGTAACGAGGTGGTACTGCGGCCGCTGATTTCCATGGACAAGGAAACCATTATCAACATCGCCCGGGACATCGGTACCGAGCCGTTTGCTCGAACCATGCCGGAGTACTGCGGTGTGATTTCACGTAAGCCGGCCACCCGTGCCAAGCTGCATCGGGTAGAGGAAGATGAGGCCGCTATGGACGCCCGCGTATTGGAGCAGGCCATCGCCAGCCGTCAGGACACACCGGTCAACCGCCTTCTGGAAACCACCCGGACGCCAGAAGAAGTGGAGCTTGTTCATACACCGGCTGTGGATGATGTGATTATTGACGTGCGCCACCCTTCGGAGGGGGAGCAGTCACCGCTGCAGCTCACCAGCAATCAGGTGATGGAGATACCGTTCTACGAGCTGAATGAGCGAATCCAGTCTATGCCGGACGACAAGCAGTACCTGCTGTACTGTGACCGCGGCACCATGAGCCGGATGCATGCCTGCCATCTGAAGGCCGAGGGGCACACCAATATCAAGGTGTACGCCCCGGCAAGTTGATGCCTACCCTTCCAGTCCCTTGAAGAACTGCTGCACGTTGGCGCTCAGGGCTTCCAAATCGTAACCGCCTTCCTGCACAACCAGTGTGGGCAGGCCGGTGCGACGGATGTCAGAGCCCAGGCGGCAGAATCCTTCGGAGGAAACCGATACCTTGGCCTGGGGGTCGTTGTGGTAGATGTCGAACCCGAGGGTAAGTATCAGCACGTCTGGCTGGAACAGACGGATGGCAGCCAGTGCCTCATCCAGTTTGTCGAAAAAATCCTGCTCTGACGACCCGTGGGGCATCGGCAGGTTGATGTTGTAGCCAAACCCCTCCCCTTCACCACGCTCGTCTTCATAGCCGCTGACCACCGGGTAGAAGTTGGTGGGATCACCATGAATGGAGACATAGAGAACATCGCTGCGGTCATAGAAGATCTCCTGGATGCCCTGGCCGTGGTGCATGTCGGTGTCCAGTATGGCCATCCTGGGATAACGGGGCTTCAAGTGCTCTGCGGCAATAGCGGCATTGTTGAGGTAACAGAAGCCGCCGGCGGCATCTTTTCGGGCGTGGTGGCCCGGCGGTCGACACACCGCGTAGGCGTGGCGCTCGCCGGCAACCAGGGCGTCAGCAGCGCCGAGCGCTGTCTGGGCAGACCAGTAGGCGGCGTCCCAGGTGTTTGCCCCGATGGGGCAACTGCCATCGGCCTGGTAGCGAGCAGCTTCGGCAAGGATGCCCTTGAGGGCATTCGGTGACCGAACGAAGATGTTGGAAATCACTTCGTCACCCCAGTCTTCCATCTTTGACCAGCGCCGGTGTGCGGATTCCAGGAAGCGCAGATAGCCCAGGTCGTGGACCTTGGAAATCGCTCCGGCACCCTGGTCTGCCGGCTGCAATACCGGAATGCCCATGGCCTTCAGCCCTTCCAGCATTTGTGCGGTGCGATCAGGAATTTCCTGGGGCTGTCGCATCTGGCCGCGGGTGAAGTAGGTTTTCGGAAGATGCTGATCCTGAGAGGGATGAAAAAACGCCTTCATGTTCCTGCCTCCTGATAATGACATGGTTCGAGTATAGGCCCCCGCCGGCGCTGGTCAAAACACCATAGTCTGACTTTACAGTGGCGGTTTCTGCATCCACTATGAGAGACATATCACACTGACGCAAACCCCAATTTACACATTCCGAGAACATTCTGAAAAGGAGCCGATATGATCGAGTCACCACTGCTTCCCAAGCTGACTGGCTACATCGGCGGTCGCTGGTCTGAATCGCCGGACGGTAACACCTTCGATGTCTATAACCCGGCCACAGGTGAGGTGGTTGCCAGTGTGGCATCGATGTCCGAAAGCGAAGTGTACAAGGCAGTTGAAGCGGGAAAGTCTGCGCTTCGTTTAACCAGTCCCTATTCCATCGAAACCCGTCGCAAGTGGCTGGAAGACATTCGTGATGCACTCAAGGCCAATAAAGAGGAAGTGGGTCGTATCCTGTGTATGGAGCACGGCAAGCCGTTGAAGGAAGCGCAGGGCGAAGTGGACTACGCCGCCGGGTTCTTCGATTACTGCTCCAAACACATCCAGGCGCTGGACGCCCACACCATTCCCGAAAAGCCGAAAGACTGTACCTGGACGGTGCACTACCGCCCGATTGGTGTTACTGGCCTGATCACGCCCTGGAACTTTCCCATTGGCATGATCGCCAAGAAGCTGTCCGCCGCCCTGGCGGCCGGTTGCCCGTCGGTGATCAAGCCGGCCAGCGAAACGCCGCTGACCATGATTGCGCTGTTCGCGCTGATGGACAAACACGTCGACCTGCCCGATGGCATGGTTAATCTGGTCATGGGCAAAGCCAGTGTGATCGGCAAGGTGCTGTGCGAAAGCCCCGACGTGCCCATGCTCAGCTTCACCGGCTCTACCGAAGTGGGCCGCAAGTTGATACTGGATACGGCCGATCAGGTGAAGAAGCTGGCCCTGGAGTTGGGTGGCAACGCACCGTTTATTGTCTTTGACGATGCGGACCTGGATGCCGCAGCCGATAACCTGATCGCCAACAAATTCCGGGGCGGCGGCCAGACCTGTGTCTGCGCCAACCGGATTTTCGTTCACGAGAAAGTGGTGGATGAATTCGGTCAGAAACTTGCCGACCGGGTCAATCGCATGACCGTGGGTAATGGTTTGACGGAAGACGTTGACCTTGGCCCACTGATCAACAAAGCCGGGTTCGACAAGGTGAAGCGCCACGTGGAAGACGCCCTTGAACGGGGCGGGGAGCTGGTAGCCGGCAAAAAACCGGCAGATCTGGGGGATGGCCACCTGTTCTTCCCGCCGACGGTCATTTCCGGCGTGACCCGGGACATGTGCTGTTCCCGTGAGGAAACCTTCGGCCCGCTGGTGCCCATGGCCATCTTCCGCACGGAGGAAGAAGTCATCGATGCCGGTAACGACACCGAATTCGGTCTGGCTTCCTACGTGTTTACTGCGGATGCGGAACGCGCCCAACGTGTGGCCGCCGGGCTGCGCTTTGGTCATTGCGGCTGGAACACCGGTACCGGCCCCACGCCGGAAGCGCCGTTCGGTGGCATGAAGGCGTCCGGCATCGGCCGCGAAGGGGGGCTGGAAGGCCTGTTCGAGTTCGTCGAGGCCCAGACCGTCCCGCGTGGTTTCTAGGGTTCCGGCGTCAACAGGACCTTAACGGAGTCATCCACCAGGGTGGAATCGAGGTAACCGATACTGCCCAGGGTGGATGACACCACGCTCTTCATGCTGTTCGCCGAGGATACCTCCCTCGGCGGATGGCCCTTGCCGGTCAGAACCTGCCGCGACCAGAACGACTTCAGCCAGGCATCGTTGCGCTCGGTGATCAGGTCATTGAACTCATCCCGCATACTGTTGCCCGCTGGAAGCTGGAACGCGACCACGCGCTGGCCGTCAGGCATTCGTGAGCTGCGGTTCAGGTAAATGTCCTTCACCTGCTGCACGGTGATGGAATCCGGGCCACCGTGGTGGCCGATGATCACCAATTCCGCCCAGGAGACGCTGCTCAATAGGCATAACGCGATGAGCAATGCGGGCATGGATACGCGTCGAATCGCCATGGTGTCCCTCCTGATCAAAATGCGGCATCAAGCCGGACGGTGTATACGTCGGTGCTGTCGAATCGGCCACCGGGATTGCCGGCCAGGGCATCCAGCTGGTTGCCAATCAGGCCCCCGGTGGTTTTGCCAAAGCCCCTTGCGTGGGTCCAGTCCACCTTCATGGCAACCGAAGTGGTCATGTCCCAGCGGAAGCCCAGGCTGTAGGCCTGGCGGCGTACGTCCAGCACCTCAAGCGGTGTGCCGTCGCGCTCGTAGTTGTCCTGGCTTTCGACCCAGGAGGCCGTGATATAGGGCGTGACTTCCTTTACCCGGTAGCCGAGAGTGATGTAGGCGGAGTCGGTGTCCTGGTAAAAGCCGTCCACCTCAACCCGTGTCAGTTCCGACATCAACAGCCAGCTGCCATCGTCATAGGACAGGCCCACTCCCATGAACTCGGTTTTCTCTTCGTCGCCCAGCGGTGGTGTTCCGCCGATGGTGGCTTCTGCATGGGCGTACACGCCACGGAAGGTCCACAGGTAATTGGTCCAGTTGGCGGTCAGGCCGGTGATATTGCGCAGTTCCACGCTCACGCTCCGGCCGAGGGAATCGGCATCGTCGTCCAGGTGGCCGGCAAAAGCGCGGGCCTGGATAGAGGAACTGGAAAGGTTCAGCGTGTAGGCCGCATCGGCACCCAGGTAGCTGCGGACCGGCACCGGATCGTAGACCGCCTCCGGTGGACGTGCCCAAGGCTGGCCATAGCCGATTTCCAGAGTCTCGGACTCCATAAACAGCGGCAGGCGCATTTTACCGGCTCTCAGTTCGGAGCCATTGGCGAATTGGTGTCGCAGGTAGCCCCATTCCAGTTCGGTGTCCCAATCCTCGTTGCCACGGGACACCAGCTGCATTACCGCGTCGGTGTTGCGGCCCAGGGCAAAGGTGGTCTGCAGGCCAAACAGGCTGAGTGTTTCAAGGTCGGATTGTTCCGTTGCCTCGTCGTAGCCGGCGTCATTATTGGAACGGGTATAGCCGGTGCTGAAAAAACCGTTAAGGCGAACCTTTTCCAGGCTGGATTCGGTCATCTGCTTTTGCATGGAATCCAGCCGTTGTTCCAGCTGGTCAATTCGCTGGCTGTCATCGGCCATGGAGGGAAACGACAGGGTGGCGGTCAGTGCAAGGGACGTAAAGGTAACGCGGGCAGTGCTTCGGTATACGGAGTACATCGTACATCATCTCCTTTGATGTCTGGTCGCAAGATGCGGGCGCCTTCCTGGCTTCAGGGGACTTATGTCTTGCCCCTGCAAATTGTCTGGTGCGGGAAAACGGTGGCCAGCGGAGGAACTGAAGGTTCTTCCGGGCAACCCGCGGCGGCGAGTATACCCAAGTTGACGACAGTTTCATAAAAAGTGTTCACATTTTCTGTATCGGCACCCTACATGTGTGCGGTAAACCCAATACACCCCCACCCGGCAAACCCTCCTTTCTCCTGTTATAATTCCGCACCTGTTCATTTAACCAGTAGCGACCGGATCTCTATGGATGTCTCCCACATTATCGACGCCCTGAACGACGCCCAACGTGAGGCGGTGACGGCCCAGAATGATCATTTGCTGGTGCTGGCCGGTGCTGGCAGTGGCAAGACCCGGGTGCTGGTGCACCGGATTGCCTGGCTGATGCAGGTGGACGAAGTACCTCCGACGGGCATCCTCGCGGTGACCTTCACCAACAAAGCGGCGAAGGAGATGCGCTACCGCATTGAGCAGATGATGCACATTCCGGCCCGAGGCCTCTGGTTCGGCACCTTTCACGGCATTGCCCACCGGTTGCTCAGGGCGCATTATCAGGACGCAGGCCTGCCGGAGAACTTCCAGGTGCTGGACAGCGACGACCAGTTGCGCCTGATCAAGCGCGTGATGCGTGAACTTGAGATTGATGAAAGCCGCTGGCCGCCGAAGCAGGCCCAGTGGTTTATCAACGGCCAGAAAGATGAGGGGCTGCGAGCGGAACATATCCAGGAAAACCCCGGCGACCATTTCACCAGCACCATGCTGACGGTCTACCGCCAGTACGAAAAGCTTTGCAACCTGAGCGGACTGGTGGATTTTGGCGAGCTGTTGCTGCGCTCCCACGAACTGTGGCTGTATCGTCCGGAACTGCTGAGCCATTACCAGAGCCGTTTCCAGCAGATCCTGGTGGACGAGTTCCAGGACACCAACACCATCCAGTACGCATGGCTGCAGATTCTGGCCGGAAACCGGGTGCCGCTGACGGTGGTGGGGGACGACGACCAGTCCATCTACGGCTGGCGGGGCGCGAAAATCGAAAACATCCAGCAGTACCAGCGGGACTTTCCCAACGCCCGTATGGTGAGACTGGAGCAGAACTACCGCTCTACCCAGATGATTCTGAAAGCTGCCAACGCGGTCATCGCCAACAATCAGGGGCGCTTGGGCAAGGAGCTGTGGACTGATGGAAAAGATGGTGAGCCCATCAGCCTGTATGCGGCTTTCAACGAGCAGGATGAAGCCAACTACATCGCTGACACCATCAGCAGTTGGGTTAGTGAGGGCAACCTGCGCAGCGAGTCGGCGATTCTTTACCGCTCCAATGCCCAGTCCAGGGTGCTGGAAGAATCCCTGATCCGACAGGGCATTCCTTACCGGGTTTATGGCGGCCTGCGATTCTACGACCGCCAGGAAATCCGCAACGCCATCGCCTATCTGCGTCTGGTGCACTATCGCCGGGATGATGCAGCGTTCGAGCGCGTGGTGAACATTCCCGCCCGCGGAATTGGTGCCAAGAGCCTGGCGGACATGCGGACGTTCGCCACTGAGCGCAGCATCTCATTGTGGGAGTCTGCCGAGCGTTTGCTGGAGGCTGGGCAGGTAAAGGGCCGTGCCAAAACCGGTTTGCAATCCTTCATGGGCATCATCGAACGCCTGACGGAAATGGTGGACGACGCGTCCCTGCATGGGCTGATGAAGAGCACCCTGGAACTGAGCGGCCTCAGGGATTATCACGCCAACGAGAAGGGTGAGAAAGGTCAGGCGCGGGCAGAGAACCTGGACGAACTGGTGAATGCCCTGTCGGACTTTGAAGCGGAGGAGGGGGTTGATCCGTTATCCGAATTTATCGCCCAAGCGGCTCTGGATGCCGGCGAGGCCCAGGCCGAGGTCAACGAAGACTGCGTCCAACTGATGACCCTGCACTCTGCCAAGGGCCTGGAATTTCCGCTGGTGTTCCTGGCGGGCGTGGAGGAAGGCCTGTTCCCTCACAGTATGTCTCTGGAAGAGCCGGGGCGGATGGAAGAAGAGCGGCGCCTGGCTTACGTGGGCATCACCCGGGCGATGCAAAAGCTGGTGCTTACTTACGCCGAATCCCGCCGTTTGTATGGTCAGGAGAAATTCCACGCGCTGTCGCGCTTTGTTCGCGAGATTCCCGGTGACTGCATCCAGGAAGTGCGGCTGCGCAACACGGTCAGCCGGCCAGCCATGATGGCCCGGCCCAATGAGGGCCTGTTCAGCCAGGAACCGGACGTTGGCACGGGGTTCAGCCTGGGGCAGCGGGTACGCCATCCCAAGTTTGGTGAAGGTATAGTGATGAACTCCGAGGGTTCTGGTCATCATACCCGCGTACAGGTGAACTTTGATGAGGGGGCTAAGTGGCTCGTTCTTGCCTATGCGCCTTTGGAGGCCTGCTGAGTTCGGGAGTCAGCTTTGTTTGCCAAAGCTGATAGTTCGGGGGTTGGCCCAGGCTGCGGCGGCCTTTCCAAAGAAGTGCTCGAGCCATCTTAGGTCGCTTATCTTCCGGTATCCATGGCTCCACAAATTTGTTTAAAGGCTGTCCCGTACGCGCGCTGGTGGTGGATAGAGTCGCTATGGTCGCAAAGCGGACATTCGAGTAAGACGAATAGCGCTTGCAGTATGCGCGCCCATGGAATGGAACCGAAGGCGCAATGAAATGGGCTTCGTCGCGCCTGCGCTTAATGGGTTCTACCCCGTTACTGTGGACATTCCTAAAAAGAGGCCTGACACGCTGCTCACAGGCTCGGCGTGCCTCCGAACAACAGGTAATAAGCGATGCCCAGTAGCGAACTGACTAAGATCACCGGCAACATGCCCACCTTGAAGCGTAACATGGCAATAAAGGCGGCCAGTGCAAGCACCACACTGGCGATCTGAATACTGCCCCATGTCGGCACCATTAACTGCATGCCAAAGGTCCGAACCGTATCTACTTCGGCGAAAGCGACATGCACCGCGAACCAGATAGCCAGGTTCAGCATCACGCCCACAACGGCGGCGGTGACCGCCGATAACGCAGCACTCACCGCCTGGTTCCCGCGCAGCCTTTCTACATAGGGTGCGCCCAGGAATATCCACAGAAAACAGGGAACAAAGGTCACCCAGGTAGCCAGAATCGATGCAAGAATGCCCGCTGTAAAAGGATCGAGGGGGCCTGCGTCGCGGAAAGCGCCCATGAAGCCCACGAACTGTACTACCTGAATCAAGGGGCCGGGCGTGGTCTCTGCCATGCCCAAACCATCCAGCATTTCCCCTGGCGCAAGCCAGCCATAGTTCTGTACGGCCTCCTGTGCCATATAAGCCAATACTGAATAAGCACCACCGAAGGTGACGACGGCCAGCTTGCTGAAGAAAAGCCCTATCTGGGTGAAGACATCGTCAAAGCCCAGCGATACAGCCAATACAACTAGCGGTGTGAACCACAGCGGTAGCCAGACCGCGAGTACCTTGAGCGCCCGCTTGCGCGTTGCCTTGGTATGATGTGCGGCACCGCCATCCATCATGGTGTCGATCGCCCGTTCACCATCCTCGGGCGTGTCATGTCCCTTGATGACCACGAATCGTTCCGGGTCCATGTACCGCCCCAGCAGGCCAATAACGGCAGCAGTCAGGATCACTACCGGGAACGGGACAGCGAACAAAAAGATGGCAATGAAAGCAAGGGCCGCCAAGATGTACATATAGGCATTCTTGAGCGCGCGCTTACCGATCCGGATGACGGCCTGAATCACGATCGCCAACACCGCCGCTTTAATCCCGAAGAAAAGCGCCTGCACCAGGGTTGCATCCTGAAAGCCCGCATAAAGCACGCTCAACACCAGGATGCTCAAAAAACCCGGCAACACAAACAGTCCGCCGGCCACGAGCCCACCCTTGACGCCATGCAGCAGCCAGCCGATATAAGTAGCCAGTTGTTGGGCTTCCGGCCCGGGCAGTACCATGCAGTAGTTCAGGGCGTGCAGAAACCGGCTTTCGCTGACCCATCGCTTTTCATCCACCAGAATACGATGCATGACGGCGATTTGGCCGGCAGGACCGCCGAAACTCAGCATTGCAATCCTTAGCCAGACGCGCACCGCTTCCCCAAACGTAATCTCATGACCAAACTCGTTGCGATCGCCACCCGATGGCACGGTGTCTTGTTGGGTTCTGTGGGCTGTATCGGTAGAGTGGGACGACTCCGGCATGCTTACTTCCTCTTCGTATAGGTTGTGTACAAACTGTCGAACACCTGATTGGCAGCCAGTAACAGCTGATCATCGTTATGATGAGACTCGCGAAAGCCCATCAATACGCATTCAACTCCAGTGGCCGCCGGTGGCTGATGGCCGCCAACATCGAGGTAATGCACCAGTTCCGCGATCCGCTGCAGTGCCACCTGGCGCAGGCCAAAGCTCGCCAGCAACGTTTCAAAGGTGACCTTGTCAGCTACATGGGTGAAGGCCGCTCCATCGAAATCAAAACCCAGCGCGTGATCAGGGCAATCAGCTGGAGAGCTTAACCATAGAAAATTCGCTTCCGGATCGATGAATCGCTTAATCAACCAGGCGCTGGCCAGGCGGTCCACCCACGGTCGGCGACGAGTTGCCCATACCCTTCCCAGGTAGTCGGCACGGTTGAGGAGAGCGACCGTGCCTGAAACAGGTAGCGGCTCATCAGGCGACAGCACGCGATTTGCGTCGGTTTCCAGTTCCTGCAACGCCCGATCGACCCGTTCACGGGCAGCACCTGGAAAAAAATCAATCTGTGACACGCGCGTGAAGCGCTTACGCAGTTTCCGGGTCTCCCTAATAACCTCCATGGCCGATTCTGGCAGCAGCGTTGCCCGTAGTTCTGCGATGTCCGAGTGCAAGGCCTCATAGTCGTCCGCACGATCGAATAAAGCGGGGAATTCATGAGCATCCGGGCCGTCAGTGGGTACAACATGGGCGACACCGCCGGCTTCACGCACGTCATGGGCCACAGCCTCCAACTTCTCGACGTGATCGGGGTGAGCTGGCAGTAAATAGACGCCGTCGCGAAGTGAAGCCGCGCCCCATGCCTTAATAGAGCGCCAGGCCCGCATACGCACCGTCGCATTTTCTGTAGGAAGTGACAGAATCAGTAGAAGCCATGACATTCTGTAGAATCTACTACGTGTTTGTAGCAATCACAACACTTTTATGGCTGAACGGTTGTGATGGCCATCTGACTACAGTAGCATTCTCATATATCCCCCCACGGGGGATAGGTTAAAAGCTGGTTTTGACCCCAGACTTACCAAATCATCAGCCACGCTAGGAACACTGTGATGCACCACGAACGACTCGATCATTGGCAACATAAGCATGTCTTTGGCCAGGATCGGAAGCGCCCCGGAGAAATCCGAACGCTCATCGTGGTGGGCCTAACGCTGGCGATGATGGTCTGGGAAATCCTGGCCGGGATCGTTTATGGCTCGATGGCCTTGCTGGCCGATGGGCTGCACATGGGGTCGCACGCGGTGGCCCTGGGTATTGCCGCCTTCGCCTATGCATACGCCAGGAAAAACGCAGGCAACGCCCGATTCTCTTTCGGGACGGGGAAGGTCAATGCGCTGGGCGGCTTTACCGGAGCCATTCTGCTGGCTGTCTTTGCGCTCTACATGGTCATCGAGAGTGTTGGGCGTTTTATCCAGCCCGTCCCCATTTCTTTCGATGGGGCCATATTTGTGGCCATCATAGGCCTGGTGGTCAACGGGGTGTCAGCGTGGATACTGGGGGATGCAGGTCATGACCATGGTCACAGTCACGGGCATAATCACGGTCACCACCATCATCACCATGACCACAACCGACGGGCCGCTTACCTGCATGTGCTTGCAGATGCGTTGACGTCAGTCCTTGCCATTGTTGCCCTTCTGGCGGGTAAATATGCCGGGTGGAACTGGATGGACCCGATGATGGGGATTATCGGTGCGATTCTGGTAACCCGTTGGTCCTGGCAACTTTTAAGAGACACCTCAAAAATCCTTCTCGACGAGCAACATCAGGACATGGAGGACGCTGTTAAAGAGGCCGTCGAAGACGACGATGCCAAAGTCAGTGATCTGCATGTGTGGGCAATAGGCCCAAACATTCATGCCGCTATTGTCTCAGTCGTCTCGCATCAGCCCGAGTCGCCCGCAGTTTATAAGGAGCGCATTCAGGCACACTGCCAGTCCCTGGTCCACGTGACGGTGGAACCTCTTCGCTGTGATTAACGGAGAGAACGCAAATTAGAGAGTAACGAGATCAAAGATAACGGGCGATTGCTTTGAACTCGTCGACGCGCCGCTGCTGCTCCGGCTCCAGCGGTCCGATGGCATCGTCCAGGCAGTGTTCAATGTGGTCCTGTACCAAGACGCGCTTGGCCTGCTGGATGGCCTTTTCCACAGCGTGAAGCTGCTGTGCCAGCTCCAGGCAGGGCTTCCCCTGATCCATCATGCCAATCACGCTTTCAAGATGGCCGTTGGCCCGCTTCAGGCGTTTGATGATATTCGGATGCGATTGATGCGTGTGATCATTTATCATGTTTAATTCCTATCCCCCGTGGGGGGATGGTATCCTCTTGCTTCGTTGAAATCCAACCACTGACTCGACCATTGAGACTGATGATTTCGGCCCTCCATCAAAGAAAACTGCTTCCGACGCTCGTCATGCTGTTCGCATTGGCGGGCCTGTCGCTGTCGGTGATTGGCGAGTCATTCTCTCACGGTGTGGCCAACTTGGCAGGCGATTGGGAATCGCAGCCTGACGGCCACCCAGGCAGTTATGGTGCGCATGGACACACCCACGATTTTGACGAAGAGCCAGAGACATCCTCAGTGCATCATGATGCTGGCAATCATACTCACGAGACCGTGGACCAGCTCAGGGTTCCGTTTGTTTCCCAAAGCCTGACCGTTCTCCGGCAGCCCGTGCCCTTTGCCGGAGGTTCTCCCCGCAGTTTGCGCTATCGGCTTGAACGCCCTCCAAAAGCCTCTATTCCCGCTTGATTCTTGCCGCTTACGTGGCCCGAGAAAACAAATTCAATTGGAGTCTTTATGTTGTCAAGCTTGCTTGGCGGTTGCCGTGGTGTGCCCTCAACGGGCACAGGCAGTCGTCTGTTCTGGACATTTCTGACCCTGGGCTTTCTGGGTATGAGTACCGATGTGCTTGCCCACGCAGTCGCTCAGGGCGACAGGGGCTACATCCAGGAAATTACCGGGATAAACCTTATTGCGTTCATCTATCTGGGGGCCAAACACATGGTCACCGGCTATGACCACCTGCTGTTCCTGCTGGGTGTCATTTTCTTTCTTTACCAAATGAAGCACATCGCGATCTACGTGAGCCTGTTTGCCCTGGGGCATTCCACCACAATGCTGCTGGGGGTGTACTTCAATGTGGGCATCAACAGCTACATCATTGATGCGATTATCGGCCTGTCCATCGTCTATAAGGCACTGGACAACATCGGTGCCTACCAGCGGTGGTTTGGCTTCCAGCCCAACACCAAGGCCGCCACGTTGATTTTCGGGTTCTTCCATGGTTTCGGCCTGTCCACCAAGATCATCGAATACGACATCTCGCCGGACGGCCTGATTCCGAACCTCCTCGCC
>PBRG01000005.1 GCA_002726615.1 Marinobacter sp.
CGGCGTCCAGCCGGCGGTTGGCCAGCTGGATTTTGCCGTTGATCTCCGGCACCACGCGGTAGCGGTTGTAGATCTCGCTCTGGTCCAGGTTGAGGGTTTCAATGCAGTGCTGGTAGGCCCAGGTGTGCATGGCTTCCTCGTACACCTGCCGCGCCTGGTAAATCTGCAATTCCGGAGCACTCATTTTCTCCATCACCGCCAGGCCGATGTTACGCATCGCCAGGATGTCGGAGGTGGTGAGGTACGCCAGCACGTTCTCATACACGTGCTTTTCCGGGGCGGACAGGCGGTGGTGGTAGTCGTGAACGTCCTGCGCCATGTTCACATCCAGCGGTGTCCAGTGGTTCTTGTTGGCATTCATGAAGTATTCCCAGGCCCAGGGATACTTGAAGGGTGCCAGCTGATTGATGTCGGTTTCGCCGTTGATAACGCGTTTGTCATCGACATTGACCGGTGCCGGGCCCTCCTGTGCAGCCGGGCGGGTTTGGGTGTTTGGTTCGTCGTCCCAGTTAAGCATCTGTCTACCTCTAGAATCTTGGTGGCGGTCGGATTTACTGGCAGGCTTCGCAGTCCGGCTCATCAATGCTGCATACCTGTGGTTGCGGTGCTGCTACCGGCGCGGTTTTTTCGGCACCTGTGGCCCCCAGAGAGCGCAGGTAATAGGTGGTTTTCAGCCCCCGTTCCCAGGCCAGCTGGTACAACTCGTCCAGCTTCTTGCCGCTGGGCTCCGCCATGTAGAGGTTCAGGCTCTGGGCCTGATCCAGCCATTTCTGACGCCTCGCCGCCGCCTCCACCAGCCAGCGGGCATCGATCTCAAAGGCGGTGGCGTAGCGGGCCTTCAGTGCTGCCGGAATCCGGTCAATCTGCTGCACACTGCCATCGAAGTACTTGAGATCGTTGACCATCACGTTGTCCCACAAACCCTCTGCTTTCAGATCACGAACCAGCGATGGATTAACCACCGTGAACTCGCCGGAGAGGTTCGATTTCACGAACAGGTTCTGGTACGCCGGTTCGATGGACTGGGAGACACCGACGATGTTCGAGATGGTCGCCGTTGGCGCAATGGCCATCACATTGCTGTTACGCATGCCATTGCGGGCGATGAGCTCCCGCACGGGAGTCCAGTCGAGGCGCGTGTCGGTGTTAAGGCTCAAATCGCCCTCACGACGGTTCGCCTTTAGCAGGTTGATGGAATCAATGGGTAAGATCCCCTCGTGCCACAGTGAGCCCTCATAGGTCTCATAGGCACCGCGTTCGCCGGCCAACACCGCCGAGGCCCGGATCGCGAAATAACTGATCTGCTCCATCGCCACATCGGCAAACTCCACCGCTTCCGCGCCGGTATAGGGCAGATTGAGTCGATACAACGCATCCTGGAAGCCCATCAGGCCGAGACCAACAGGCCGATGCTTGAAATTCGAGTTCCTGGCCTGTGGGACCGCGTAGTAATTGATGTCGACCACGTTATCAAGCATTCGGACTGCGGTATTGACCGTGCGTTCGAGGCGCTGGACGTCGAGCCCACCGTTGTGGACATGAGCCGTCAGATTGATCGAGCCCAGGTTGCAGACCGCGATTTCATCCGCACTGGTGTTCAGGGTGATTTCGGTGCATAGATTGGAGCTGTGCACCACGCCCCAATGCTGCTGAGGCGAACGCAGGTTGCACGGGTCCTTGAAGGTAATCCACGGATGACCGGTCTCGAACAGCACGGTCAGCATCTTGCGCCAGAGCTGTTTGGCGGACACCGTCTTGAACAGAGTAATCTCGCCCCTGGCCGCCATCGCTTCGTATTCCTGGTACCGCTCCCTGAAGGCGTTGCCGTACAGGTCATGCAGGTCCGGAGTGTCGTTTGGCGAGAACAGGGTCCAGTCCTGATCACTGCGCATGCGTTCGATCAGCAGGTCCGGTACCCAGTTAGCGGTGTTCATGTCGTGAGTACGACGACGTTCATCGCCGGTGTTCTTGCGCAGCTCCAGGAACTCCTCGATATCCAGGTGCCAGCTTTCCAGATAAGCACACACGGCACCCTTGCGCTTGCCACCCTGATTCACCGCCACCGCCGTGTCGTTCACCACTTTCAGGAATGGCACCACGCCCTGGCTGCTGCCGTTGGTCCCCTTGATGTGGGAGCCCAAAGCCCTGACTGGCGTCCAGTCGTTACCCAGACCGCCGGCCCATTTGGACAGCATGGCGTTGTCGCGGATGGCGCCGTAGATGCCCTCCAGGTCATCCTGAACGGTGGTGAGGTAGCAGGATGAAAGCTGGGAATGGCGGGTACCACTGTTGAACAGGGTCGGCGTGGAGGCCATGTAGTCGAAGGACGACAACAGATCATAGAACTCTATGGCCCGTGTATTAGGGTCATCTTCCTGCAATGCCAGACCCATGGACACGCGCATGAAGAAAACTTGGGGCAATTCCAGCCGGTCACCTTTCCAGTTGAGGAAATAACGGTCGTAGAGGGTCTGCAGGCCCAGGAAGCCAAACTGATCGTCCCGCTCCGGCTTGAGGGCAGCACCCAGGCGTTCCAGGTCGAACGCCGCCATGGCGTCATCCAGCAGTTCGTAGTGGATACCCTGCTCAATGAAGCTGCTCAGGGCCTGCGGGTATATTTCCGCCAACGGCAGGCTGAGGGGCAGCTTGAGGGCGGTCGCGGTTTCCAGCCGCAGTTGTTCCAGCAGCAGACGAGCGGTCACGGCACTGTAGTCCGGTTCCTGTTCGATGCGGCCACGGGCGGTCATGATCAGGGCGGACAACACCTCTTCCTCGGCAATACCGTCGTACAGGTTCCGCAGCGCCCCTTCCACCAGGGATTCGCCATTGATGCCCTCCAATCCCTGACTGGCACGCTCCACCTGGACCTTCATCAGTCCCAGATCCAGCGGCGCGGCCTCACCGTTGGTTTTTTTCACCGTTAACGTGGGATGGGCCTCCACCGGCGCCAGGCTGGCCCGCTCCTGGGCATGGGCTTCCCGGTAGAGCACGTAGGCGCGAGCCACTTTCTGCTCCTCCGCCCGCATCAGCGCCAGCTCCACCTGGTCCTGGATATCTTCAATGTGCACCTTGCCGCCGGCTTTCAAGCGTCGGCTGATGGCCTGCATGACCTGATGGGTAACCTGTTCCACGGAATCGTGGATACGGGCCGAGCCTGCCGCATCATCGCCTTCGACGGCAAGAAACGCTTTGGTCACGGCAACACTGATTTTGCTGGCGTCGAATCCAACCAGGGCGCCATTACGTTTAATAACCTGTAGGGAGGCAGTGTTGGTTGAGGCAGATTGGCCGGGCTCGGCCAGGGTGGCAGTGGACATGTCGGTGCTCCTGAGTACGCGTTTATGCCAAGACCTTCGCGTACGCAGGGGCGAGCATTGCTCTGAACAGAGACAACGCAAAACCGATCTGCTCACCTTGATACGCGAAGGTGCAGTTGTATTCCCTGGCAGGTCTTCGGACTCAGGGGCGTGAACCTGTTGGCTCGGCCTTGCGTGGCGACTTCCCGGCATTCGCCAGTGTCTTTATGCCACGCTCGTTCCCCAATACCGCTGCGCGTCAGTTCCGGAGTCTCACCGGATTCCCGGTACCACGATCATCATGACGAGGGCGATCTCAGATTGATCAACCTTTGTTCACTATATCTGGTACTAAGCCAAGGATATAAACACTATATAGGCTAAGATAAATCACAACAAGGCACTTTTTCGACGGTGTCCGGTCAGTAGCAGAACCCATAGGAGACATCCATGAACAACACCCGACAAAACCTGGTTGCCACTATTGCCCTGATGTTTCTGGCAACCACGATTCAGGCAGATACCGGAAAAACCTCGCTGGTTAATGCGTTCTCGACCATGACCTCGCTGGACGAAGGTTGGGAGCCACTCAAGTTTCCGAATATAGACCGCCACAGCCGCTATCTGTTGACGGACGACAACGGTGAACAGGTGGTCAAGGCCACCACGGAGAACAGCGCCTCCGGGCTGATTGCGAGGGTATCCGTCGAACCCGGGGATTCGCTGATCCTGCGTTGGCGGTGGAAAGTGTCGAACGTCTATGAGCAGGGAAATGCCCGCACAAAGCAGGGTGATGACTACCCTGCACGAATCTACGTGGCCTTCGAGTTCGAGCCGGACGAAGCCGGCTTTTTCGAGCGCGCCAAACGCAAGACCGTGGAAGTGGTGTTCGGGGAGGAACTGCCGGGCAATGCGCTGAACTACATCTGGGCCAACCGGCTGCCGGTTGGCGAGATCGTTGCCAATCCCTTCACCGATACCACGATGATGGTGGCGGTGAACTCCGGTGCCACCAACACGGGCGAATGGGTCACGGTGGAGCGGGACATCGTCGCGGACTACCGCAAGGCCTTTGGCCGCAAGCCACCGAAACTGGTCGGTGTGGCCATTATGTCGGATTCCGACAATACCGGAGCCTCTGCCACCGCGTGGTATGGCGATGTCAGCCTGGTCAAACCAGATTGACGACGCAAAACAGACCCACCGTACCCATAACGATGGTATAGGGAAACGCCATCACAACCATCCGCCCGTAGGACAATCGCACCAGCGGGGCGATTGCAGACGTCAGCAGGAACAGAAACGCCGCCTGGCCGTTGGGGGTCGCCACGCTGGGCAGGTTGGTGCCGGTGTTGATGGCAATGGCCAGCTCCTGGAAATGCTCGTAGTCGATACTGCCAGCATCCAGCGCCTGTTTGATTTCACTGATATAGACGGTGGCTACGAACACATTGTCGCTGATCATCGACAACAGCCCGTTGGCAATAAAGAACATGCCCGGCTGCTGGTCCTGCGGCAGGCTGAGCACAAAATCGATGATCGGCTTGAACAGGTGTTGCTCGTGAATCACCGCGACAATGGCGAAAAACACCACCAACAGCGAGGTAAACGGCAGCGACTCCTGAAAGGCCTTGCCGATCTGGTGCTCATCGGTAACACCGGTGAACGAGGTGATCAGGATAATCACCAGAAGGCCGATCAATCCCACCTCTGCCAGGTGAAACGCAAGCCCGATAACCAGCACCAGGGCCGCCATCGCCTGCACCCATAGGGCAGCCTGGTCGGCCTTTGTGCGCTTGGTGCGCTCGTTGTCAGCAAACTCTTCCAGTACCTGGCGAACGGGCTTCGGCAGGCGGGCGCCATACCCGAACCAGCGCAGCTTTTCCAATAGCCAGCACGTGGTCAGGCCGGCCACCAGCACCGGCAGGCTCACCGGCGCCATATGCAGGAAGAAACTGACAAAGTCCCACCCAACGACCTTGGCAATCAACAGGTTCTGGGGCTCGCCCACCATGGTAGCCACTCCCCCCAGTGCCGTACCAATGGCGCCGTGCATCAGCAGGCTACGCAGAAAGGCCCGGAACTTATCCAGGTCTTCCCGGTGTAGCTCGATCACGTGTTCATCGCTGTTGGCGTTGTGATCAGCGTGGTGATAGCCCTTGCCGGAGGCAACCTTGTGGTACACCGAGTAAAAACCGACAGCGACACTGATGATGACGGCGGTGACCGTAAGCGCGTCCAGGAATGCGGATAGAACGGCCGCGGCAACACAGAACAGCAGAGACAACGCAGATTTTGAGCGCACACCCACCAGGATCTGGGTAAACGTCACCAGCAGCAGCTCTTTCATGAAATAGATGCCAGCCACCATGAACATCAGCAGCAGGATGACCGGGAAGTTCACCAACACCTCGTGGTACACCGCGTCCGCTGACGTCATCCCCACTAACAGGGCTTCAATCGCCAGCAACCCACCGGGCAACAGTGGATAACACTTCAGCGCCATGGCCAGGGTAAAAATAAACTCTCCCACCAACACCCAACCGGCAACCGCCGGGCCAAGGGTCCAGACAATCAGGGGGTTGGCGATCAGGAAAAGCAGGATGACCTGTTTGTACCAGGCGGGTGCGTTACCCAGGAAGTTGTGGGTAAAGCCGGAGAGAACGGTTGTGGGCATTGCGGGAATCTTCTGAGTAAACGGTTTGTTGGAATTGTGTGGCAGAAGGCCCGCATCTTCCTTGATATTTGTGTAACCGGTAATCCCCCAAAGGTACAGGGTGAGTGCCTATTTGGTCTTAACATGAAACAAGGAAGAGTGGCCGGACGACCACTCAAAAGAGTTTCGTAATATTACTTAAAAATAGGGCCGGAATCGACTCTATTTTCAGCACTCAGGGTTTATGATGCCCATTATCACTTTCCGCTTACGGGTCAGAAACGGTAGGAAACCGACGCCGTAACGTTACGTTCTGCCCCGAAGTAACAGAACTCCAGACTGTTATAGCAGGACGCCACGTATTCCTTGTCCAGCAGGTTGTTCACGTTCAGCTGGGTAGAAACGCCTTCCAGGCCGAGCTTGCTGAAATCGTAGCCCAGGGCCAGATCCACCAGGGTGTAGTCCGGCACTTTTTTGGTGTTGGCGTCATCGGCGTAGATGTCCGCGATGTGACGGACACCCAGTCCGGCGTTGGCACCGTTGAGTACTCCCTGCGAGAACCGGTAGCCTGCCCACAGGGTCAGTTGGTGTTCCGGCACCTGGCTGGCGGTATTGCCCTCGCGATAGGCTTCGGACTTCTCAAAGGTGACGTCCGTGAACGCATATCCAGCCTGGACATTCAGGTTCTCCGTCAGCTGTGCTTTGGCCTCCAACTCCACACCCTGCGACTCAATCTCGCCGATGCTGCGGTAGAAGGACTCCTGCGGCAGCTTGGTGGCCAGGTTTTCCTGGTGGATGCGGAACAACGAGAGCGTGTACAAATCCGTGGTTCCCACTGGCTGGTATCTCAGCCCGGTTTCAATCTGCTTGCCTTCGCTGGGGGCCAGCAGGTCGCCGTTCTCGTCGGTATAGGCACTGGGCGAAAACGACGTGGAGTAGGAGACGTAGGGGGCGATGCCGTTGTCGAACAGGTAGAGCAGCCCGGCGCGGCCACTGAACTGGGTTTCGTCCAGCTCTGCCACGACACCGCTGTCACGATTGGTGTTCTCGATCTCCACCCAGTCGTGACGGCCACCCAACGTCAGCCGCCAGCCGCCGGTAGCCAGTTGGTCCTGCAGATAGACCCCGGTTTGTTTCTGCTTGCGGAGATTGCGCTGCGGAGGATACAGGGCGGTGGGTTCAGCCCCGTACTCAGGATTGAAGGCATCGATGGCCGGAAAGGCGCCCGAAGGCCAGACCACGTCGTTTTCACGCTGTTGATAGTCCACCCCCACCAACACGGTGTGATCCACCGCGCCGGTCGTCACTTCCCCCTGGATCTGGTTATCGACGGTAAGTGCCTGCAGATCCTCCTCGCCACCGGAGTAGTAGCGGTTTAGCTCGGTGGCCGAGGCCCAGCCATAGGCATAGACCTGCTTCAACTCAACGTCCGAATCCAGATAGCGGGCTTTCTGCAAGGCGGACCAGTTACGGTTGATTCGATGCTCCAGATCGTACCCCACCATGGTCATATCGCGCCGGAACAGGTCGTAGTCCGGCTCGCCCTCAAAAAAGGTGTTGTCGATTTTCTGTCCGTTGCGGGACTCCACCGTGCCCTCGTACGGCAAACCGCTGTGGTAACCACCTTCCGGATCACGTTGAAGGTAGGCCAGCAGCGTCACGCTGGTATCGTCGGTCATGTCCCAGGTCAGCGACGGGGCAATGGCACGACGATCCAGTTCCACGTGGTCCTGTTGCGCATCGGCAGCGGAGACAATGCCGGTCACACGGTAGGCCACCCGTTGCTCATCATCCACCGGGCCGGTGACGTCAAAGGCAAAGCTACGCTGGGCGTTGTTGCCGAGCGAGACACGGATTTCTCCCCCGTCCCGGAACTCCGGACGCTTGCTGGTCAGGGCAACAATCCCTCCGGGGGAGCCCTGGCCGTAAAGAACGGAGGTCGGGCCTTTGACAATCTCGATGCGCTCAAGGAACCAGGGATCAATGGCAAAGGAGCTGTAGGAGCCACCGTCGTTCATCACCCGCAGGCCATCCAGATAGGTGTTGTTGATACTGCCATCGGAAAAACCGCGGAGAATCAGGTAATCGTAACGGTTGGAAGAGCCCACCTGGTTCGTACCCACACCCGGGGTATAGCTGGCGGCGCGCTGAACCGTGCGGGCGCCTTTTTCTTCCCAGTCTTCACGGCTGACAACGGATACTGATTGCGGGGTTTCAATCACCGGGGTATCGGTTTTCGTGGCGCTGCGGGTCGCTGTCACGTTTAACGCATCCAGCATTGTCGGCTCGCCCTGTCCCTGGGCAACGGTCACTGGTGCGCCGGTGACACCGATAAGGGTCACGGCAACCGCAAATGACAAACGGGAATGTCGGAACATGAAAACCTCACTTGGACCTAAAAATTATGTAATGAGAATTATTATCTTTTAGATCCAGGATTAGATATTCAATATGACAGATTGTGTATGAGAGGTGCCAAATCCGGCTACTCAGATGACATTTTTGGGGGAAACACCGAAGTGGCGTCGAAAGGCAGTGGCGAAATTGGTGGCGTGACGATAACCCGACCGGTGCGCCGCCTGCTGCACGGAGTAGCCCTGCTCCAGGTAATGCCAGGCCAGGTTCAGCCGGCATTTACGCAGATACCCGAACACCGACAATCCGTAGGTCCCACGGAATTTACTACGCAAACTGCTGGGACTCATTGCGGCACGGCGGGCGAGCTCTGTCAGGGCGTAATCGTCCGTCGGGGCGAATTCCAGCAGCTGACGAATGGCCTCCAGGCGCTGGTGCTCCTGGGTGGACGCGCGACTTTTCCGCTCAATCGCTGGCACCTTCTCCGGGAGACCATAACCCACCAACTGCAGCGCCAGGCCTTCCAGCACCAGCGTTTTCTGAAGCTCGGGCAGCCTGGCGCCAAGGGCTTGCTCAAGGGCCGTCATGAGAACCGGTGGAACGTTCCACAGCACCACCGGATCCTGCACCCCCCTGAGCAGGGCTCGCAGAGAACCCTGTTCGGTCTGCGCCGGCAATGGGCCGTCGGGATCAAAGGCCAGCACGATGGTTTCCAGACGTTGTCCGGCAGGCTGATAGGCTTCCAGCGCATACTCCGGTCGTAATTGCAGGCTGGCGGCCATGCCACACCCAAGCTCCCGCTGGACCGCACCGATCGACAGGCGAATGCGTCCTTCGAGCACGATCACCATCAACAGCAGCGCATGACCCAGCGACACCGATTCGTAGCTGTGGGAAATTGTCAGGTTGGAATGGGTAAAACGAAACCCCGAAGGTAGCGAGGTTTCATCAATCCGCCCCCGGGCGATGGTTGAATCGTCATCGGGGGCATCGTGACCATCGACACCGGGAAAGCGGTAGCTAATCCCATAGTCGCGGCCAAAAGCCAGGAAATCCTGCCTGCCGAACGACATTGATTCGGCACGATCGCCCAACACTAGCCAGCGGAACTCGCTGTCGTGCCTGACGACGCGGGCACAACGGCATCTGCCAGCAACTCAGCAGTGATCGCAGACAGGGTCCAGCCCAGATGACCATGCCCCGTGTTATAGAACACGGTGGGTAACCGACCCGGACCGACTCGCGGCATCATATTGGGCAACATGGGGCGCAGTCCCGCCCAGGGTACGACGCGGCGGGTACAAACCCCCGGGAAACACTGCTCGACCCATCGGGTGAGCGGCCGGATACGATCATCCCGGATATCACGGTTATAACCGCTGAATTCTGCCGTACCCGCAACGCGGAAACGATCATCTCCCAGCCGGCTGGTGACAATCTTGGTGGCGTCGTCCAGCAAACTGACGGTCGGTGCCGCTTCCTGGGAGGCTTGGTCGTCCAGCTCAACGGTGATGGAATATCCCTTCACCGGGTATATGTTGACTCGGTCCCCCAGCTTGGCGGCCAGTTCCCGGCTACCCACACCCGCACAGATCACCACACCATCAAAAGTGTCGCGGGTCTGCTCCTCGCCGTCATGGGAGGTTACCCAGGCATGGGACCCGTCCGCACTAAGCTCGGTCACCGAGTGTCCATAGCAGGTTTTGACGCCGAGGCGAAGAATGGCCTCCGCCAAGCCATTGGTGAACTTATGGATATCACCGGTTGAATCGCTTTCGGTGTAGAAACCGCCGTAATAGGTCCCTGCCAGCGTGGGCTCAATAGTGCGCATTTCCTCGGGTGTGACTGCCCGACGCTCCAGGCCGCCGGCGGCCAGCAACCTGGAAACATTCGCCGCATGGTCGAACCCGGCCTTGTCACGGTAGATATGGAGGATGCCCTGCTTCTTCAGATCAAAGTCGATCCCTTCGTTCTGCGCCCAGGCAAACAGGTGATCGCGAGCGGCAATCGCAAGGCGGGCGGTTTCCGTGGTGTTCTGTTCGTACTGGGGAATCGCGGCAATGAACTCGGCGAACCAGCTCAGTTTGTGCCAGGAAGGCTTGGGGTTGACCAGTAGCGGCGCATCCCTTCGGGACATCCACTTAAGGCCCTTGATGATGGTCTGCCAGTTGTTCCAGACCTCAGCGTTGGAGGCGGACAATTGGCCACCGTTGGCAAACGAGGTTTCCATTGCCGCATAGCGGTGTTTCTCGTAAACGGTGACATCCAGGCCGCGCTTGGCCAGGGTGTAAGCGGTGGTGATACCCGTGATGCCACCGCCAATAACTGCAATTCGCTTCATAACACTCTCCAGGGGCGTCCAGGGTTTCCTTTCTCCACAGCATGGTAGAAAGCACCCCTTCCGTCACTGGACCTGAGAGATTCACGCACCGTTCCAACGGAACCGGCCGCTTGCTCCTTCGGTGTGCCAACGGACGCAGTCGCCGGCAACTCTTCGGAAAGTATTCATGCTAGCGGTCCGTTTGCCTGAGAGTTTCCGGGGCAGTTGCTCCTTCGGCGCCGGTCGCAGGGGGGTGCGACGCGATCTCTCCCGCTAGCATGTCTGATTGGTAATTAACGCCAATCTGCATCGCAACATAGCAAATAACGCAGCTTCACAAAACCTTTATGCATGCATCTCGATCTTGCCAAGCCGGTGCTGGCCTTCATCGCGAGCGGCGATTCCCCCGCTACCTGCCTGGTTAAAAAGGTATCAGGGACACAACTGCCCACCGTTGACATCGATTACCTGGCCCGTGATGTAACCGCTGGCCGCATGAGAGGCCAGGAACAGGAAGGATGGAGCCACTTCTTCCGAGGTTCCCAGGCGGCCCATAGCAATCGTAGACGCAATCTTGCCGAGCAACTCTTCACTCTTGTCGGCATGGAAGGCGGTATCAATGGTACCGGGTGCCACGATGTTGAAGCGAATATGGTCCTTGGTAAATTCCTTGACCCAGTTGCGATGCAAGTTGTGCAGCATCGCTTTACTGCCGCCATAGAGGGACGCTCCGAGGCCGCCCCCCTCGCGTCCGGCAATGGAGCCGGTGCTGATCACGCTGGCAGTCTCGCCACGTTCTTCCGCTGAGGCTTTCAAGTGCGGCATGGCAAAGCGGGTGGTCATGATGACCGAGCGCAGGTTCAGGTTCATGACCAGATCGAAGTCATCGTCTTCAAGCGATTCGAGACCTTTTCGCACACCCAGCCCACCGGCGTTGTTCACCAGTACATCCAGCCCACCAAAACGATCCACGAATTCGCCAATCAAGGCCTCGCACTCACTGCTGTCACAAAGATCGTGCTCAAAGTACGCGAAGCGGACCTTTTCTTTCTCCAGATGTGAAATCAACTCCAGGGCGGCCTCATCTTTTTGACTACTGTTGATGCCGATGATGGCTCCCTGGCGGGCAAAAGCGATAGCCGCAGCGCGACCGATGCCCTTGGTAGAGCCAGTGATGAGGACTTTCTTGTTATTGAGATCTGAAAACATGGGGGTTCTCTCCTGCAATGGGGATTCAGTGATCGTGTGGCCGATTCAACCTGAAGAACGAATCCGGGTAGACGTTTTTTGCCGAAAATTTGGTCACCTGTTCACGTTACCTTTGCATTCACACAGCGTCAAACAAATATTTACAAATCAGGCTAGTTTTGCCAACTGACCGGACGAAAACAAGCTTCGATAGAAAAAGTTCGGTCAGCCGCCGATACACACTGCCACAAAGATGCAGAGAATATTGTCACTAAAAAACAGATATTTATGAACACTTTGTTAATATTATGGTCAGCATTTCAGAGCGAAAAACGGCCCTGTCGAAACAAAAAATCAGAAAAATAAGTTGTAATAACTTGTCTTTTTCTGAGTCATGGTGCACGCTTTCTATCGAGCTTTCAGAATCGATGCTGACCATCAGGTGTCATCGATGACTTGAGCTCACACCACAAATACAATAAGAGAGAAAATCGATGAACAAGCTCAAAAGACTTAGCTGTATCACTCTGTTCTCGGCAATCTCAACGATTGCCATCGCGGATAACTACCCTTCCAAGCCCATCACACTGATCGTGCCCTGGTCCGCCGGCGGCGGGACAGACGCTGTGGGTCGCCAGTTTGCGGCGGGCTTGCATGAAGAGCTGGGGCAACGGGTCAACGTCGTCAACCGTACCGGTGGGTCCGGCGTGATTGGCCATATGGCCATGAAGATGGCTCGTCCTGACGGTTACACGCTCGGTTTGGGAACCGCCGAAATCGCCACCTATCAGCATATCGGCACCGCTGACCTGTCCTATGAGGACTTTACGCCGATTGCACTGCTGAACCTCGACTACGCCGCCTTTACCGTCAACAACGACGCGCCATGGCAAACGTTGGACCAGGCGTTGAATGATCTTGCCCAGTCTCCCAATGAGTACACGGTATCCGGATCGGCGCCGGGTGCGGCCTATCACCTCTCCTTCGCAGGATTCCTCGATCAGCAGGACATCAATCCGAATACCGTCAATCTGGTACCCAGTGAAGGGGCTGCGCCCGGTCTACAGGAGTTGGCAGCTGGTGGCGTTGATATCGTCTTCTCGTCACTTCCTGAGATTGACTCTATGCGCAAGTCAGGTCGCGTGCGCACCCTGGCGGTGCTCGCCAATGAACGTCAGGAGCTCTTCCCGGACGTGCCGGCAGCGAAGGAAGTCACCGGAGACAGTTGGTCCCATGGTTCCTGGCGTGGTTTTGTTGGTCCCAAGGGACTGCCAGAGGATGTCCGCCAGCGACTCGAACAGGCAGCCGAGAAAGTCTGGAACTCCGATGACTTCCAGTCCTTCATGAGTAGTCGCGGCTTCGGCGCGGTGTGGAAAGGGCCTGAAGGGTTTCACCAGTTCATGGCCGAGCAGGACAGTAACAACAAGGCGACGATCGACAAGCTGGGATTGGGCCAGTAATGACACTCGCCCTCCTACTTGAGAGTGATCAATATGCGTACCAATGATGCAGTTTCAGGAGCAATAGCGGCAGCTCTCGGAGCTGCCCTCATTGTCGCCTCGGCGGATCTGAGCCCGCTTCCTCGACAGGTCTACGGTGCCGGAACCTTTCCGACAGTGACCGGCGTGCTGCTACTGCTGGTCGGAGGGCTTCTGGTTGTTAAGGGGCTGCGTGATCGGCAGCCGTGGATACGCTGGACCGCCAAGGTACCACTACGAGCCTTCCTGAAGGCGCTTGGCGCAGTGGTAGCAAGCGTGACCGCCTACATTCTGCTAACGCCGGTACTGGGTTTTCCAGTCGTCGCATTGGTTATTCTGAGTCTCCTGTTTCAGGTTTACTACCGCCGTGGCTGGGTACTGTCGGTCTCAATCGCGGGCATTTCAACGGCAGCGATCTGGGGCCTGTTTGCGCAGATGCTTTATGTGCCGCTGGAACCTGGACTACTTGAGTGGGTGCTCTATCCATGACTGACATCCTGGAAGCTATATCGCTGGTCGCCAGCTGGGACGTGATTCTCGTCATCGTCGCAGCGTCCCTGTTCGGGCTTTTCATGGGCGCCATACCCGGCCTGACAGCAACTATGGCCACGGCGCTACTGGTGCCGGTGACCTTCTTCATGGAACCCCTGCCTGCCATCGCCGCCATTGTCTCGGCAACCGCTATGGCCATCGTGGCGGGGGATATTCCCGGCGCGTTACTGCGCATGCCCGGAACACCGGCCTCCGCTGTCTACGCCGATGAAGCCTATCTGATGGGTAAAAAAGGAAAGCTGGGTCTTGCCCTCGGTATCAATGTGACCTGCTCTATGCTCGGCGGAATAATTGGCGTCATCGTCCTGGCACTGTTTGCCCCGCGGATTGCGGAATTTGCGCTGCAGTTCACCAGCGACGAGTATTTCTGGCTGGCGCTACTGGGGTTGTCCTGTGCCATCCTGGTGTCGGGCAAAGACCCGCTTAAAGGCGCCGTCTCGATGCTGATCGGCCTTACTATCGCCATGGTCGGAATGGACAGCGTATCCGGCCAGGTGCGTTTCACCTTTGGCAGTTACGACCTGCTGGCTGGTGTGTCCTTGTTGCCGATACTGATCGGGCTGTTTGCCATTACCGAGCTGCTTCGTAGCATTCCAGGTTCCGGGCATGGCGCTCCCAAAACCGATGTGCCTCCAGGTTGCGTGCTGAGCGGGGTTGGCTCCACGACCTGGCGTTACAAAGGTGGTGTGGCCCGTGGTGGGTTACTGGGCACCATGATCGGCGCCTTGCCAGGTGCCGGCGCTGATATCGCATCCTGGATCAGCTATGCGATCAGTCGCAAGCTGTCCCGTACACCGGAAAAATACGGAACCGGTCACCCGGAGGGACTCGTGTCGGCGAGTGCCGCCAACAATGCTGCCCTGTCAGGCGCCTATATACCGGCGCTCGTCTTCGGCATCCCCGGCGATACCGTAACCGCCATCATCATTGGTGTGCTGACCACCAAGGGCATTACCCCGGGACCCGATGTTTTCACCGAACAGGGTGCGTTGGTGAACGCCATCTTCCTGGTGTTCGTGCTGGCCAATCTGTTGCTGCTGCCCCTGGGAATCCTGGCCATCAAAGGCGCCGGCCGGCTCTTGACGGTGCCAACCGGTGTTCTTTATCCCCTGATTCTGATGTTTTGCATCGTGGGCGCCTTCTCCGCGAACAACACCATGTTCGATGTCTGGATCATGCTGGGGCTGGGGTTACTGGGTTACTTCCTGATGGAAAACGACTTCCCGCTCGGTCCGTTAATCCTGGCCTTCATTTTGGGACCGATTATCGAAAGCAATTTCATGCGCTCCATACTGAAGTCCGACGGTGACCTAATGGCCTTTGTCGATCGCCCCATCGCTATGGTGCTGGCCATTCTTGCAGTACTCGTTTGGACGCTGATCATCGCCAATGGGGTCCTGAAACCCCAGAGCAAAGGCGGGAGTACCGGGAAATCAAACGATGCATTGAACGTAGCGAATGGAAAATAACATGGTACAAGACGATACGTATTCACTGGCGTCGGCGGTCTACGAAAAAATTCTCGCCGCCGTCATTGATGGCCAGTATCCAATCAACAAGAAGCTCCCCACCGAGGCACAGTTATGCCAACGTTATGAGGTTTCCCGCCCTGTTCTGCGTGACGCGCTAGCCCGACTCAAGGAAGACGAATTGGTGGTATCCCGCAGGGGGTCCGGCAGTTTTGTCATTCGCCGCCCCGACAGTGCCGTATTGAAGTTTGCACCGATCTCCAGCATCGCGGATATCCAGCGCTGCTTCGAGTTCCGTACCAATGTCGAATCCAAGGCGGCACATCTTGCCGCACTGCGGCGCACGCCCGAACAGCTTGCCCAAATTCGGCACTGTTACGATCTGATCGACGAAGCCAACGCCCGGCAAATGCTTGCTACCGAAGAAGACTACCGTCTTCATCTGGCCATCACCGAGGCAGCCAGCAACCACTACTACTACACCGTGCTGAAATCACTTCATGAGAGCATCAAGGAAGGCATGAACCTGACCAGGAATCTGTCACTGATGGCGCCGAAAGAGCGTCTTCGGCTGGTACAGGATGAACATCTGGCCATCGTCGAGGCAATCGCTGAACAGGATGGTGAACGGGCAGAGGCCGCAATGAGGTCCCACATCGACAAGGCCCGTCATCGGATGTTCGAGGGAACCCGTTGATGAGCCAAAGACCATGAACGGGAACAACCATCTAAAAGGTCAACACAACAGCATGAAAGACGTGCAAGCCACCAGGATTCTGACATTCGGCGAGGCGATGGCCATGTTCGTTGCAGATGCCCCGGGCAGTCTGGAGGACATTGAGCAGTTCCAGCGTCGAATTGCCGGCGCCGATACCAATGTGGCGATTGGACTGGCCCGGCTGGGCTTTCCCGTTAGCTGGTTGAGTCGGGTCGGTGCGGACGGTTTTGGCCGTTTCATTCGCCGCACCCTGGAGTCGGAGGGGGTCGACTGTCGCTACCTGATTGAGGATGAAAACCATGCCACCGGTCTGATGTTCAAGGAACAGGCCGAACACGGGGCAGACCCCAGAGTGGAATACTTCCGGCGCGGGAGTGCCGCCAGTAACCTGGGCGTGAGGGATGCCAGCGCAGTCGATTTCACCGCGATACGCCACGTCCACGCCACCGGCATCCCCCCTGCTCTCTCACCGAGCTGCCGGGATCTGTCCTGGTGCATTCTGGAAAGAGCTCGGGAAAACGGCGCAAGCATTTCCTTTGATCCGAACCTGAGACCCAGTCTCTGGAAGAGCGAAACTGATATGCGGGACACCCTCAATGCCATGGCCTTCCGGTCAGACTGGGTGTTGCCCGGGCTCGCCGAGGGCCAAAGGCTGACGGGTTGTGATACGCCTGAAGCCATCGCCGATTTTTATCTGCAAAGGGGGGTAAGCGCAGTGATCCTTAAGCTTGGCCCCGAAGGCGCGTTTTTCCGCGGTCGCCTTGGAGGAAGTGAGGAGACCTTCACCGTTCCCGGTTATTCCGTACCCAAAGTCGTGGATACTGTGGGGGCGGGCGACGGGTTCGCGGTTGGTGTGGTCAGTGGGTTGCTTGATGGGCTGTCCCCACAATCGGCCATCCGTCGGGGAAATCTCATCGGAGCTCAAGCTGTCCAGGTGCGTGGTGACATGGAAGGGCTGCCCAGTCGGGCAAGGCTTGGCGACCTGGAAGCTTTATAGAGCAGGAGATCATGGGGTAATTCTCATAGGTTCAGCGTCACCATCTACTCGACGGTAACACTCTTCGCCAGGTTCCGCGGCTGATCCACATCAGTACCTTTTAGAACAGCCACGTGATAGGACAGCAACTGCAGCGGCACGGTATAGACAATCGGTGAGGTTATCGGGTGTACCGATGGTAGCGGCATCACGTGGATGCCTTCCTGTGGCCGCACGTCCGCCGCCTGGTCGGCAAATACAAACAGCTCGCCGCCGCGAGCGCGAACTTCTTCCAGGTTGGACTTCAGCTTCTCCAACAGCTCGTTGTTGGGCGCCACCGTAACCACCGGCATCTCCCCATCCACCAGAGCAAGGGGGCCATGCTTGAGCTCACCGGCCGGATAGGCTTCGGCGTGGATGTAGGAGATTTCCTTGAGTTTCAGTGCCCCCTCAAGGGCTACCGGGAACATGGCGCCACGGCCGAGGAACAGGCTGTGGTTCTTGTCCATGAAAGACTTCGACATCTCAGCGATATCACCGTCCAGTGCCAATACCTGATCCACCTGGCCGGGTAGCAGGCGAATCGCCTCCACAATCTCTGCTTCCCGTGACTCTTCCAGGCCATTGTGGCGAGCCAGTGCCAGGGTGAAGATCAATAGCGCAGTAAGCTGGGTGGTAAACGCCTTGGTTGAGGCCACGCCGATTTCCGGGCCGGCCTGGGTCATGATCACCAGATCGGATTCCCTCACCAGGGAGCTGCCGGGCACGTTGCAGATGGCCATGGCGGCACGGAAGCCAGCTTTTTTGGCCTGGCGCAGTGCGGCCAGAGTATCGGCGGTTTCGCCGGACTGGGANATNCANAGGAACAGGGTNTCCNGCTGGATCACGTGNTTGCGNTAGCGGAANTCGGANGCNACNTCCACGGANCAAGGGATGCCGGCCAGGTCTTCAATCCAGTAACGGGCCACCATGCCGGCGTGGTAGGAGGTACCACAGGCGATGATCTGTACGTGGCGCACGTTCTCCAGGAGGTTTTCGGCATCGGTACCCAGGGCTTGTTCCAGCACCCGGGTAGCGGTAATCCGGCCTTCCATGGTGGCCTTGATCACTTTTGGCTGCTCGTAGATTTCCTTGAGCATGTAATGGCGGTACTCGCCCTTGTCGGCGGAATCGGCACCGTGCTCGAAACGGCTGATGGCGCGCTCAACCGCCTGGCCCTCGCGATCGTGGATCTCGATCTTGTCCTTGCGGATATCAGCGATGTCGCCTTCTTCGAGGAACATGAACCGGTCGGTGACCGGCAGCAGCGCCAACTGGTCAGAGGCGATGAAGTTCTCGCCGATACCCACGCCCACCACCAGCGGGCTGCCTTCACGGCACACCACCAGGTGGTCCGGCTCGTCGGCATGAACAACCGCCAGGGCAAAGGCACCGCGCAGGCGGCTGATAGCGGCTTTCACGGCATCGTAGAGCCTGCCGCCGGCCTTGTAGTTCTTGCCAATCAGGTGGGCAACCACTTCGGTGTCGGTCTGCGAGGTGAACTCAAAGCCTTCGGCTTTCAATTCTTCGCGGAGTTCCTGATAGTTCTCAATGATGCCATTGTGGACAATGGCCAGGCGGTCGCCAGACATGTGCGGGTGGGCGTTCACCTGGGATGGCTCACCGTGGGTGGCCCAGCGGGTATGGGCGATACCGAGATGCCCAGCCAGGGGGTTGGCGCTGATAGCATCAGCCAGGGCAGCAACCTTACCGACTTCCCGGGCACGCTGCACTTCCGGCTTGCCGTTGATCACGGCCATGCCAGCGGAGTCGTAACCCCGGTATTCAAGGCGGCGGAGCCCCTCCAGCAGAATACCCTGGACATCCCGTTCGGAAACCGCTCCTACAATCCCACACATGCTGTTATCACCTGTCAGTTATTCGGTTGTTACGCTTTTTTCGGCCGTTCCCAGCCCGCGATATTCCGTTGCTTGCCCCGGGCCACGGCCAGTTCGCTTTCCGCGACGTTGCGGGTGATGGTAGACCCCGCACCAATGGTGGCCTCGGCCGCTACCGTCACCGGTGCAACCAGCGAGGTATTGGAGCCCACAAACACACCGTCCCCAATCTCGGTTTTGAACTTGTTCACCCCATCATAATTGCAGGTGATGGTGCCTGCACCCACATTCACATTACGGCCTAGAGAGGCGTCGCCCACGTAGCTCAGGTGGTTGATCTTACTGCCCTCACCCACTACGGCTTTCTTGGTTTCGACAAAGTTGCCCACCTTGGTGTTGGCGGCCAGTTCGGTACCCGGGCGCAGGCGGGCGAACGGGCCAATCTGGGCATTGGCGCCTACAATCGCACCTTCAAGCACGCTGTTGGCTTTGATTTCAGCACCATCAGCGATGGTGGAATCCTTGATCACACAGTTCGGGCCGATCACCACGTTGCTGCCAAGGCTGACTTTGCCTTCGAACACCGCGTTCACATCAATCCACAGATCGTTGCCGATGGTCAGCTCACCGCGCACATCCACCCGGGCCGGGTCTGCCAGGGTGGCGCCCTCGGTCATCAGGCGTTCCGCCTGCTGGCGCTGGTACCAACGCTCCAGCTCCGCCAGTTGCAGGCGGTTATTCACGCCCTGCACTTCAAACGGGTTCAGGGGCTGAGACACCGTGACGGACAAGCCATGGTCAACAGCCATAGCGATGATGTCGGTCAGGTAGTATTCACCCTGGGCGTTGCTGTTGGATAGCGTGGGTAGCCAGCTTTTCAGGTGCCGGGCAGAAACGGCCAGGATACCGGTGTTCACCTCGTGGATATCTTGCTGCTCGGCGGTGGCGTCTTTCTGCTCCACAATCGCTTGCACCTGGCCCTCAGCGTTACGAACGATCCGGCCATAGCCGTGAGGGTTGTCCATATCCACGGTCAGCAGGGCGAGATTGCCATCGTCCAGGTCACAGACCATGGCTTCGAGGGTGTCTTTGCGGGTCAACGGCACATCGCCGTAGAGCACCAGTACCCGGGCGTCGTCCGGCAGATCCGGCAGGGCCTGGGCCACGGCATGGCCGGTGCCCAGTTGTTCGGTCTGCATCACCCAGTTCACCGAGGGTTCGTCCAGCGATGCCCGCACCTGGTCTGCACCGTGGCCGATTACCGTGTGAATTTTCTCCGCCCCCAGCTGCTTTGCGGTATCAATCACGTGATGCAGCATGGCCTTGCCGGCCACCGGGTGTAATACCTTGGGTAACGCCGATTTCATTCGGGAGCCCTGGCCTGCCGCCAGGATCACAACGTGTAATGGGCTCATGGGGCGGTACGCTCCAATCTGGTGGTGAATCTCAAAATAAAAAACCGCGTCCCGGTGAATAACCGGCCTTCCCCTTGCGGGTGTGGCTGGTCATCCACCTGCGGATGCGGTTCACGGTCAGGCCAGTCCGGGCCCTGACACAAACCCTGCTTAGCGCAGGTGCTTGCGCAGTTTCTGGATGGTGCGCAGCTGAGCGGCGGCTTCTGCCAGCTCGGCGGCGGCACGGGAGTACTCAAACTCGCCTGTCTTGTTCGCCAGTGCCTTCTCGGCTTGCTTCTGAGCTTCCAGGGCTGCCGCTTCGTCCACATCCTTGGCACGAACTGCGGTATCAGCCATCAGGGTCACCAGGTTCGGCTGCACTTCCAGATAACCACCGGATACGTACAGAATCTCCTCGGCGCCACCCTGCTTGATGATCCGCACTGAGCCGGGCTTGAGCTCGGTCAGCAACGGAGCATGGCCAAGCTGGATGCCTAGCTCACCCTCGGTACCTGTGGCGATCAGCATCTCCACCAGGCCCGAGTAGATTTTTTCTTCGGCACTTACGACGTCACAATGTACGGTCATAGCCATTTCTTACGCCTCTTGGGTCAGAAAGGGAAGAAGGTAATTTACTTGCCTTCTTTCGCTTTCATTGCCTTAGCCTTCTCGATTGCCTCTTCGATGCCACCGCACATGTAGAAGGCCTGCTCCGGCATGTCGTCGTAGTCACCGTTCAGGATGCCTTCGAAGCTGGCGATGGTTTCCTTCAGAGACACGTACTTACCCGGGGAACCGGTAAATACTTCCGCTACGTGGAACGGCTGAGACAGGAAGCGCTCGATCTTACGGGCACGGGCTACAGTCAGCTTGTCTTCTTCAGACAGCTCGTCCATACCCAGGATCGCGATGATGTCTTTCAGTTCCTTGTAGCGCTGCAGAACGTTCTGAACACCACGGGCAACGT
>PBRG01000006.1 GCA_002726615.1 Marinobacter sp.
ACTAGCTGAACGTTTTATTTTGCGCGGAGGAGAACTGGCAACGGCGGCTGGCTAGTCGGGCGAATACGACAGAGTATTATCTCGCAGGCATTCAAAGGCTTGACGAAGGATTACGTGTGGTTGAAGGGGTGTGGAACAGAATGCTCGCTTTGCGACCTGGCTGGCCAGCAGAGGACAATATTCTGAACCATACTTAAAGGCCCTTACCCTCTAAAGAGGGCCACGTCATGACATTTCCTATCAGCAAAGTTCCCTGGAACAAAGGGAAGCTCGTCGGCCAGAAGCTACCGCTCAAACTCGAACAAATATGGGCTATCCGTATTCGGTTAGAGATAGCGAAGAACATCCGCGAGCTGGCGATGTTAAACATGGCAATTGACTGCAAACTCCGATCCTGCGATCTGGTAAAGCTTTTGGTTCGAGATATTTCCAGAAACGGTGAGGTTCTGGACCGGGCGCAAGTCATCCAGCAGAAGACCAGTCAGCCTGTTCAGTTTGAGATAACCAAAAAGACGCGCGAATCGGTCGAGGCATGGATCGAGTTGCGCGGACTTTCGGGTATGGATTATTTGTGGCCGAGCCGGATGCGAAAGTTCGACCATATCACTACTCACCAATACGCCCGTCTTGTCAAAAAGTGGATTACCAGCATCGGACTTGACCCTTCGGTCTACGCAACCCATTCAATGAGACGCAGCAAAGCGACATTGATCTACAAGAAGACCAAAAATCTTCGAGCCGTTCAGTTGCTGTTGGGACACACGAATATGTCGAGCACCGTGCGGTACCTTGGTGTGGAGGTTGAGGATGCTCTGGAGATAGCCGAGAGTATTGAGATCTAAATGCGTAACTTGGCTCCTTGGTCGCTGGATGTTGCAGACGCTGGCAGATCCGGTTGATGAACACCTTCGGGTTTCGATCAGGCTCCTTCAGTCGTAAACAAAAGCGAACATCCGGATTCTTAGCATTTAGGTCTATGATGCTGTTCNGAGAAGTGAACAAGTAGCTGTAGAAAAACGACCTGATGCGGCGAGAAATATCCACAGCATCAATACTACCGTTCCTAACGTTCATGGCACCATGCCCTCTGGCGAACGGTCCTCCACGATCAGAAATTGAGTCTATGCTTGGCTTTGAAGATCCGTAGTCAGTCATCAAAAACGAATAATCGGCAAAACAGAAGAGGCCGAAGGATCTACACTGTAGGTAAAAAAGGCTCTGGAGTTCATTGCTTGAAACTGCCTTACATGAATGTAGACAAGAAAACAGCCACTTTGGATCCCGAAAAATGAGCACATTGCAAAAGGTCGCTTACGTAGAGGACGACCCAGACATCCGCGAGATTGCTGCCCTCGCCTTGGAAGACGTGGGTGGGATTACGTTGAAAACCTGTGAGTCCGGTGAAGTTGCACTGCGGGAGATCCCGGCATTTGAGCCGCAATTGATTCTGCTGGATGTCATGATGCCCGGCATGGATGGCACGGAGACTCTGACCGCGCTCAGAAAACAGGGGGCCATAACGGAAGCCACCCTGGTCGTGTTCATGACAGCCAAAGTTCACCCGGAGGAATTGGAACGTTATAAAAAAATGGGCGTTGCAGAGGTGATTTCAAAACCCTTCGACCCGATGACTCTGGCGGATGATATACGAGCGATTTGGGAGCAGTTCGATGGTTGAGTCGTCCCCTGCCGGCCGTTCTCTCAACCAAATTGAAAAGCTGAAAGCGGCCTACGCCAAACGTCTGGAGTCCGAATTCAGGCGGCTTGAAAGTCTGTCTTCCCGTTTGGAAACGCATCCCTCTTGTGAAAACGCACTGAGTGAATTGCATTCGGCATTGCATAAGCTGGCGGGCGCTGCAGGCACCTTCGGTTTTCACTCGCTCGGCGAGAAAGCCCGCGAGCTTGAAACAATAGTCGCAAAAAACCTGCCGGAACCTTCCAAAGAAGCAGACCTTCCCGCCAGGTGGTTGTCTGAACTGAGAGATGCGCGTGCGGCCGACAGCCATGGGCAGAGCGAAAAAGCGATTGAAGCCAGCCCTCAGGCCATTGCTTCAGGCTCTCCCTGCCTATGGCTGATAGAACGCGATCATCTGCTTGCCAGTTATACCCAGTCGCAGCTGACAAGTTTTGGCTTTCGTGTTTATCATCTGGACGATGCCGGTGTTCTTAAAACAACCGACAACCCGGAACCCGACCTATTGCTGATCGATCACCATGCCGTTCAGTACGAAGGCCACGAGCCGCAAGATGTTTGGCAAGCCCTGTTAGACGATTTTCAATGCCCGATATTTTTCACCGGTGCTGAGGAGAGTTTCAGTGCGAGGCTGGAAGCCTTGCGCGCAGGCGCGCAGGGTTACTTTGTCAAACCGCTGGATATGGTCAGGCTTGCTGCACATATCTCCCAGGTTATTCGGACTGAGCACTCCGAACCCGGGCGGGTCCTCATCATAGAGGATGATCGGGAACTTGCGAGTCACTGTCAGTCCATTCTTGAAAACGCGGGCATGCAGGTGACGATACTCCAGCAAACCTACCAGTTGTTTGAAACCGTCAGCGAGTTTGACCCCGAGCTAGTCCTGATGGACCTGTGGCTGCCCCATGTGACCGGTGCGGAACTTGCAGCACTGCTCTCGCAAACCGATCGTTGGGCACATTTACCCATCATCTACCTGTCGGCGGAGTCCAACTCGGAGCTGCGCAACCAGGCCCTCCTCAGAGGCGGGGACGCGTTTCTGGAAAAACCCGTCGACAGGGACCTTTTGGTCCGATTATGCGCAGCCAGAATCCAGCGCCTGCGCGAACTGGAACGAACCCGCAATCGGGATGGCCTGACCGGTTTGCTGAAGCATGCCAGCATCAAAGAAGCATTGCAGATGCAATGGCAGTTGGCTCAACGGCATCCGCAAACATTCAGTGTCGCGATGCTGGATATCGACCATTTCAAGGCAATCAACGATACCTACGGTCACTCGGTGGGTGACACGGTGATCGCCGCCGTGGGCACGCTGCTTCGCCAGCATTTTCGAATAACTGACAAACTGGGCCGCTATGGTGGCGAGGAGTTCACACTGGTGTTGCCAGATTGTGATGCCGATCAGGCCCGCAAACTGGTGAACCGTTTGCGGGAAGATTTCGCGGATATCAAATTTACAAGCGATGGCGCCCCCTTTACCTGCACACTCTCAGCAGGCGTGGCAGATAACCATCAGTTTCCGAACGATACGGCCGAAGCATTGCTGGAAAAGGCTGATCAGGCACTTTACCGCGCCAAGCGCGACGGGCGAAACCGGGTGGTTCGCGCGTCAGACCAGCAAGCGCAGGGGTCGTCTTGATCGAGGTAACCCATGAAAGCCCCTAAGACTCCGGATAATGAAACCGAGCGTCAGCAGGCGCTGGATGACAGTGGCCTGCTGGCCGAAGGATCGGAGGAACGCTTTGATCGCATCACCCGTCTGGCTTGCCATACCTTCTCTGTGCCCATCGCCCTGGTGTCTTTGATCGACCGGGATCGGCAATGGTTCAAATCCCGGCAGGGGCTCGACGCAACAGAAACACCCCGAGATATCTCTTTCTGCGGTCATGCGATTCATCACAGCGAGCCTCTGGTTGTTGAGGACACGCTTGAGGACGAGCGCTTCTTCGATAATCCGCTGGTGACCAGCGCCCCTGACATCCGTTTCTATGCCGGTGCCCCCCTGCATACCGAAACCGGGCATCGCCTGGGTACCCTTTGCCTGATCGACCGCCAACCGCGATCGTTTGACGACACTCAGATTGGTCTACTCCGGGAACTGGCGGGCATGGTGGAGGATCTGATCCGGGCGGATGCCCGACAGCGCAGACAGAGCACGGAAATGGAGGAGAAGCTACAGGCAAGCCATGATGAAATGGCTGCACTACTGAACAATATGCCCGGTGTGACCTACCGCTGCCTGCCGGATGACCAATGGACCATGCTCTATATGAGCAGGCAAGTGGATAACGTCAGTGGCTACACAGCAGACGATCTGATCGGGAATAAACGCATCAGTTACGCCGAACTGATTCACAGCGACGATGCGGCAAAGTGTGACGAGGCCGTCGCAAAGGCGATGACGAATAATACGGAGTGGCACATCGAATACCGGATTTGCCACCGCACCAAGGGATGGCGCTGGGTGGAAGAGCGCGGCCGATGCATACGGGACGATCCACAGTATCCGGCTGTGCTTGAAGGGTTTATTGTGGATATCACCCGCGAGCACGATGCGCTGCAGCAACTGGAGCACAATCAAAGGGCATTGATGCTGCTGAATGATATTGCCTTCTCCACTCACCGCTCACTGGATGACAAGATTGGCCACGCCCTGCAGGAGGGCAGACGCTACCTTGGCTCAGATCTGGCGATTCTCAGCCAGATCGAGAGAGACACTTACACCGTTGCCTGGGTAGACGCCAGTGACGGTATTCCGGTGGCCGCCGGTCAGCAGTTCCCACTGGGCGACACCTGGTGCGACGTGTTGGTGTCCAGTGCCAATGAGGGGCCGACCCGCGAGTACTTTATACCGGACACGGATCGGCCTGAGTATCACGCTCACCCTTGTTACAAAGCCAACCCGCTGGGTAGCTATGCAGGCATTGTTGTGGAGGTGGACGGCCACCCCTGGGGAACCCTGAACTTTTCTTCTGTCCGTGCCAGGCAGGAGGACTATGACGAAAGCGAAAAGCTGTTTCTCCGGTTGCTGGCCAACTGGTTGTCCGAGATGTTGACCAACAGCCTCGGTCATGACCGTCTGACCAAGCTGATGGCACAGTTGCCGGGCACCGTGTACCAGTTTCGCCGTTTCCCCGATGGAACAATGGTCTTCCCCTTCAGCTCACCCCAGGTCGAGAATCTATATGGAATAACCCCGGAGCAGGCCGCGGAGGATGCGGCGCCGGCTTTTGAGCGCATCCATCCGGATGATCTGGCCGCCGTGAGCGCATCGATCGAACACTCAGCCTGGACCCTGGAGAACTGGGCGATGAATTATCGCGTGGCGCACCCACGCAATGGATATCGCTGGGTCTCGGGTCACGCCAAACCGGAACGCTTACTGGATGGCAGCATCCAGTGGCATGGGTATATTCAGGATATCCACGAACAGCAACAGGCACGCCTTGCGCTGGAACAGAGTGAAGCGCGCCTGCGCGGCCTGTTTGAGTTTTCTCCCATTGGCATCGCGCTGAATGACTTTGAGACTGGCCGCTTTATGGACCTCAACCACGCACTGGTTGCCCCTAGCGGCTATACGGCAGAAGAGTTTGTCGAGCTCAGTTACTGGGATGTCACGCCCAAAGAGTACCTGCCCGAAGAAGAGAAAGCTCTCGCGGACCTCAGCAAAACCGGGCGTTATGGTCCTTTTGAGAAAGAGTACATACGAAAAGACGGCAGCCGTTACCCCGTGCGCTTGCAGGGCATGTTAAGTGAGGAAATGGATGGCCGGAAAGTCATTTGGTCGCTTGTTGAGGACATCAGTGAGCGCAAGAAGCTCGAAAGAATGAAAGACCAGCTTATCTCGATCGTCAGTCATGAACTGCGCACACCGCTGACATCCATCAAGGGCAGTCTCGGCCTGTTGGCCGGCGGCGCGGCCGGTGAACTGCCGGATAAGGCACAAAAACTGCTGAAAACTGCCGAGCGCAATACCAGCCGCCTGATGCTTCTGATCAACGACCTGCTGGATATGGAAAAACTGGTGGCGGGCAAGATGCACATGGAGCCGCAGCAGCAAGCATTGGCGCCCATTCTGGATGAGGCGATTGAGTCTGTTCGGGAATACCGGGGGGGCGCCCACAGTGTCAGCATTGACACCCCCCAGGCGTGGCCGGCGATCACGGTCAATGTCGACAGCCCGCGGCTTGTTCAAGCGCTGACGAACCTGCTGTCGAATGCTATAAAGTTTTCCCCGGAAAATCACCCTGTGGAAGTCTCGGTCATCGAGCACGACGAGACCACTGAAATCCGCATCCGGGATCATGGTCCCGGGGTGTCGCCGGAGTTTCAGGAACGACTGTTTCAGCGGTTCAGCCAGGCCGACGCCACCGACAGCCGCAAGCTCCCCGGCACCGGGCTGGGTCTGGCCATTACCCGTAAACTCTGCCAGCAGCTCGGGGGCCAGGTTGGCTATNGCGATGCCGACGGCGGCGGTGCCGAATTCTACATTCAGTTACCGGTGATTGAATCATGACCTTTGCAACTAAAGCCATCGCCACATTCGGTCTGGCTCTGCTCGCGGTTTTGGGCAATATAATCAACCTACCCCTGTTCTTTGGTGTGCATTTCATTTTCGGCTCTGTCGCCGTGATGTTGGCCATAAGGTTGGTGGGTTTTTGGCCTGCCGTCTGGGTGGCGCTGGCCGGTAGTGCCTACACCTGGGTACTTTGGGGCCATCCCTACGCCATCCCTGTCTTTACGCTGGAGGCGGTTGTTGTCGGCCTTTTGTACCGGCGCGGCCTGAACAATCTGGTACTGGCCGATCTGGCTTTCTGGCTCGTGGCCGGCACCACCCTGGTTCCAGCGTTATATATGGGCTTGGTGGGCATAGATACTACGCCCGCCACCATGATTGCCCTCAAGCAGTCGCTGAATGGTCTGTTCAACGCCCTTACTGCAGGGCTGTTGGTCAAGGTACTAGTGTGGCGGTTTCAGAACGGGACCGTTCGCTGGCTGCCATCCTATATCCGGCTAAACGAATTGCTTTTCCATGTCCTTCTGACTCTGGCGCTAATCATCGGAACCACCCCTGTGATCATCGGCAGCCATGAGGACGAAACGGAACTGGAAAAGGGCTTGGCCACTGTCATGGCTCGCGCCTTAACCACCACAGCGGATCGCCTGCGGCAGAACCCCGATGTCTCCGAGGTTCTTGAATCCGAGCTGCGTCGCTTTGAATACACCGATGCCATTGACGGCATAGCGCTGCTCAACGCTGAGGGAAAGGTTATTGCCGACGCCGGAGAATTCACCTTGCCGTCATCAGGAATGAGCCGACAGTTCACCGGCCTGGAGAATCTGGACATCTGGCTGCCGGATTCCGATGAAAGCCTGGTGAATCGCTGGCAGCAGGGACACTACCAATACCACCGGCCGATCGACGACCTGGCGGTCGGCGCCAAATTGATAGCGGATAAGTCGGCCGGGCCGCTGATTCAGACCCTGGAACGTAAACACAATGAGAGCTTCGCTTTGTTGGCGGTGATGGCCCTGCTGAGCATCGTGGTCAGCTTTTTACTCAGTCGTCTTCTGACACGTCCGTTGGTGAAACTCGACAACGCCAGCAAAGACCTGCCTGAAAAAATTCGCCGGCGTGAGCCACCGGAAGTGCCAACAAGCCCGGTTTTTGAGTATGGCATTTTGTCGGCTTCACTCCAGACCATGGCCAAGGCACTGGGCCAGACCTTTTCCGAACTGGACAATGCACGGAATACCCTGAAACAGCAAGTCCAGGCGCGCACCCGGGAGCTGGCCAGCACCTCCGCCATGCTGAGCAATGTTCTGGAAGCGTCAACCGAGTTTGGCATTATCGCCACCGATACCGAGGGGACCATCACCCTGTTCAACACAGGCGCTGAAAACCTGCTCGGGTACGACTCAAGCGACGTGATTGGCGTGCAAACTCCTGCGCTGTTTCACCTTCCGTCTGAAGTGGAAGCGCGGTCCCTGGAGCTTTCCGATGCATTTGGCGAGGCCATCTCAGGCTTTGATGTCTTCGTGAAAAACGCCCTGCGCCAGGGCTCCGAGACGCGGGAGTGGACCTACCTCACCAAACAGGGTGACTCAATTCCTGTGACGTTGACCGTCACCCCCATCCTGGATGACGCCGATAAACTGACCGGCTTTCTCGGCGTTGCCGAGGACATCACCGAGCGCAAGCGCATTGAGCAAATGAAGAACGAATTCATTGCCACCGTCAGCCACGAACTGCGCACGCCACTCACCTCTGTGAGCGGCGCCCTGGGGCTTGCTTTGAGTGGTAAGCTGGGGGAGATACCCAACAAGGCCAAAACACTCTTGGCGACTGCCTATCGAAACAGTGAGCGATTGGCATACCTGATCAACGATTTGCTGGATATCGAAGGGATCGCGGCGGGAAAAGTGAATCTGGACATGCAGGTTCAACCGCTTCAACCCATACTTGAGCAGGCCGTGGAGGAAAACAGGACCTACGGTGCCGAGCGCCATATCAAACTGGCGCTGGACAGCGAGATATCCCGGCAAAACGTCAAGGTTGATAAGCAGCGGCTGAAGCAGGTGCTGGCCAACCTGCTGTCCAATGCCATCAAGTTTTCTCCCGACGGCGGTACAGTCACTGTCGAGGCATCCAGTACGAATACCGATATCACCGTTCGCGTGACCGACCATGGCTCTGGTATTCCAGAGGATTTTCACCACAAGATATTTCAGCGATTTGCTCAGGCCGACAGCTCAGACACGCGTCAAAAAGGGGGCACGGGGCTCGGTCTGGCCATTACCCAGGAGCTGCTTACCCGCATGGGGGGCACGATTGACTTCGAGACAACCGCCGGCGAAGGAACGCGCTTTTTCTTCTCTCTGCCGTTGATAACACCGGCTGAAAAAGCACCCTCTGCCCGTTCTCCAAAAAACACGGATGGCTCATCCAATGAGTCACCCAGAATACTGGTCGTGGAGGATGATCCAGATGTCGCCGAACTTCTAAGACTTTTGCTGAAAGGGGCAGGGTATCAGGTCGATGTTTGCCTCACTGGCACAGGGGCTCTGGAATCCGTGAAGACGGGGGGCTACGACCTGATAAGCCTCGACCTGATGCTACCGGATGTAAGCGGGCTGGACATTATACGACGGCTGAAAAAACAGGCGGACACCGCCAACATTCCCATTGTGGTAGTGTCCGCCATAGCGCGCCAGGGTCAGCTAGAACTTAATGGCGAGGCTGACAATATTGCGTGGCTGGCAAAACCGATTCAGCATCAGAGACTGATTGATTTGGTGCAGCATGAGTTATCAGAGGGCTATCGCCCGAGAATCTTGCACATCGAGGATGATGCGGATTTGCATGAGGTCATTTCGGCTATGGTCCGTGATCATTTGAATCTGGAATGGGCAGGAACGATGGCCGATGCCAAAAGACTACTGAAACAACAGGCCTATGATGCCGTTTTGCTTGATATTGGTCTGCCCGACGGCTCAGGGTGGGACCTGATTCCGGACATTGAGAACAAGCAACCCAATGCGGCCATTGTCATCTTGTCCGGTGAGGACATCAGCAAAGAAGAACACTCCGCTGTGGAAGGTGTGCTGCTGAAAAACCGGCTTACATCCGAACAACTCATCAACGTGATCCGGGAACGTATTCAAAGCAACCAGCCACCCGCCTCCAGGTCTTCGGGCAGCATGGGGCGGGCACTCAAAAATCCCTGATACTGATGGCAACCGATTTCCCCCAGGAAGACCAACTCTTCCCTGTTTTCCACACCCTCGGCAATGACCGTCATGTTCATGCTTTGACCCAAATGCGCCATTGTGCGCAACAAACGTGCATCCGCAGTTTGCGACCAGTGTTCAATAAAACTGCGATCGATTTTCAGCTTGTCAGCGTTGATGCGATGGAGATAACTCAAAGAACTGTAACCAGTGCCAAAATCATCCAGTGCCAAGCGGACACCAAGCGACTTGAGTGACTCAAGTACCTGACTGGCGTTCTGCCAGTCAGCCAACAGCAGGCTCTCGGTAATTTCCAGAACGACTTTTTCTGGCGCCAGCTTATGGGCGTAAATCAACGAAGTCAGATTGTCTATAAATGAGGGTTTCTGAATATCTCTCGCGGAGAGGTTCAGCGACATAAACCAATCCGGGTTGATATTGTGCCAATGGGCGAGTTGAGGCACCACACAGCTGATTATCTGCTCCGTTAACCGGGAAATCAGCCCCCGCTCTTCCATCAATGGAATAAACTCCCCCGGCCCCAGCAGGCCATGCTCCGGATGCTGCCAACGGGCCAGAGCCTCGAACCCGACAATGCACTCCCCTTCCACTGAGAATATTGGCTGGTAAACCGCAACAAACTCTTGATTATCCAGGCCCTGCCTGATCGATTGTTCCAGGGTAAAGCGGTATCTCTGCTCAGCCTGGAGCTCTTCATCAAAGTAGACCAGTTCAGCACCCTGGGCCGCTTTCGCTTTAAACAAAGCCATGTCCGCGCGATCTATAAGCTCATCTGCACTCGTAATGTCTTCCGTGCAGATCGCAACACCGACATCTACCGATAATAGGGCAGCCCCCTGTTCGGAAACCATATTCGTTTGATTGACAGCCTCAATCAGTTTCCTCACGTACTCATCAAGCGCCTCTTGGGAAGAATGACCCTTGCTTAGAATCAGAAATTCATCACCGGCCTCACGGCTCAACATGCCGGTTTCTCCCAGGTGTTGACTCAGCCTCCATGCAACACGTTGCAGGATCTCATCACCAAAGTACTGGCCATGGAGATTATTGATGGTGTGAAAACCCTGAAGATCCATTTTTATCAATGCCAGAACATCTCGAACCTGTTGCGGCAATATTCCGTTGAGGGCACGCCGGACTTCCGCCAGTTTAGGCAGTGCAGTTAGTGGGTCTTGGATCATGTCCGCCTCGGGCCCAGTCAAGGTACGATTCAGGCTCCGCAACTGGCGACCTTTTACGACCCGTGACTTTACCATCATCAACAGCCGCCAGGGCTCTATCGGTTTGGTGATGAACTCGTCATTTGCCAGGCGGGCACAGGCCAACTGCGTTTCCGTATCAGCAACCGCCGACATAAACAAAAGAGGTATGGTAGAGAACTCTTCGTGCTGGCGAATAATACGACCCAGTTCAATGCCATTGCAGACAGGCATGCTGACATCAATCAACACCAGTTCAGGTTGAAACTGATCCAGAAGAGAGAGGGCATTTTGCGCGTTATCCGCCGTTCTGACTGAATAACCAGCACCACCGAGAATGGAATCATACAAGTCCAACAGGTCCTGATCATCGTCGACAATCATGACCCGGTATGGCTCGGCAGGTGCCAGACTCAGTTCAGCGTGCAGTAGGGCTATCAGCCTAGGAATATCCAATGGTTTGTGAAGAAAATGATTGCCTCCTGCCCTGACCGATGCAAGGCGAAGGTCGAAAGAATCATGTTCAGAAATGAAAGTGACTGGAAGGGGGGCGCCATCATTATGTCGCCAGTAAGCCACCTGCCTGGCGCCTGCATAACGATCGCCGAAAAAATCCATGTCGACGATCACGGCAAGCGGATCATAGTCGGCAATCGCCTGTTCCAGTTGGGCGATATCCTTCTCGACGTGTGCAATATAACCGTAAGAGTCGAGGGTCTCCGAGAGTTTGAGCGCGAAATCTTTATCGTCGTCCACAATCAGGACACGGACGTCACCTACAGACTGGCTTTTCGTTACTGCAGCATTTTGGGCGTAATTATGGCCCACCTCATTCGATTCATCTTTTAAGATCTGTCTTAATGCCCGCAACAATGCACTGAACGGTTCGGATGCTGCCGATGCTCGTTCCTGCCGTGAAAACTGTTCCGTTTGCTCCAATGCCTGCTCAAGCTCTCTCGCCACCTGCGACAATTCCCTGAATCCATAGGCCTTGCCCGAACCGGCCAGACGATGCGCCATTGACTGGATGTTCGACAGATTGCTTTGGTCATCAGCCGCGGCCGTCCAAAGTGCCTCCAGTTTTTGTGCGTACCGACCCAGGCGATCGATGTACTGAGCTCGCAGATTGGCCATTTTACGAGAACTGGTTGGGCACATAATGTTCCTTATTATGGAGGTAAGCCGAGTTGTTACGAATTAACCTGAATGCCAGTCTGGCAGGCTGCTGCAAATCAGGCGCACATACCCCGATTCCCCTTTGTGTATAGGTTAATGTGGACCCTGGCGTCAAGGCCACTGCTGCGCAATATAAAGCATTTACCGTCATGAAGGTCTACCTATACACGTACAATATCTGCTATCAGCTAAGGCACACGGTCGCTTATCTATACACAAATCAGAATGCGGATGGGCTTTGGGGCGAGAAATATTTCGCCACCTCGCTTTCGGTTGGCGCCCTGAATCTCTTTTCTTCAATTAATGTGCTGCTTGATCCAGAGAAAGCGGTGCATGCTAGTCAGTTGGTCGACGTGTCCTCGGGCATCAGCCTGTCTGGTGCTGTGATCGATGTAAAGGGCACGATGGACGACGCGGTCTCGATCAAGTCCGATGGCAGCTTCACGGTGTCGAATCTCATGGGTTCTCTCCCGGACCTCTAGACACTCCTGTCCTGTGTACTGACTTTCCGCCAAGGAAAGTGTTGGTCTATCCGCCTGAACGTTCGCTTTGCGACC
>PBRG01000007.1 GCA_002726615.1 Marinobacter sp.
GCTGATCTTCGGCGGGGTCGACAACACCGGCGGTGCCATCAGTTCCGTAGGCCGTGGGTTGGATAGTTTGACCAACAAGGCGGGCAGCCTTTCAGGGCCGCTTGCTAATGTCACCGACTCCATTCTAAAGCTTGATGCTGCCATCGTAGCAGTGGGCGTTGCAGCTCTTGGCTTTGCAACCAAAGAGGCCATCAGCTTTGAGGCCGCTCTAATTGATCTTCAGAAGGTACTGGGTGAGAGCGAAGGAAGTGCAAGTGACTATTCAGATCAATTCAGTGAGCTTTCGTCTCGCTTTGGCGTAAACGCAGACGCCATTATTCAGAGCACCGCCGATTTCCGGCAGGCGGGCTTTAATATCAAAGATTCGCTCTCGCTGGTTGAGCAATCCCTTCTGGCTGTTAACGCTGCTGATCTGACCACGCAGCAATCCAGCGAACTCCTGATCGGTACACTTGCCGGCTTCCAGGCTCCCGCTTCGCGCGCAGCGGATTTGCTCGATGTGCTAAACGGGGTTTCTAACAAGGCCGGCGCCTCTGTTCAGCAGCTTGGTGATGGTTTCCGGATTTTGGCGCCGGTTGCCAACACGCTCGGCCTGTCTTTCGAGGAAACGGCTGCACTGCTGACACCCGTGGTTGAAGTTACTCGCTCCGGTACCGAATCAGCAAACGCGCTGAAAACTGCAATCAGCAATCTGATCAAGCCTACCAAGGAACGAAAGGAGTTGCTGGAGGACGAGCTTGGCATCCAGCTGGAAGTGAACGGTGAACGCCGAGACACGAAAGACGTTCTCTATGATCTGATCGAAGCCACACAGGGCCTGGACAACAACGAAAAACAGCGTATTGCCACGGTGATTGCAGGCGCTGAACAGATGAGCCGGTTCATAGCTGTGCTCAATGGCGCAGAACGATCCGAAGAAATCCTGCAGATTGCGTTGCAGTCCAGCGGCTCGGCGCTTGAGGAGTTCCAGACCAAAACGGAATCTGCTGAGTTTGCCCTTAAGCAGCTCAGATCGGCTTTCACAACGGCCGCTGCGACCGCTGGCCTTGAGTATATTGACCAGACTAAGGATGTTACCCGCGCCACCACCAATCTGGTTGATTCATTCCGTGAAGCGATTCAGGGCGATAACGCTGATGTGCTGTTTCAGGCCTTGCGTAATGGCCTGGAAGGCTTTGCCAAGCAAGTGGATATCATTGCCGAGAACTTGCCCGAGGCATTTGAAGGCCTTGAGTTCACTGATGTACTAGCAGCTTTTGATGATCTTGGTGATGAGCTGGGTGATTTGTTTAAAGGTGTTTTTGGCGAGGTCGATCTAAGCACCGTTGAAGGCCTGCGGTCGGCAATGCAGCAGGTGGTGGATGCTTTCACCGCTCTTGTGAATGTCTCTGCCGGTATCGCGGATGGACTTGAGCCCCTGTTTATTGCAATTGGCGAGGGTGTTGAGCAGTTCCAATCGCTGGACGAAGAAACCAAGAAATCGGTTGGTGAACTGCTCGGTTTGGGGAAGGCGATCGACACTGTATTGCCAGCCATTGGCGGGCTCGCGGGCGGTCTGGAATCTATCGGTACCGGCCTCACAGCACTGGCCGGTGCCCAGGGCTTCAAGGCCCTGATCGGCAACCTGAACAGCGTGAAGACAATTGCGGCCGGTGCCGGCAAATTCGGCCTGGTTGGCCTTGCTCTGGCCGGTGGCTATGGGCTTGGTACGTTGATCAATGAGTACATCATCGGCCCGATCGAAGAGGAGTTTGGTCAGTCCATTGGCGGCTGGCTTTATAAAAAGTTCAACGCCGATGAGATTGCGAAGCTTAATGGCAGTTTAGAGGGCGTTGGCAACCAGGTAGAAGCCACGGCCCGCGAAACAAACGAGCTTCGGGAGCTGAACGAGCGCCTGGCAGACTCTCTCGACAACACCAAGCAGGCGGCGGAGCTCGATATCGAAGCTCTCAACAAACGCGCTGAAGAGCTGGTCAAGAACGCTTCAGAGCAGAAAGCGCTCAATGATTCCCTCGCTGGCTACGGTGGTACCCAGCGGGAAGTGACCACTGCTTTGGATGAGCTAAGCGATTCTGTTACCAAAAGCGGCGGTGCCCTGGGTGAGGTCTCCCGCACAACCAAAGAGCTCTCCGACAACAACCAGACTCTCAAGCTGGGCTACGACGAAGCCACCGGCAAGATCAATTCCTTTTCGGGAACCATCGTCAAATCCGGCAATGCCATGGAGGACACCGCCAAGAAAACCGAAAAGGCGGTGGAGAAATCTGAAGAATTCTTCATCGAGATGGAGAAGATCGCCAGCAATGAGCGGATCAAGAATGTCGAGGCGAAGATCTCCCTGGACATTGCTGAGGTGGAGGCCAACGCGAAGCAAGTGGAAGCCATTGCCAACACGATCAGCGACACCTTCGAAAGCACGGGCAAGACGATCACGGACCTGTTCGGTGGTTTCGATGATGCCAGCAGGCTGACTCAGATCAGCATCAATGAGCAGATCCGCAAGGAGAACGAGTATCGCGAACAATCCCTCAATGACCAAAGCAAGCTGACTGAAGCGCAGATAGAGTACATCCGCCAGAAAACCCGTCAGCTGGAGAACGGTGACGCCATGATCAAGGTTTCCGGTGATGGCCTTCAGCCGCATCTTGAGGCCCTGATGTTCGCGCTGCTCGAGGGAATCCAGGTGCGCATGAATGCGCAGGGCGAAGAGCTGCTATTGAGGCTTAACGGATGATGCTTTTTATTACTGCTCCAGAGTTCGATCTGAATGGCCTGGTGACCGTGAACAATGTGGATCCTCGTGGGCTTGCTGACTTTTCGCGCAGGGTTTCGCGCACGGCAACGCTGGATGGTGAGGCCGAGATCAACGATTTCGGTTACTCGGATGCTGACCGGGTGCTCAGCATTGAATGGACCCCTTCAAGTAAAGACCAGGTGGATAACGTGATCCGCATGGTTAAGGCCTATGGCCGTTTGATTGTTGCGTTTGAGGAGGGGTGCTTTATCGGCGCCCCTGAAAATTATTCCGAAACCACTGAATCCATTCGGCTGGTGGTTCTTGTTGAGAGGCGAATCGATCAATGAAGCTGACTACTGCACTCCGTTCCGCAATGGCCCAACAGATCATTGCTGCCATGGCCAATGGCAGCACAGACACCCCCATGATTGAGATCTATGACGGCACCATTCCCGCGAACATGGGAGAGGCCATCACCGATACTTTGTTGGCTGAACTGGCACTGACCAACGCTGCGGCCACGGAAACCGATGGAGTGATTACCTTCGAGACCATCAGCAACGATAACTCCGCCAATAATGGAGGTGATCAGGGCTGGGCACGGGTGTTGGACCGGGACAGGGCAGAGGTTATCTACCTCACTGCAGGCGGACCAGGTGACGGTGCTGAGCTCACTTTGAATACCGGTACTATCACACAGAACGGGCCTGTTGCGATTACGTCGGGGACGATTACGATCGGGGGTGCGTGATGACTGTCAGATCGGTCAGTATGGGGCTGACGCTACCGGCAGGAACGACCTCCTTCAACGTTGACTGCATTACGCTCGATTCTCCGCTGGCCAGGTCGATTGCCACGGTTTACAACTCAGATCCGGCAGAAACCAGCATTAACTTCACCTTTGAGGATAATGGGGCTGCACAGGTCTACTTTGTCTTCTATCTGTTCTCATCCGGTGGGGCATTTCAGCCCGTTACGCACGGCCCCTATTCACCCAGTAGCTTCGGAACGGTTTAGCCATGAGCTATACACCCCCTGATGTTTCCAGCATCGACCTGTCGGGCGCTCAGTCTGGGTACTCAGCACCTGCCGTCAGCAGCATTGATCTCTCCGGATCTGGTACCACCGAACCATCGATTGTTGCTGAACTGACCTTTTCTGCGGAGTTCATCGGTAGTGCGAGCACGAACGGAACGATTCNGGCTGAGCTTGGTTTTGTTCCTGTTTTTGAGGGTGGCCACCATGTCGGCAGCGTGGATGCTGCTCTCGGCTTTACCGCTGCGCTTCAAGGAATTCAGGGGGTTCAAGGAACAATTAGCGCCAGCGTTGATTTCAGTGCCTCACTTCAGGGTGAGGCCGCTTCGACCTTTGGTGCTGTCCAAGCCGCACTCGGCCTTACCGCTCAGTTTCAGGGGTTCCAGGATTGGACTGAAGGGCTGGATCCGCGCCGGCTGAGGGAGTTCTATACGCTCACCATCACAGGTAGCCCGGATCTCGTATTTCGTATTTCCAGCTGGCAAGCGACAGCGCGTAGTGGCGAGAACTCCAACTATCTTCAGGCGGTGATTCCTGGCGCCTCTGGCCGGCTGGAAGAGATTCAGGAGCGTTCCGGTGGTGAGTTGATCGTGTCCAAAGGCTATCGATTCTCGGATGGTTCGGAGCGCTCTGAAGAGATTATGCGATCGGACTTTTCTTCTTTCCGGTATGACGAGGGTCCTCGGCANCTGACCGCTACGGTTTCCGGTTATGGGCCCGGTTTCGTTTCCTCACAGAATACGAGGCCTTTGAAGGGCCTGAGATCTCTGAACTTCTCTGATGGCAAGTTTCGTGCGCGCTGCTCCATTGATCTTTTTCTCCGCCCTGGCATGACGGTTCAGGCCCGTAACGCGGAATTCACTGTGGATTTCATCAACTACTACGTGAGCCGGGCTGACAAGTTTTGTGAAGTAGGGCAGAGCTGATGTCTCGCGGTGAGATTGTTTCCAGTGAAGGCGCGGGGCTTTATCGGGTTCGGCTGAAGTACGCAGTGGAGCGTGTGAAGGCGGAGCTGGAGCGCGTTAACAAACGCATTGCTGAGTTGGCTGTGTTGATTCCAGAGAAGAAGCTGGAGGTGCTCCAGGCGGAAGAAAAGGCCGATGATTTGCGCCGTGACATTGATCTGTTGATCGTTGACTATCGTCAGGCACCTGACGAGTATGCGGGCCAGATCGGCGATCTCCAGGTAGAGCTGGCCAAACAAACGGCGGCGATCGGGCGCCTGCGCTATCAGCGTGACGTTCTGATTGCTGAAAACCTTTCCCTTCTCAAGCGCCGGAACCTCCTCGAAGCGGTACCGGAATCAAAGACGCTGGACGCCTGGTGCGCGGACTTCACTGAAGAACTCAGTGGAGAGGTAGGCCTTGCGGATCTCAATGACGAGGGCGGGCGGGGTGTGATCATCCAGCCTGGCTTTAGCGGTGAAGCCGGTTATGACGCATCGCGAGATGGATCCCTTTTCCCGGACATTGCCCAGTCTGCGCCTCAGTTGTACTTCAATCTGGCCATTCTTCCTGGTGTTCANAAATGGCGGCCCGGGTATAGGCTGGGCACGATCAGCGATCTGAACGGTGATGCCTGCACGGTAACCCTGGATGACGCCTTCTCGTCNGCCCAGCAGCTGAACATCAACCAGCAGGCNGTTTATCAGTCGGTGCCAATCCAGTACATGGATTGTAACGGNTCTGCCTTTGAAGACGGTGATCGCGTGTTGGTGCGGTTTACAGACTCTGGCCCGTTGGTGATTGGCTTTGAAAAAGAGCCAGTGCCCTGTTCGGATATCAGCTTTGTGTTCTGGGTTTCCCGGTACCAGGTGGTGATGCCAGACAAGGTTTCATTCGCGATCGTTCATGGCCAACCTTATGAAACCGAACTGGGGGAAATCAATCCGCCCATCGGCGCTGAAGATGGCTATGACGGTGTTTGGAAGCTTAACTACAAGGCTGGCTCTTACAACATTGAGAAGGGGCTGCCTCAGCGCTACGGGTATCGAAACTGGATCGGTGATAAGGGCGTTGTTCTTTCATGGGCTGGGCCTCCAACCAGGATGTACGACGTTCACGGGGTGGGGGAGCCTGATACGAAAGACTATCCTAACCAGCCAGGCGATTTCGCGCATTGGCGCAAGGACTGGATGGCTGGCCCGGAAGTGTTCATGCGCGGGGAAGTGCTCTGGGTGTTCAGTGACAACGTGCACGGCGCTGCCGTTTACACTGAGGGAGACCAGCGCTACCTGGTTGCTGTGGTCAACTCAGAAAAATATCTTGCGGAATCTGGCGCAGTTGTTCGAGTTGCCCTCGATGAGCAGTTGAGGCCCATCCCTGAGGCTCAGGAAGAAGAGCTATTCACGTTCTACAATTCCACCCAGTTGGCCTCCACCACTGACTGGTATTTCAGCCGCGATGGCAAAGAGGCAGTTTGCACTGCCCGAAACCGTGGCAATCTCCTGCCAGAAAAGATCTACCGGATGCGGCTCAATGTAGGAACTGGAGTCAGTTACCTGAAGATGTGGGATAAGGCCGACATTATCGGCACGACAACCCTGGACTACACCAACATCCTATCGGATGACATTGTGCCAGAGGTTATCGAGCGGCGAGTGATCACCAGTCGCAGCATTTCCGAGAACAAGCGCCCCATCTATTACGAATACATTGGCGATGAAGTCGTGGAAGTAAGCCAGAAGCTGCCGGCCTATTCGCTCTACCGGGACAATCACCTGACCGGCAGGCTGAACACGAACTTTCCGCGGCTCAGTGAGGGCACGTCTTCATTCTCAGAGACTGTGACCAGTGAGGGCCCCACCCAGATCGTAACCAGTGAAGGTAAGGTTCTTGCCGAAGCGCCGTTCACGTGGAGTGCCAATTCCGATTCAACGACGCAGCTGCAGTTTTCCGACGATGGCCAGGCAACGCCAAGCGGCACGCTTTCCGAGTCCATCAATGAGGCATTCTCATCCACTGACAATGAACTGAAGGTCGTCTCCATCGATGCCAGGTTCAACTTCTGCGCCGTCTGGTACCACTATTTCACATCGGATTACACCACCAGCGCGGACGATCCCTATGACACCCAGGACGGCTTCAACGAATGGGTGGTGAGCTTTTCCGGATCCAATAGCGACTCGGAAGAAGTAAACATTTTCATGGATGGCGTGAAGCAGAAAACTCTGCAGGTGCAGGGCGATTCGTTCTCAGGGAACAGCACTTATACCCAAACGGCAGCTCTATCCATCCCGCAAGGCTTCGGCGTTGATAGCTTCACCAGTACTAACAGCCTGGGCGATACGGTGAACACAGAATATGGAGCCAGAGGCTTGCTGTGGGGCGCCGGAGTCAAGGCCAACGGGCAAAAGGCGCTTTCCCTCGTTTACTATGAGCCAGAACTGGCCAACGACCGATCTCCAGTTTGGTATAGCCAAATGGATGGCTATCCAGATGTAATTTCAGATCTGCTCGAGCAAGATTCTGCAGAGGGTTTTGTTCTCGATCGCCTTTCCATTCAGTAGTCTTTCTGCCCGCCTGTTCAAATTCCTCGCACGTCGACCTTTCTTGCAAATTCTTTTTTAGTAACCCCATTTTCGGGGATTGTGGAAACTCTTTTAACGGGTAATCTGGGATTTCAAGTGACTTGGGTATGGCCGCTTGGAAGAATCCGGATCTGTGTTTTAATGGATTTGCTGCTGACAGTTCCTGGAAGCGCACTATTAATATGCGAGTATCCGGATTCCTGGGGTTGCAGTTTGAAAATCTGTGATTGAATAGCAGTTGATCCGTTAGCTGGGGCCGGTGGCTTATTCAATAACACCAAAGAGTGTCGCATTTTGTAGCAGATTAGTTACCGATTTTGGAAAATCTAACTAGAATCCAGAGCGAGGAGTAGAAATTAGATGGGTAAAGATTGCTTTCCTAATTTCACTGCTACCGTAATTTAAGCCCGACAACAGAAAGGAGGTGATGAGACGAACAGAGCAGTGAAGACAGAAACTAAAAAGCAGGCCTCGGGAGGCCTGCCTGGAGCTAGCGGTTTGAGTTTGCCGACTTCGTTACCGCACTTTCTAGGATACACCATGCAAGGTGTATTTCCAGTACTCCCGTGTGCCTGTTTGTGTGCAAATGATCCGAAATAAGGAGAGAAGTATGGATCTTAAAGCCGCAAAGGCACTACTCGAAACGCTCATTTTTGCAATTGAGCAGGCAGTACACCTGAACGATAAGAATGCCCTAATTCTTATTAATGAGTTTTTCAGGGTGATCTTCGCACAGGAAAAGGAGCTTGTGCTGCAGGTCTTGCACCAGATCCTTGGTGCGTTCGAGGAGTGAAAAAAGGGGAGGGGCTTCCGGCCCCTCCCTTAATAGTCTCAGG
>PBRG01000008.1 GCA_002726615.1 Marinobacter sp.
CTGGCTCTGGCTCTGGCTCTGGCTCTGGCTCTGGCTCTGGCTCTGGTTTCGGAGTGGGTTCGGGGGGCGTTTCCTGTTCAACAGGCGGATGGGGTTCTGGCGTTTCGGGCTCGGAGTTGCCGGCCAGGGAAATCCTGATCGACGGGGTAGAATTTACGGCGGCATCTCCGAGCGGTTTCAGTTCGGGGATTCGCTCGGGCGTGGCGACTACCACCACAATTGCAGTGATAACAACGGAAACGAGCAGAAAAAGACAACGGACGGTTTTGCTGGCACCCATCAACTGGCGGGCTCCGTCAGCAGGATGACTTCCTGGTAGCCGCTCTCCTCCAGCACGCGAAGCAGCGATTCCAGATCGGACATGGCAATCTCGCGTTCAGCGGCAATTTTCAACGGGGATTCTTCATCCGGTGCTGGCAATGCTTTGGGCAGGCCATCCGCCGTTACGGTGCGTCCGTCGACTTGCCACTCGCCTTTTGCAGTGACGGTCAGATCGGCATAGGGTTGTTCATTACTGGCTTGTTGCCCGGTGCCCGGTAGCTCCGGCAACGGGGTGTCTGACAATTGGCCTGCCACGATAAAGAACATCAGTAGCAGGAACACCAGATTGATGAGTGGCAGGAGAGCGTCCTCGAGACGCTCCATCAAGGACTTTCCCGAGGTGACGGGCGGTGGTACCAGATCCGTCATGGCTGCTCCGCAGCGCCAGGTGTGCGCTTCCAGTGGGTGGTAACACCACTGTCAGTGAGTTGGCTGTAGGCCTGGGTAAAGTGGGTCAGTTGGGTGGCAGACTCTGTGGCGAGGTTGATTTCGCTGACGCCGCCGGCCCGGAGTTGCTTGACCAGCCCATCCACCGCATAGGTTTCTCCCTGCCAGCGAGCTTGGCCGTCACGTTGAATGACCACTTCGGGGATTGGCTCTCCGGTTACTGAACTGGTGTCGCCGGTGCTGTTGCTAAGCTCCATGAAACTGACCGGCAGCAAACGGCTGGTGAGCATGAAGAACACCAGCAGAATGAAGACCACGTCAATCAGTGGGGTGATGCGGATCGGGATCGGGCGTGCCGGGCGTGGTTCAACCAGTTGCATTGGCCAGGCGACCCTGATGCTCTTCCCCGGAATACTCCACTGCGCGCCCAGTCCTGGTGGCAGCCGGTGCCGTCTCGTCCTGGGTTTCCTTTTGCGGTTCGCTTTCTGTGGCGACGGGGACCGAAAGGATGGTAACCAGTGCGCTATTAATGGTTTTCTGGATACGCCGCAGGCGGAATTCAATCCAGGCGGCCAGCGCGGCAAACGGAATGGCGATAACCAGGCCGGCCGCGGTTGTGGTGAGTGCTTCGTAGATGCCGCCGCTCAGCTGGGAGGCATTGGCGCGCCCTTCGGTGGCAGCCATAGCCCCAAACGCCTCCATCATGCCCAGAACGGTGCCTAACAGACCCAACAGCGGTGCCAGCGCGGCAATCACTTCGATGATCTTAAGCGGCGCCTCGAACGGTTCGAGGGCCTCATGGGCGTCCCTGGCGACGGACTCCCGAATCTGCTGGGGATCGGTGCCGGCATTGCGGGCGTTCATAGTGTTGACGATCAGGTGGTACAGCGGATTCAGTTGGGCGTATCGGCCAGCGGATCGTTGAAGGTGCTCCGCCACTTTGCCGTCAGGCTTTTGTTGCCATTCTGTAATGGCTTTTTTAAGTTTGGAGGTGAACCTCGGCGCAAAAAAAGTGCCGAATAACATGAGGTAAAGGAAGGTGACGACACCTGCCAGGGCAATGGCCAGCAACACAATCATGACGGGGCCGCCCATTTCCAGCAGCTGACTGACCGGGCCGGCGCTGATTCCGGTGGCGTCGGCGAGCAGGGACTCGGACATTGGGGAAACCTCAGTTAAGAAATAGGTCTAAATAATAACGATTATCATTGAAATTGCAAGTTATGTAACCTGTTCAGAGCCGAGTCTCTGTTAGACTTACCAATATTAAATCCTCCAGTAATCGACACCTTATCCAGTGAAAAACAGATATTTATCACGAAGGGGCATCAGCCCGGACCTATCCTGTGTTCGTGAAGCCGGAGTCACGCCGCTGTGATGATAAGACGCTGGCTCGCAAGCCTGGTCAACCGTGCGGTTGCCTTTGTCATCCTGGCCATCGTGCTGGCGGCTCTGGCAGTGGCTGTGGTCAGTTCTCTGGTGGGACGCTCGGAGCTGGCGGGGCAGACGAGGGAACAGGTAGAAACCATCGCAGAACTGGTTGCCAGCGATCTTGATGCACGCCTGGCCCAGCGCCGGGATACCCTGACTCATGTCGCGGAAGGGTTGACCATGGAGGAGGTGGTGCTGCGCTCCCGCTCCCGCCTTCTCATCCGTCGCGAGATTGCGCTGCAACATATGTTCGATGGGATCTACGTGTTCGATGCCGGTGGCAAGGTCATTGCCGAGTATCCGCAAAGCTTCCGGCAGACGGGGCTGGATATCAGCGGCCGTGAGTATTTCCGGCAGACCTCAAGCCAGCTCACCTCCATAATCAGTGACCCTTATGTGTCGAACTATCGCGAGCGGCCCGCCGTTATGATGACGGCGCCGATTTTCGATCACCGTCAACGGTTTATTGGCGTGCTGGGAGGAGCGGTTTTTCTCGACGGCGACAACTTCATGGAAGACACCAGCGGTGTGCGTATCGGCAAAACCGGTTATGTCAGCATTGCCACACGTTCGGGTGTAACCCTGGGCCACGGCCGTACCGGTGAAACCATGGTGCCGCTCAGGCTTGAAAACGAGGCCTACAAGAAGGCCATGGCGGGTTTCGAAGGCACTGTGCAGACGCTTGACCAGGAAGGCACCGAAACCATCACTTCGGTGCGGCAAATGTCACAGGTGCCCTGGTTTGTGGCCGCGGTGTGGCCGGTGAAAGAGGCCTATGCGCCGCTCAGCCGGTTGACGGACAGTTTTGCACAGACTCTGCTGATCGTGATTCTGATCGTGACGCCCTTGGCGCTGGTGGTGTTTCGTCGGTTGATGGCGCCCATGCGAAATCTGGGGGTCCAGATCAGTGAGCGCCATCTGGGGATACGGACCGAGCCGGTGGACGTTCTGGGAGGCACGGAAATTCGACAGGTTGCGGAAACCTTCAACACCGTGATGGAAGAGCGTGACGAAGTGCTGTCCTCCCTGGCCGAGCGTGAGGCCTTTTTCCGCTCGCTCACCCAGAGTGCGCCGATCGGCATTATCCAGACTGATGTTCTGGGGAGGATTGAGTTTGTGAACCCGGCGTTTGAGCGGATCATCGGGGTCAGCTCCAATGACCTCCAGCACACCCCCCTGATCGAAGGTGTTTATGAAGAAGACCGGGCTGGCACGGTTGAAGCGTGGCGGGAGGCGCTGCGTAGCAAGATGGTGTTTCGGGGTCGTTTTCGCCTGAAAAGTCGCAAGGGTATTGATCTGGTATGGGCGGATGTCATGACGTCGGTGATTGAGACGGAAGAGCGTTCCCTGGGTACCATCACTGTGGTCAGGGACATCACCCATGAACTGGAGATCGAGGCGGAGCTGGCCGAGGAACAGAAACGCGCAGACAGCATTCTGGGCGTACTGCAGGAAGGCGTACTGATGGTGGATGCCGATGGCATTATCCGATACTCCAACGAAGCCGCCTATGGGTTCCTGGGATTGGCCGACAGTGGTGAGCAGCGGAACTTTTTCACACTGGTATCGATTGAAGACGAGAATCGTCGCTGGGAAGCGGACGATTTCCTGCGCAGTGCTGATGTCGATAGCCTGTATGCCACCCTGCGAAACAGGACAGGCCAACTCTTCGATATAGACCTGGCAATGCTTCATCTTCGCCGGAAAAGTCATAATCACCGTATGGTGTTCGTGATCCGGGATGACAGCGCCCGCCGTCGCGAAGAAGAGCGGCTGTCCTGGGAAGCGACCCACGACAGCCTGACAGGCTTGCTCAATCGCCGGGCGTTCAATTCGTCCCTGGTCAAATGTCTGATGGATACCAACAAGAAAACGGCGGCCAGCGTTTTGATGCTGATCGACCTGGATTACTTCAAGCCCGTCAATGACGAAGGCGGGCACTTGCTGGGAGATGATCTGCTGGGGCGACTATCGGACCTGCTCACGCAGTCCGTGCGCCAGTCGGATACGGTGGCGCGCCTCGGTGGCGATGAATTCGGCATTATCCTGCCAGCCTGTGGTCAGCAGCGCGCGGTCGAGCTTGCCGAGAAAATCCGTGCCGGTATTGAAGCCCTGCGCATAGAACAGGATGGCAAGACGTTTGGTGTGACTGCCAGCATCGGCCTGACCGAGATCTGTGACTCGGATTCGGGCCCCCGGGAAGTCGTTGCACGTGCCGACGAAGGCACATACGCCGCCAAGGCCCGGGGGCGCAACTGTGTGGTTACGATGTCCCTGCCGCTACGGCAGGAGCCGGATTGATCACCACCATCCCGCTGAGCCGCCTGCCTGCCACAGCAGACGCAGTGCGAGCAGGGTCAAAAGAACGTTGAACACGCGGTTGAAATGCTGGTTGCTCAAGGATTTGAGCACGTGAAGCCCCAGCCAGGTGCCGGCAAAACCAAAGCCGATCATGGCCAGTATGAACATCAGCCAATCGCGGAAAACGAAACCGGCGAGGCCAAAAACCAACGCCTTGGGTGCGTGCTGGAGCGTCATCGCCATGGCGAATGTCGCGACGGTGGTAAAGCGCTCGGTGTGCATCTGCTTGATAAAAGATGCCACCAGGGGGCCGGTTGCGCCCACAAACAGGGAAATGAAACTGGTCAACGCAGAGGCAAGAAAAATCCCGACACTGCCGAAGGCACTTCGTGGCAGGGCGGGCCCCCAACATAGGTAAAGCACGAAAACACCAATGGTGAGTTGCCACAGATAAGGTGGCAGGTCGATCAGCAACCAGGCGCCAAGTCCCGCTCCGACCAGTACCCCCGGCACGAAGGCTGCGATGGCTTTCGAGTCGGTATGCCGCCAGGTCAGTGTGGCCCGCCCGGCATTGGAGCCTAACTGGATCATCCCGTGAACCGGTATGATCGCCGCCGGGGGTATCCAGAACGCCATCAATACCAGCAGCAGAACACCGCCCCCGGCGCCAAGGCTGGCGGTAATCATCGACGTAANGACAGAACTCAGTAGCAGNAAAACGGCCGTTGCGGTGTTCAGGCCTTCCGGGATGAGCGTCAGTTCCAATGCGANCTCCGGGTTTATGGGCAGAAGCGGGTATCAGCGAGGCGTTCGGTTTTGCACAGCGCCTCGGTGGCGAGTTGAACATCCGCCACATAATACAGCGAAGCGAGCCCGAAGCGATCCCTCCCCAAATTGTGGAATACCATGCCGAAAGCGATGTCCCCCGCGCTGAATCGCTCATGCTCCTGAGCAAAGTAAGCCGCTGGCTTCGACAGCGTTTCATCCTCTAGCAGGGACTGAACACGGCTGGCACCGCCGTGGTAGGCCTGAACCAGAAGCAGCGTAAAAAGCTGACCCCGCTTATCGTCGGGGAGGTGACCAAAGCGCGCCTCGAAGGGCGGCCTGAGGTTGCGAGCATTCTGATCCATCAGTTTGAGCGCGCAGTCTATCTGTGCCAACCGGTGCCAGTGATTGGCGGGTTTGATTCGACAATCGTTAAGCGCAGAGGGTGAGAGTTGAAGTATGCCTTTGGCGTTGGCGGCGGAGTGCGCCCGTTGCTGGCCGCTGCTTTCAATCAATACCTGGCCGCCGAGATATTTTGGCAGGGTCGCCGGCAGGTTGAGCCGCTGCTGCTCTTCGCGCAGACCATAAACATACATCAGTGCCTCGTGGAGGGGCCGTGGCGTTTCCTGAGAGGCGAATGACAGATCGTCCCAGGCACCCCATATCAGTTCCGACGGCAGGGTGCCAAGGTAGCGTGCCACGGCTTCCTCCAGATTGACGTGCGGCTGTCGACAGGACAGCGCGAAGGGATACCCGGTCTTGTCAGGCCCCCCCGGGGTCCAGTCGTCAGCGCGCCCAGAGGCTGCCAGAGAGGCTCTGGTATCATTCAGACGAACCTGGGTGGCCTCGCGGTCCGAACCATCGTCGATGTAGCCAAGGAATTGGCCACGCATATCGAACAGAATATGCCGATCGGGGTCACTGCAGTAACCGGACTCCTTCAATACCCAGCGGCGAATGGTTGTGATGTTCTGGTAAACCCCCTGGCTTGACCAGTAGGGTGAGCTGCGAACAACGCTGGTCCAGTTCTCGGCAGGTTCCGGGGGCTTTTTACTAGCTTGCGAAGTGGACGCGATAATAGATGTGACTATTATAACGACAGCAAGTAGGTAAGACTTAAAGCTCAAGTTCATAAACACCGGTTTCCCCAATCTCCCGAAAACAGAGTAACAAACGGAATCGATCATGAAGCAATCCGAATACCTCCGGTACGACGCGGTAGCGCTTGCCGACCTGATTCGCCGCGGAGAAGTCGCGGCCAGTGAAATCTGTGAGGCGGCCATCAAACGTGCGGCCACGGTGAACGGTAAGCTCAACGCCATCTGCCACCCCCAGTTCTCCGACGCACTGAGCCAGACGTCTACACCGGATAGTACCTTCTCGGGCGTTCCCATGCTGCTTAAAGATCTGGCCCAGGAACAGCAGGGCCAGCCCTGTACCTACGGCAGCCGGGGATTGAAGAAAAACATCGCGTCCCGGGATTCGGAGTTTGTGCGCCGCGCACGGGCTGCGGGCCTGATATTCCTGGGCCGCACTGCAACGCCGGAGTTCGGGCTGAAGGCGGTCACCGAATCGAAACTCTGGGGTGCCTGCCGTAATCCATGGGATACGGAGCGGACACCGGGTGGTTCCAGTGGTGGCTCCGGTGCTGCGGTGGCGGCGGGTATCGTACCCATGGCGGGCGCCAATGACGGTGGCGGCTCGATTCGTATTCCGGCGGCTTACAACGGGCTGTTCGGGCTGAAACCGTCACGCGGTCGGATCTCCTCCGGCCCCTCGGTGGGTGAGGCATGGACGGGCGCCTCGACCGATCACGTGGTCACCCGCACGGTTCGGGATAGCGCCACCATGCTGGACGTACTGGCTGGCCCTGCGGTGGGAGATCCCTTTGCCATCGCACCACCGGCCGCACCCTATGCCGAGCTGATACAGCGGGCGCCACGCCCTCTCAAGATTGGTGTTTTTACTTCGTCGCCCTACGACACCGACGTGGCAAAGGAGTGTATGGATGCGGTTGAGGAGACCGCACGCACTCTGGAAAATCTCGGCCACCGGGTGGAGTATGCGCGCCCGGAATTCGACGGAATGGCCCTCGCCCGCTGTTATCTGGGGCTGTATTTCGGGGAAGTGTCCACCCTGATGGACCGCGCGAAAGCCGAGTTTGGTGCCCGCGATGACGACTTCGAGCTGGATACCCGTCTGATCGGAATGTTGGGGCGGACCATGCCATTACCGGACTACGTGCGCCGTCGCCAGCAGTGGAACGATTTTGCTCGCGCCCTGGGGGCCTTCTTTGAAGGTTACGACATGTACCTGTGTCCGACAGCTGGCCAGTTACCGGCGAAGATAGGCGAGTTGGATACCCCATCCCATCTGCAGGTGGCTGCCCGGCTGATGTTGCTGCTGAAAGCCGGAAAGTTGGTACACCGCAGCGGGCAAGTGGACCAGATGGCCATGGAAAGCCTCGCCCGCACGCCCTTTACCCAACTTGCAAACCTTACCGGTACCCCTGCGATGTCTGTCCCGCTCGCCTGGACAGCAGCCGGATTGCCGGTGGGGGTGCAGTTTGGCGCTCCGCACGGAGACGAAGGCACGCTACTTCAGCTGGCGGCACAACTGGAAGAGGCCAACCCCTGGTTTGGACGCTACGAACTGCTGGAAGCAATGATCTGACGCCACGCACTGAAACAATAAATAACGCATTGTGATCCAGGATCAACGTATCCACGTTTATCTTTATGGCAGGAACAGGCTATGCTGTGAGTCAGGAGGAGCCCATTCTTCCTGAACGACCCTGATGGCATCGAGGAGGCGAGCGTATTATGAACCAACCGATGGCAATCGACGAACTGGTGTCTGTAGCACAGGCCGAGGCCATGGGGGAGCTTGATGCCCCGATGATGGCGATCGTACTGTCCAGCGAACAAAGCTACGACTTGCCCATTAACTCTCTTGAAACCGATGCCGACAAGGCCCGCTGGGGACTGATCCTACGCGCGGCCCGAGAGCATGTGGAAGCCGATGCGGTTGCCGTGCTGTACCCTGCGTGGACCACCATCCGCAGTAAGAAACCGGCGAAAGCCGAAGCAGGGTCAGAGGACACCCAGTCAGTGGCAGATAGCGACGAAGAGCAGCCTGCGCGCGGTGAGGATCCGGCAGAGCCCATCGACACACTGTTTGTGCAGTTGCACACCCGCGACCGCATCTACTGGCGTGGCTTTGAGCAGATCCGTGATCCCAAACACCAGCGCATTATCGGCTTCCGACGGATCAAGGCCCTGTCCACGGAATACGGTCGTGACGAAGCACCGTCAGTAACCTCCTGGCTGAACACCCTGTTTGAGCCGCTGCCTGATGAAGGCGAGGAAACCGAGGTGGATATGGAACTGGCGGACCTGCTGGATGAACCGGAGGTCAGCGCCGCTCTGTACCCCCGCCAACTCCGCGCCCTGCACTGATTAATCAGCCGTTGGGAGCCCCGGTGTCGAAAGGCACCGGGGCCAGGCTCAGATGGCCATTGCTCTCTCGGCCACCCAGTACAGGCTGATCGCGCCTACTGCAATCAGTGTGAGCGGAACGACCGCCTTGCCGTAAAGGTGTGTTTTACCCCAGAGGTAAAGCAGCGGGAAGGCAATAACCAGCAGACCCAACTGCCCGAGCTCTACGCCAATATTGAAGCCGGCGAGGGCCAGGACGGTCTGGGAAACACCGCTGGTGAGATCCCCCAAAACGCTGGCGAACCCGAATCCGTGTATCAGCCCGAATCCGAAGGCCAGTTTCCAGGTTTTCCTGCCCAGTATCGGCCACATCACGTTCATGGCTGCCACCGCTATGGACAGGGCGATGATGGTCTCCACCCAGGCGATGGGCAAGCGAACAATGCCAAGGGCTGCCAGTGCCAGGGTGACGGAATGGGCCGCCGTGAATGCGGTCACGATCCCCGTCAGTTCCCATAGCCGCTGCTTTAGCCCGACGGGTGTACTGCCATCGTTTTTTCTCAGTGTGGCTGGCAACATCAGCACTAACAGAAACAGTATGTGGTCAAGGCCGATGAGCAGATGGATGATCCCTTCGTACAGGAAGGTTCCGAACAGCTGCAGGCTTCCCGGTGCGTCTCCGGCGGAGAGCGCCAGTTGGCGGCTGTCAGGGCCTACTACCCCGAGTGTGCTGGCCCCGTCGCTTTCCAGGCTGATCAGGCCGCGATGCAACGGGTCCTGTGAGAACAAAAGGTTGTATGTCAGGGTGTCAGGCGTGGCGCCATCGGGACAGCTAATGGTGTAGAGACCGGCGGCATAGAGGCCATCGCTATGGCTGGAAAGGCCCCATTGCTGGCCGGTCAGGCGGCAATCAACCTGGGCGCTGGACAAGGTTACGCCCTGCTCCACCCATCGGGTAATTCGGTCCCGGCCAGCACGCAGCTCTGCACCACTGAGTTGGCGATCCCCGTTCCGGTCCAGCGGCAAGGCTACCGCCACGTCCCGGAGTGCCACATCGATCCGTATCTCGGCCCGGTCCTGGTTCAGGTAGATAAAGCTGTCGCTGGCCTTGTGGGCCCATGCCGTTCCGGAGATCAGGGCCAGCAGGACCATTGATACCACAAGGCTACCCCATTGTTTCATATCCCTCATGATCCAGCCTCCGGGTAGCGGGCATCGGTTTGCCCCTGTTCTTTCAGCCAGGATCTCACCTTCCGGGCTGGCTCGTTGTTACCCGCCGCATCGGCGGCACGCAGCAGCAGCCGGGTATCGAGGGGCTCGCGTTGGCTGCGCCAGTTGTCCGCCGCAAAGGTCAATGCGGTCTCGGCGTCGCCCTCCACATCAAGCTGGAAGCGCGCCATGTCCCGCTGGTGCAACAGGTTTCCGCGCCAACGCGCCTCTGCGAAGCGTTCCCTGAGGCTTTCCGCCAACGTCTCGGCATTCGGGTGCTCTGATTCAGCCATGGCAATAGCCCGAATGACGGCCAGCGAATCCACCTGTTCATAGTTGTCGGTTAGGGCCAGTACCTTGTCATTCTGGTTGCGGCCCAGATACCAGTCTGCCAGTTGGGTGCGGGTATACAGGTCGTCAGGCGCGATGTTAAGCACCGTTTGCCAGTGATCCGCCGCGGCGGGGCTGCCCATCTGAGCGGCGATATCCCCCAGAGTTCCTTCCGCCCAAAGTCGGCTAGTGACATCGGTACTGGTTGTGTCTGTCTGGCGCTTGAGCGTCTGATAGGCTGCTTGGGGGCTGCCCGTGCGGGCATCAACCTGAGCCTTGCAGCTGTCAGCAATCAATCCGGGGTAGGATTGTTGCAACTGTCCGCAATGCTTTCGTGCGTCTTCGTAATTGCCCTGAACGATTTCCAGGTTGGCCAGGAGCAGGCGAGCCTGGTTTTTCTGGAGTATGGCCCTGGATTGGGCAATGACGGTTTCCAGGTCTTTCCTGGCGCTGTCAAAACGGTGGAGGCTCTGGTCCAGCGTTGCCCTGAGGGTAAGCAGTTGGTCTGTCATTTCTCCGGGCCATCGCTGCAACATCCCGTCGGCATAGCCCAGGAAACGGGGATCTCCGGTGCTTCTGGCACGGGAGATCTGATTTTGTACGGTGTCTGCCAGTTGCTCTGGCGAATCCGGTAATTCGGAAGCGGTCAGAGCCGGCTCTGGCAGTTCAACAAGAATGTCGGTATCGGCGAAATCCTTCTCAATAGGTCCGGGTGCAGCGGTTGCGACGTTTGGTAAAGCGGCCATCAACCACAGCCCGACACAAAAAGCCCCGCCCCGAAGGGCAGGGAATGTGCTCGCCGGCTTCAGGCGTACTGAAGGCCGGCAAGGGGTCCTATTGGATGAACAGATCGTCGAACGCCTGTTCATTATTCTGGTCATTGAAGTTGAACTCCTTGTCGTTGATCTGAACAGCTGCACGAGTATTGTTCGTGTTGCCGATCTGTGTCTTCACGAACGCCGTGAAATCAACCGCAGGGTCCGGTCTTGGTTCCCCGCTGCCACCAGAGCCGCCGAAACAGCCCCCCAGCATTGCGACCACAACAGCCAGAGATGAGATTTTCAGAAGCGCGTTCATCGTGATCTCCTGTTAGCTGTTGGGTGAACCGGCGATCGGTGTGGCCAAGTACGGGAAGACTTCCTGGAGTTCGGCCGGGTCAAGCTGCACGCCATCGGTGTATCCAAGGTCACCGTCTGGAGCGTCAGCTGGATCCGCCAGAACGCCCATGGCAACACGCAACGCGATATCCACCGTGTCGTCCACCGGGCGGCGACCGTTCGGGAAGCCGGCACTATCGGCACCGAGCACCCCGAGATCGTTCTGACTGGCTGGTGCCGTGGCCGCGACAGCCGGGTTCAGACGCAACATCTCTGAGGCAGTTACACCCTGGGGCTGGTTCAGGTCCGGCACGCCGGTCAGGAACGCGGTAACTAGGTCGTTGCGTGGGAAGTTATTGGGCGCTGTTACGCCAAACAGGGCTTCCAGCAGTTCTGGCAGTGTGGGATGCGTGACATAGGTGGCGAACTGGCCATCGTTCATTGGCTCACTGGCGTTGAACTGGTCTTTATCCTTCAGGCCAATAACAACCTCGTTGACCAGCGGCATGCCCAGGCGGGATACCTGAGTCAGGGCTCCTCCTTCTACCGTCGCCCCCTTGCCGTTTGAGGTTGGCGCCGGGTTGATGACCCGTGCCTGGCGCACGCTAGCTGTGGTCCAGCCGCCGATGACCGGGTCGCCAGAGGCCGTGGCCGCTGTTCCTGTCAGGCAATCGGTCGGCACCTCCATGGCAAACGAGGTCACGTTCTTGTCTGCCAGGTCATTGGTTTCGGCGTTACGCGGGCCGAGCGGGTTAGTGTTAACCAGGTCGAAGATCTCACCAAGGTTAACCGCGAAGGCTTCCTTACGCTGACCCACAAACACCTTACCGTTGGTGCTACAGCCGGGAATGGCCATCTCAAAGATATGCTGGTTGGCGTAAGCTTCGTAGCCGCCGGGGAAAGACTTGCTGCCGATGTTGTCCAGCGGCTTGTCAAAGGTGGCGGTGCCATCTGTAACGTTGGTCGCGGTTTCGACAGTACCGGTACGACGGTCGCCCCGAATCACCGAGACGGTGTATTCCTGGCTGAACTGTACATTGGCTTCGTTGCTGGCATCACCAACATTCTTGAGCGGAACGGAAACCATTTTCTTGTCGCCGTCCGGTCCCACTGGCAGTTGGATGTCGTTCAGGTTATCCGAGAACTCAAAGCGGAACGTGAGGTTTTCCTGTGCGTTGCCGCTGTTGTCGATGTGGATTTCATAAACCGCGTCTTCATCCAGATCGAAGTAATTGGGACCTCCATACGCATCCTGCAGCGGCAGGTAATTCGCGATCAAGGTGACGAAATCCGCACGCCCCGTCTCATAACTGCGGAACATGTAGAAGTCGGTGCCGTCTACTTTTGGTGTTTCGGTAATAAAGGGAGCTTCGCGGTGGCTTGAGGCATTTGCTGTGCCGGCGCTGATACAGAGTCCGGCAACCGCAATGGCGAGGCCGGAGCGTTTTAGTAATGTATTCATTCCGTTTTCCTCTTCTATTGTTGGTGTTGCAAGGGAGGGTACGGAGCGATAACAGAAAAGGATGCAGTTCTCACAAAAAGAATTTGAAAGCGTCCTCTCCGGAAACGGGCTGACATATTATGAGTATGAGTGCACCACGTTCAGCCAAAACGTGCGAGCCGAGTGTCAGTTGGCGTATCGGCCCTGGTTTTCAAAGCGTTACTCTTCAAGTCGAGCCGGAACGACTATGCTCCATAGTGACTGTTTGATTTCAGGACCAACAACATGCTCCATCGCACCCAATGGGTAGCCGACGCCATTGCCCGCATTGATGCGGATTTCAATCGTTCTGCAGACACTCATCTGATCAAATTGGACCTGCCGGGCCTTCAGAACGTCGATATTTATCTCAAGGATGAGTCGACCCACCCTACCGGCAGTCTGAAACATCGGTTGGCACGTTCACTGTTCCTGTTCGGGCTCTGCAATGGCTGGATTACGCCAGGCACCCCGATCATCGAGGCTTCGAGTGGATCGACAGCGGTCTCCGAGGCCTATTTTGCCAGACTCCTCGGGCTGCGGTTTATCGCGGTCATGCCCCGAACGACGTCGGCACAGAAAATTGCCAAAATCGAGTTCTATGGGGGCGAGTGTCACCTGGTGGAAAACGGCAGTGAGATCTACGCGGAATCTCAGCGCCTGGCCCGTGAGCTTGGTGGTCACTACATGGACCAGTTCACCTACGCTGAAAGGGCAACAGACTGGCGGGGTAACAACAACATTGCCGAGAGCATTTTCGAGCAGTTACGACGGGAACCGCACCCCATACCGCGCTGGATTGTTGTCAGCGCGGGCACCGGTGGCACGTCGTCAACCATCGGGCGCTACATCCGCTACGGTGGCCATCTCGCCCAGGGCTGTGAGCTGTGTGTGGCGGATCCGGAAAACTCGGTTTTCTATGACGCCTTCGCCAGTGGGCGGTCTGATATTGTCGGGCAGTGCGGTTCGCGCATTGAGGGTATTGGCCGCCCCAGGGTTGAGCCCTCTTTCAGCCCGACAGTGATTGAGCGTATGGTTCGCGTACCTGATGCTGCGAGTTTTGCCGCGCTCCGATATCTGGAACGTCATCTTGGCCGGCGCTGTGGCGGCTCGACAGGTACCAACCTGATTGCCACACTGAGTCTTGCCAGCGAGATGCAAAGCGCCGGAGAGGGCGGTTCGGTTGTCACGCTTCTGTGCGATGGTGGCGACCGATACACCGATACCTATTTCAATCCCACGTGGCTTGCCAGCCAGGGCCTGGAGTTAACCAAGTGGGAAACAGCGCTGGACGACTTTGACCAAAGCGGTGTGTTTGAGCCCGATCTGATGACCTGCATGCATCCTGGTGGGCATTCGGAACGTAAGGTCGACTAATACCTGTAGAACCAGACAAGGGATCGTATCGATGGTAACCAGCAACTCTGAGCAGGATGATCTGATGGGACTGCTGATTGCAGTGTCCCGGGAAGACCGACTGGCCTTTCAGCGGCTGTATGAAAAAATTTCCGGCAGGATGTTCGGGCTTTGCCTGAAACTGGCCAGTCAGCGGGATCTGGCAGAAGAGGCCGTCCAGGATGCCTTTGTGCAGATTTGGCACCACGCCGGTGAATATCACAGTGAGCGTGGTGCTCCCCTGAGCTGGATGCTGACGATCGCACGCTATCGCACACTCGATCTTATGAGGAACAGGAAATCGAGGCCGACGTCCGGCGACGCCCATCTTGAGCGTGTTGCCGATGAACGTGACGGCCCGCTGGACGAATCACTTCGGGTAGCGGGTACCGCCGAGCTTCGCGGGTGCCTGGATGAACTCTCGGAGACACAGCGGGACAGTATTCTGTTGTCCTATTACCGGGGGTTTACCCACGATGAACTCTCCGAAGCCTTGAGTTCTCCCATTGGAACCGTAAAAAGCTGGATTCGGCGCGGACTAATGGCTCTGAAGAGGTGTCTGGAACGATGAAAAAGACACCGGAAAGAATAGAAGCATTGGCCGCGGAATACGTGCTTGGCTCCCTTCATGGGGCGGCCCGCCGGCGTTTCGAGCGCTGGATGATGGAGTCCGTTCGAGTCCGCCAGGAAGTCTGGTTCTGGGAAGAGAAACTGGGGCACCTGGGCGCACGCATTGAAGAAGAACAGCCTCCGGCGTCGGTCTGGGCTGGAATCGAACGTCGGCTTTGGCCTCAGACGGGTAACGCTGTGTCCGCAGAAGCAGCGAACGACGCGTCCGGCCGCTGGTTCTGGCCCGGCTGGAGCATGCTGGCAACGGCTGCAGCGTTGGTGCTGGCCGTTATCCTGGTGCAGCAGCCGGAACCCGAGATGGATGATCGTCTGTCGGGGGCCATCGTACAGGCGGACGTGAGCGACCCCCTGTGGCTGGTCAGTGAGTCATCGCTCGACAGACAACTGAAACTACGCCCTGTTGCCGCGACGGCTGCCCAGCAGGGCAAGGATTATGAATTGTGGATCGTGCCTGCGGATGGTCAGCCTCTGTCTCTCGGGGTTATTCCGGTAGGCGGAACCTACCAGGTAACCCTGGACGATGAGGCGCGTGCGCTTCTCAGCAATAGCCGAACACTGGCGATTAGCCTGGAGCCGGTGGGAGGCTCCCCCACCGGCCAGCCGACCGGGCCGATCCTGCACGTTGCGAAACTCTACGAGCTCTGATGGCCCGGAAGAGGGGGCTGGGTCGAAAACAGAGTAATGTATAGCTGGCGGTCTGGGCAAAGTGGCCGCCAGCTTGAATTCTGGCCGCAATAATCAGTTGTCAGTTCCCTCGAACATCCTGATCCTCGCGTTATTGAGATGATTCTTCATCGCTGATTCTGCTTTCTCGGCATCGCCATCGATGATATGTCTTAAAATCGTATTGTGTTCATCCTGAACCAGCGCCATACGATTGCTGTCAGAGGATTTTAGTGACAACGTCCGTGTAATGTTCATCCCTTCTTTAATATTTTCCCGAAGCGATTTCATCACCGTCGAGTAATAGTGGTTGTTGGCGGCCTCAGCAATGGCGAGATGGAATTCAAAATCTTCTTCGCTGGCTATGGCATGAAGCCTGTTTGCTTCATTGATCTTTTCAGCTGCTGCAACGATACGACCCAACTGATCGGCTGTACGTCGCGTAGCGGCAAGACCTGCTGCGCTGCCTTCGAGATTGGTGCGAAATTCAAAGCACCGTTGAATATCTGAAATGCTGGATATTTTTGAGAAGGAAAGAACGGTGTCATCTGGGCGCTTAATGACAAAACTACCCGACCCCCGCCGGGACACAATCAAATTGTCTTCTTTGAGCCGAGTCAGCGCCTCTCTCAACACGGGCCGTGAAACGCTGTATTTTTCGCACAGCTTTGCCTCACTGGGAAGCTTCTCGTTTGCCGGGTATTCGCCATTGATGATGGAAACCAGAATTTTCTGGTAAGCCACCGACGAGAGCGACCGGCTAATATCTTGTTTTTGCATCTGCATAGTTAAAAGACCAGAACAGGGTGATTAGCGCCGAAAAAGACAACTTTTAGCAACTCTGATTGCCATTCGGACCAAGCAGTCCTCGACACAATAACTGGCAGTATTTTTGCGATTTCTGCGCGTGCTATCAACAAAATAGCGTAAAAGGCACCAAACTCTACCACTATGAAGCGTTTTTCAGCAAGCTAAACTCCGAGTGTTGACTTCCTAAGGGCCTTCATACTGATTGCAGCCATACAAATTATTACAAAAATGGAAAAGTTGTAAAAAGTTGTTTGATTTGTAAAATCCCATAACGTACAGTCGAGAGTGTGTTCCATTCGATCAAGGTAAATATGCATGACAACAAGTAATCAATATATGCAGATAAGTCAGCGAGTTATCGATGACCTTCGTCGTGTGTCGACAGCAACGCTGCACACCGCGCTCTTCAAAAGGGGCTTGCGCAACACCTACATCCAAGGTGTCAGCCTGATCAACAAGCAGAAATTAAAGATGGTCGGCCAGGCATTCACCCTGCGCTATATCCCGGCTCGTGAAGACATTGACACCGTTGCGGCGTTCAAAAGCCCTGAGCACCCTCAGCGTCTGGCCGTTGAAACCGTCCCGGAAGGCATGGTGCTGGTTTCAGACTGCCGACAAGACGCAACAGCTGCTTCTGCCGGAAGCATCCTCCTCACTCGTCTGGAAGTTCGCAAGTGCGCAGGTTTTGTTTCCGATGCGGGCATCAGAGATTTCGACGACGCATCTGAAATGAACATGCCGATTTTCTGCGCCAAACCGAGCGCCCCAACCAACCTGACCAAGCACCACGCGGTAGACATACAAGTATCGATCGGTTGTGGCGGTGTGATGGTTAATCCTGGCGATGTGTTAGTCGGCGATGGTGACGGCATCATCGTCATCCCTCTGGAAATTGCACAGGAAATTGCCAAAGAAGCACTGGCGATGGAGGTCTTCGAAGATTATGTGCTGAAAAAAGTTCGGGCGGGAAGCAAGGTCATTGGACTGTACCCTCCCAACGCAGAAACCCTGGAGGAGTACAACAGCCAAAAAGCATAGCGGTCACCAGGCCCGGGAGGTGGAAACAATAATCCACAACGGTATTCACGCCTCGCTCCTAAAAGATTGCTGTAAGAATTAAGTGCCTATAAATAACAATCAGACAAAAGAGATATAGCCATGATTTTACGAAGATTGAAGAACCAGCTGGTTTGCGTTATCGGCGCTTGCCTGCTCGCCTCAACCGTCGCCGCGGCTGATTATCCTTCCCGCGACATTCGTCTTATCGTACCTTGGCCAGCCGGCGGTGGCGCCGATGCCATATCGCGAAAGCTCGCTAACATTGCCGAGCAGCAAATGCCGGTTTCTATTTATGTAGAAAACATCGCTGGTGCCGTGACCGCTTCCGGTTTGATGCAGATGACCCGTGCTCGACCTGACGGTCACACCATTGGTGTTCTGACCTACGACAGCGTGATCACCCTTCCGCGCGGCAAAATGGTTCCAGGCTATTCACTCGACGATATGGCCCCGATCGCTCGAATCACACGCGAAGCTGACGCCGTAGTGGTCTCGAAGAAGTCTGGCTTTACCGATTTCAAGGAACTGATTGAAGCAGCCAAAGCAGAACCCAACAGCGTCCGCGTGGGCGTTGCGCCAAGAGGGTCAGGGCCTTTTCTTGCCGTCCGCCGTCTCGAAAAACAGGCCGGGGTTAAATTCAATGTGATCACCTACCCTGGGTCCTCCAGTGCTGAGGCCGAAGCACTGCTGTCCGGTGAACTGGATGCCGCCATTTCAAGCCTGGGTGACTTTAGTGGCGTCATCGAATCAGGCGATGTGAAAGGGGTGGTAGAGCTTTCATCAGAGCAGAACCCTTCGTTTCCAAGTGTTCCACCCATTAACACCTTAGGCTATGAGTTGGAGACGGGCAGCTTCGTGTTGCTGGCCGCTCCGAAAAATACGCCAGACGCCGTGATCGATAAACTTGAGTCGTCTTTCAAGCATGCCTTTGAGAGCGAAGAGTTTCAGACCTGGGTAGCGGGTGTCGGCGTAACGCCGAGCTGGCTGGGCTCCAATGATGTGCAGGCGTGGATCGATGAGCTGCAATCTGAAACGTTCAAAGTTATGGACGAACTTAATCTGTAACGATGTGGCGCGCATCCCCCTGTAACGCTGATAGGGGGATGCCCAAGGGTGCATGATATGTTTTATATCTATAAAAAAATCATCTTTCAAATTTTTATATTTATCGTTTCAGTTGGCTATCTCGTCACTGCTATTGACCTTGGAAGTCCAACTGTCGACGGCCGTCTTCAACCCTCCTTTTTTCCGCTGATTGTCGGTTCTTTTGCAGTGCTGTTTAGCGGAATATTACTGTTCAAAGAATGGGACCTTGTAAAAAGACGTGTGGCAGATGCGGGTGATGAAAGTAGTCCATTCGCTGCTCCAATAATCATTCTATTGACCTTCATTTACATTCTTGCCTTTTCAGCTATCGGATATTTCATCCCTTCAGTGCTGTTTGTTTTTTCGATGATGTTGATGTTTTCCGAAAAAGAAAAGTTTGTTCAAAAGGCCATCATTTCAATCGTGATCGTCACGCTTGGGTACTTCATATTCGAACTGCTTTTCGGCGTTAGGCTCCCGGCGTTTGGGGGAGGTAACTGATGGAATTTATTACGCTTGTAGCGGGCAGTTTCACAAAGCTGCTTGACCCTCTGGTACTGGCCTACGTTGTCGCAGGTTTTATAATCGGTACCATTTTTTCCGCGATTCCAGGGTTGACTGCAACGCTGGCGTTGGCGCTGTTATTACCTCTGACATACAGCCTGGATGTCACCATCGCATTGATGGCCTGCGCCAGTATTTATATGGCGGGTATGTGTGGCGGAAGCATTACCGCGACCACCATCAATATCCCCGGTGCGCCGTCTTCAATGATGACCGCTCTGGATGGCTACCCTCTGCAAAAGCAGGGCAAAGGCGCGTTGGCACTGGGACACGCAGCCATTGGCTCGATGGCCGGAGGGGCTTTGGGCGCTATGCTGCTGATTGGCCTCGCGCCCGTCATTGCCGAGGCGTCGTTACTGGTGCAGACCACCGGTAAGTTCTCGTTGTTGGCGTTTGCCGTGATTGTCATCGTCATTGCCCAACGCGGCAAGATGATTAAAGCGGCTATGGCTGCGTGCATCGGTTTGATGCTGGCAACGATTGGCCTGGACGCGATGGAGCCGGTTACCCGTTTCACCTTTGGGTTCGGCAACCTCACCGCAGGTATTGATCTGATGCCGGTGATCATTGGCACCTTTGCAGTCAGTGAAATATTGACTCAGGCCGGGGCTGCAAAAGAGTCTCGCCAGACCACCGAAGCGATAAGCAAGATTAAGATCAGGCGTCGCGATTTCATCCCACCCTTAGCGTCCATTCGTAAAATTGGCATTGTCTGTTACGTCAAATCGGCGTTGATCGGCTATTCGGTCGGCACACTGCCTGGTGCCGGCGGATCGATGGGAAGCTTTCTGGCCTACGTTGAAACAGTACGTACTTCCTCAAACCCTGAAAGCTTTGGCAAGGGCAATCCCAAAGGGATTGCAGCATCTGAAAGCGCCAATAACGCCGTTTGTGGTGGCGCCCTGGTACCGATGCTGACGTTCGGCATTCCTGGTGATCCGATTACAGCCATCATGCTCGGGGTGCTCGTCATTAACGGCATTCAGCCGGGCCCTCAGCTGATGGCCGGCCAAGCTGATCTGATAGCGCCAGTGCTCGCCTCACTCCTGTTCAGTGCCGTGATATTGATTCCCTTGACGTTGTTCTTACTGGGCCCTTATTTCATCAAGATTGTCTCGATCCGCAAGGACGTGCTCTATGGCGTTATTGCGCTCCTGGCAGTAGTCGGAAGTTACGTTGCCACATACTCAACCTTCCAGATGATGATGACATTGGTGCTGGGTGTGCTCGCGTACTACATGAGAAAGCACGATTTTCCGGTCATCACGATGCTGCTCGGGTTCATTCTTGGCCCCAACCTGGAGGAGTTTTTGCGCCGCTCACTGGCCCTTTCCAATGGCAACCCGATGACATTCTTTACCAGCCTGGACAGTTTGTTCTTCGTCGTTCTCACGCTCGTGTTTGTTTACTTTCTGGCGATCAAAAAGCCGCTCAGGAAACCAGTTGGTGCTGCTCAGAGCACCTGAAGTAGTCATTAAGCCAGCCTTACCCGGTGACTCCAGTCTGCAGGGTAGGGCTTAGAGTCGATACGTTGGGATTAAATCCTTTTTCTGTTATGTGCAATGTAGGAGCAAGAATATGCAACCTAAAGGTCAGCAACTCATTGGCCAAGAAACCTTTTCCGCAACAGGAGCTCCCATTCAGGCAGTCAATCCTGCCACCGGTGAGCACCTTGAGCCGATCTACGCAGCCGGTGGTTCGGCCGAGGTCGAGCGTGCATGCGAGCTAGCCGAGTCGGCAAGCGTCGAATTCCGAACAACATCGCTACAACAACGCGCGGCCTTTCTGGACGCTATCGCCGACCAGATTGAAGCGATCGGCGACGAACTGATCGAGCGCGGCATGCTTGAGTCCGGCCTTCCGCGTGCACGTTTAGAGGGTGAGCGGGGCCGCACCTGTGGCCAGTTACGTCTGTTTGCATCCGTAGTGCGTGAAGGTGAGTGGCTGGATGTTCGTATCGATCCGGCAATGCCAGAGCGCAAGCCGATGCCGAGAGTTGATCTGCGCCAGCAACATATCGCGCTGGGGCCTGTGGTGGTGTTCGGCGCCAGCAACTTCCCTCTGGCGTTCAGCGTTGCCGGTGGTGACACCGCTTCGGCCCTGGCGGCGGGTTGCCCGGTTATTGTAAAGGCACATTCCGCACATCCCGGCACCTCCGAGCTGGTAGGGCTCGCGGTGCAAGCAGCGGCCAAGCAATGTGAGATGCCCGAGGGCGTATTCTCACTGCTGTTTGGCTCCGGCAACGAAATCGGCCAGGCGCTGGTATCGGACTCGCGGATAAAAGCGGTCGGCTTTACCGGTTCGCGCCGCGGTGGTATGGCGCTGATGGCGACGGCCCAGGCACGCCCCCAGCCGATTCCAGTTTACGCAGAGATGAGCAGTATCAACCCGGTATTCCTTCTGCCCGAAGCTTTACAGTCGCGAAGCCAGGCGCTGGCGGAAGGCTTTGTTGGTTCACTCTCAATGGGCGCTGGCCAGTTCTGCACGAATCCGGGCCTGGTCATTGCCGTGCGCAGCCCGGCACTTGATGAATTCGTCACAGCGGCGGGCAAGGCCATCACCACTGTTGCAGCTCAGACCATGCTGACGCCAGGCATCCATGACGCGTATGTACAGGGCGTCAAAGCACTGTCTGGCAACGACAATGTCCGCGCACTGGGTAACGGAGAGCGAGGCGAGGCGTCTAATCAATGCCAGGCCGCGCTGTTTACCACAACTGCCGAGTCATTCATCAGTGATCAGAGCCTCCAGGATGAAGTGTTCGGAGCCAGCTCTGTGGTGATCGAATGCGATGATATGGCACAACTGAAACAGGTTGCAGAAAAGCTGGAAGGACAGCTAACGGCTACCATCCAGATGGATGACGGTGATGTTGAGCAAGCCAGGTCGCTGCTGCCGACCCTGGAAGAAAAAGCTGGCCGGGTGATGGCCAATGGCTGGCCGACCGGGGTTGAGGTGTGTCATGCGATGGTGCACGGAGGGCCTTTCCCGGCAACGTCCGACTCGCGCACGACTTCCGTTGGAAGCGCCGCAATTCATCGCTTCCTGCGTCCGGTTTGCTATCAGAACCTTCCCCAGGCGCTGTTGCCGGAAGCCCTTCGTGATGGCAATCCACTGAATGTTTCTCAGTTAGTGGATGGTAAGCGGCACGTCTAAAGCGGCTGTGAGAGCAGTAATCAATTGGTGGTTGGTCAATGACTCGACAGCAGTGTGATGCATAGCTGGGCGTTCTGGATAAAGTGTCCGAACGCCGTCAGCTGCTCATCGGAGGGCACATAGTCCGCCGCTGCGTTGTCCGCGTAAAACAGGCCGACCAGTCGCCCTTTGGCTTTCAGGGGGCCGATCAGCGCCGGCACGTTCCCCAACCATCGGTCGTAGGCAACACTTTGTGTTTTCGTTTTCGGCTGATAGACGCAGCAATCAGCATGGGGTAAGAGCGCCCCGAGAGGACCGGTGCCATCCTTGCGGATGGTGAAGTTGTCCTTCCAGGCTTCGGTGCCCCTGCCACCCAGCTTGCGCGGCACCAGTTCAAGCCCGCTGCGGTCGCTCATCAGCAGCACAACCCGTTGCATGCCAATTGCCCGGTGAATGCCCTCGATGACCAGCTGACAGACTTCGTTGATGTCCGGTTTGTCGGTAAGGCTGTGGGTAAGGTCGCGGAGAATCTGTAGCTGCAGGGTGGGGTCCACCTCTGGCGCCTGAACCGCTTCCTCACCGGAGTTGGTCTGGCTGCCAGGCATCAGTGCGGTCACTTGGGGAATGCCCAGCGACACCGCGACCCTCGCGGCTTCCCCGGCATTCACCTTGAGCTGGTCCCGCACGGCAGCGGGGTTCTCTCCAATGTCCTGCCCCAGAGCTTCCATGACTTTTTCCATGTCGTCGCCGCGCCAGCCATTCTCGGACAGCCTTGCCATCTCAACGGAGTGGCGCACCAGGCTGGCGGCCTTCGAATTGGCCTGCCCGGGCGCGACCACCTCGCGGATGAAGGGGCCGAGCGACCAGGCGTCCACCAGACCACGGGTAATTTCAGTAAAGGTGGTGTGGAGCGCGGCTTTCTGAGCCTCCAGTGTGGGCTCCCCCTCGCGCAGCCGGGATTCCAGTTCACTGGCCTGTTCGGTCTCGCAGGACCAGAAAGCCAACTCGCCAATGTTCATCAGCAAGGCCCCTATGAACACCTCCTCCAGGGCGTGTTCGTTGCGCTTTGGCAGCAGGCAGCGGGCCTGGACGGCGGCGTGAATGGCTCGGGCCAGGCAGCGAAGCAGGTGTGGCCGGTCGTTGCGTTTGAGCAGGGAGTCCACGATCAGGGACGAAATGGCCATGGATTTCACGGCGTCGAAACCGATCAGGGTGATGGCGCGGCTGACGGTGCTTACCTGGGTGCGGGTCTGGTTGTAGAACACCGTGTTGGAGAGCCGAAGTACCTGAGAGGTGAGCTGGGCGTCATTGAGAATGACGTTAGCCAGTTCGTTGACGGTGCTGTTACTGCTGTCGGTCAGTTCATCAATTCTGCGGAGAGTGTTTGCCAGTACCGGCAGCTCCACTTTGCTCAGATAGGTGACCCATGCCTGGGTCGAATTCATCCTTGAGGGCGGAGTCTCGGTTTTTGTGGTCAAAATTGCGCGCGCCTCGGGAGTGTTAATGATGTTCTTGTAACGGGTCAGTCTAGTTCAGTCGTGGCCGGTGTGTCAGGTGGCAAATGGTGTAAGGGGATTTACCAAGGCGGCGGATTCGGGTTTGCCATCGGTTTGGTTTATAATCGCGCGTTTTACCTCTGCACCCACAAGGCGCTGACAAAGCGTTCACAAGGCAACGTTGTGATTGTATTTGACCAGGTACAGAAGTCCTACCAGGTAGGTGGGCGGGCGATCCCCGCATTACACCCCACCAGTATGACCATCGACACCGGCGAGGTGTTTGGCATCGTCGGCCACTCCGGCGCGGGCAAGTCCACCCTCGTGCGCCTGATCAATCTGCTGGAACCGCCCACTGGTGGCCGCATCCTGATTGACGATGAAAACATCACCGGCTACAACGCCAGCGAGTTACGGGCGTTCCGCCGCAAGGTGGGCATGATATTCCAACACTTCAATCTGCTGTCTTCGAAAACCGTGGCGGACAACATTGCCTTTCCCATGAAGCTGGCCGGCATTTATTCCCGCACCGAGATTCGTGACCGGGTGGATGAGTTGCTGAAACGGGTCAGCCTGGTGGATCAGGCCAATAAGTACCCGTCGCAGCTTTCAGGTGGACAGAAGCAGCGTGTGGGGATCGCCCGCGCCCTGGCCTGCCGCCCGACGATCCTGCTGTGCGACGAGGCCACCAGTGCCCTTGACCCGCAAACCACCCAGTCGGTGCTGAAACTGCTGGCGGACATCAACCGCGAGCTCGGCCTGACCATCGTACTGATCACCCACGAAATGGACGTGGTGCGCCGTGTCTGCGACCGGGTGGCGGTGATGGATGCCGGTGAAGTCGTTGAAATGGGCGCGGTCAGTGATGTGTTCCTGCACCCGAAACACCCCACCACCCGGGACTTTGTCTTCGAAAGCGAAAGCATCGACCACGAGGAAATGCAGCAGGACCTGCAGCATGCCAAGGGCCGCATCCTGCGCCTGACCTTTCGTGGCGAATCGACCTACACGCCACTGTTGGGCAGCGTGGCGCGGGAATCCGGTGTGGATTTCAGTATCCTCTCCGGCCGGATCGACCACATCAAGGATACGCCTTACGGCCAGCTGACCCTCTCGCTGGTGGGCGGCAATCTCGATACCGCCATGCAGGCCTTTGAAGCGGCGGATGTCCACGTGGAGGTGTTGCGCTGATGGAAGCCTTGATGGGAGACCTGCTGAGTAACGTGGACTGGACCGAAATCGGCTGGGCCAGTTGGGACACCCTGGTGATGGTGGGCATGTCACTGCTGTTCAGCGTGCTGATTGGCTTGCCGGTCGGTGTGCTGCTGTTCCTGTTCGGCAAGCGCCAACTGCTGGAGCAGCCCATCGCCTATGCGGTGCTGTCCTTTGTGGTGAACGTGCTACGCTCCGTACCGTTTATCATTCTGCTGATCGTGATGATCCCGTTCACAGTGATGTTGATCGGTACATCTCTTGGCGTGGCTGGCGCGATTCCGCCATTGGTGGCGGGTGGTGCTCCTTTCTTCGCGCGCCTGGTGGAAACCTCACTGCGCGAGGTTGATCGTGGGATTATTGAGGCTACGCAGGCGATGGGCGCCACAGTAAAACAGATTGTTTTCGGAGCCCTTCTGCCGGAGGCACTGCCGGGCATCATCGCCGGCATTACGGTCACAGCCATTACGTTGGTTTCGTACGCTGCTATGTCCGGCGTAGTGGGCGGTGGCGGCCTGGGCGATCTGGCCATCCGCTTCGGTTACCAACGATTCCAGACCGATGTCATGGTCATTACTGTAGCCCTACTGGTTATTTTCGTACAGTTGCTACAAATGGCTGGAGATCGTCTGGTTCTATATTTCAGCCGCAAATAACAACAGCCCGATATAGGCGGATGGTGGGAGGCAACTTCCGAAAACGTGGAGCGCCAAGGATGGCGCGACCGAGCCCTACAGGGACGTATTCACGGGCGTTTTTCGGAAGTTGCCTCCCACCGTCTGCCGTACTCCCAGGCTAGATGAATTCATCGACAATACCCGCAGGAGAACGTGCTTATGAACTTCAAGAAGACCCTGGTGGCAGTGGCTGCCATCGCAACATTCTCTTCCGCCGCGTTTGCGGAAAAGCTTTCCGTGGCGGCAACGCCGGTACCCCACGCCGAGATCCTGGAATTTGTTAAGCCCAAGCTGGCGGAGCAGGGTGTGGAGCTGGATGTGAAGGTGTTTACCGATTACGTCCAGCCTAACGTGCAGGTGGATCAGAAGCGGATGGACGCGAACTTCTTCCAGCATCAGCCGTACCTGGATGAGTTCAATGACGGCCGTGGTACCAATCTGGTCAGCGTAGTGGGTGTGCACGTTGAGCCGTTCGGTGCCTATTCAAGCCGGATTGACTCTCTGGAAGCCCTTGAAGAGGGTGCCACAGTGGCGATCCCCAATGATCCCACCAACGGTGGCCGCGCATTGCTTTTGCTGCAGAAAGCCGGCCTGATCACCCTGAAGGATGGAAGCAAGATAACCGCTACACCGCGTGATATCGCTGATAACCCGAAAGATCTGGAATTCAAGGAACTGGAAGCCGCCACCTTGCCGCGTATCCTGAACCAGGTGGACCTGGCGCTCATCAACACCAACTACGCGTTGGAAGCCGGCCTTAATCCGACGGAAGATGCTCTGGTTATTGAGGGTGCTGAATCGCCGTACGTGAATATTCTGGTTGCTCATGAAAGCCGCGCCAACGACGAGGCAATTCAGACATTGGCAAAGGTGCTGACTACGGATGAGGTCAGGGCGTTTATCAAGAAGCAGTACGAGGGAGCCGTGGTTCCGGCATTCTGAGGCCAGGAACGATATGGCATAAAAAAGCCGGGCATCAGCCCAAGCCGTTCACTTAAAGTGGATCTGGGTTGGCCGGACCGGGTAGCAAGAGGGTCGATGGATATTTCCATCGGCCCTTTTTTATGAGCTGACCTTGGTGTATTTGTCCAGATAGATGATCTTTTCTAAGTCCACTGGGCCTTTTGCAAGACCCAGGCGCATCGCAGGAGTCTTGCCTTTGTCATTCGGTTTGCAGTAGTTGTAATAAACTCGGTAGATATCGCCAAGCTGACTGTACCTGTCCGGGTTATATGGCGAGTAACCGTACCAGACGCGTCGCCCACTGGTTCCAGATCCAAATGGTCGCTCAAAACAGCTTATGGCTCTCCGGATCTGCATAAAGAATCGATCTACCGAGTGCAGTGACCCCATTTGAAGAAGACTCGCTTGATGATCCAGAGAATAGCGGTCGGTCCTGGTGATGGCCGCAATCATCTTTTCGGATTCCACCATGGTGGCTTCCGGATATTGAACCCATTTTTCGGGTGAATTCGGGAATGACAGTGGTTTTTGAATTCGGTCGATCAACATTCGATTGATGACTTCTTTTCTCTCCTTCCGCGACATCTTCTGGAAGGAGGCACCTGCATATTCACTGATCAATTCCTGAGCATCTCGGACTAATTGCCGTTTAGCATCTACGGTTTTATCTTTGCTTGCCCTGATCAAAAAACCATCAGACTCCCCGTCCAGTATCTTGTCGCGAAATGCCGCAATATAAGCACCTCGCATCCCTGTGTCCTGGTCCATATAAAATCGAGTTCGTCCGACAGAATCCAGTAACTGCCTTAACAGGAAGAAATGCGCTGTCATGGTGTATTCGTTGTGAATCAAGACGCCCTTGGCTGGAAGACGCGTTGTGGAATCAAAATCCTCAGATGATCCACTCACATTAACGGCGCTATCAAAAGCAGCCTTGCGCTGCACCTCTTCCGCCAAGGACCCCGCTGCCAGTTGCTCTGTGCGGCGAGAGGAGCGCTTGGTGGCGTCTGCAAACTCCTGCTTCAGCCACACCCTTGCGTAATTGCGATGGTGCTTGGGGCGGTCATAGTCACCAATCTCGATGGCGTGTTTTTCTATCTGATCTTGATCAACGCTCGCATCAAAATTGAAATTGAAGGCGAACACATAACCGGTTCGGAGACAGGCCGTAGCGATTCCGTAAACCTCACAATTTCGTTTGTCTTTTCGTTGCGTCCAGTTGCTGATTTGCACCTGACGATCTGTCGCCAGATAAAGGCGAGAACGATCCATTTTCTTCAGCTCAATTTCTCGCCGACTAGCAAAGTCGAGGCACTGACGGTGCAGGAAATCTATTTTCCCGTAGAGTGTTTTTGGATGGATAGACAGAATTTCAGCGATGCGGCGTAAAGGTACGCGATTAACTAGGAGCTTGAAGAACTGCTTGTTCGTCTCTGGTCTCCGGTGGCTGCGGTTTCTTTTCTTGGGTGTAAATGTCTTCCGGCATGAAAGACATTGATAGCGTTGAGAACCCGAGGCTGTTTTCCCGCGTCGTTTATTTCGCCGCCGTCGCATGTGCAACCGTTGGGGCAATTTAAATCAGGACCTGACAGATATCGGCTGATTCGATGAAGCTCTTGAGCAACAGCCTGGTTACTCTTAAGGGCCGAGGTAATGCTTCCTGAATACTCACCGGCTTGTTTTCGAGCTTCGCAGGATTTGCAGGTCAGGGAGGCAGAATTTAGACCCGTTCCCTGAATTCTGAAGGGCTCCGGCATTTCCGGAATTTGACGATCATCCGTTTCTCTATTAGATTCCTTGGGTATTCTTTCCTTCGGGGCCGGTGAGAGACCAAAGTTCTCGCAATCTGGTGCCCCGCAGCCGTTAACTTGAATCCCCTCAAACCTCTCAGGAACTCGCGGCCAATCCTTCTGGCAAGATTTCTTTCTCATGAAAAAAGGCACCATACTGTCTGGATATCCAGTAGTATAGCGCCTTTTCGGGCCGGGCCAAGCCGTTCCGATCCACTTTAAGTGAACGGCTTGGCATCAGCCCGGCTTTTTCGTTTCAGCGAATTGCGCCTTCAGCGTTTAATCGCCACTCCAGTTCGCCCCCGGGTCCGGCGTCATTCGCAGGTAGGACTTCACCGCCCGATAGCCTTTCGGGAAACGTTCTTTTATTTCCTCCTCATCCTGCAGGGACGGCACGATCACCACGTCGCCACCGGGTTCCCAGTTGCCAGGTGTCGCCACTTTGTGGATGTCGGTCATCTGCAGCGAGTCGACAACCCGAAGCACTTCGTTGAAGTTGCGACCGGTACTGGCCGGGTAGGTGATCATCAGGCGGATTTTCTTGTTCGGATCAATCACGAACAGCGAACGCACAGTCAGCGTCTCATTGGCGCTGGGGTGAATCATGTCGTAAAGGCTGGACACCTTGCG
>PBRG01000009.1 GCA_002726615.1 Marinobacter sp.
TCACAAAGGTTTCATGAAACTATAGCGCCATTGATACGCAGTCCCACTATTCATCCGAATGAATAAACCTAGAGGGGGCTCTGTTGCACAAATCGCGTGAGGGATTCATCTTGTGAATCCAGCGTGGTAGCTGGGGGCGCATGAGCCGACCCAGCCCCCCCGCCTACAAGACCAGGAATTGGCCCGCCTATAACGAAGCTCTGAAGCGTCGTGGCTCGCTGACGATCTGGTTCGATCCCGAGATGACCTGGGAGGCCAGGCCAACAGGCAAACGTGGCCGACAGCCTGACTATAGTGACGCAGCCATACAGACCTGCCTGACGATGAAGGTGCTGTTTGGCATGGCGCTCAGGCAGACGACGGGCTTCGTTGAGAGCCTGCTGCGCCTGACCGGCCTGGACTGGACCGTGCCCAACTTCAGCACGCTGTCGCGGCGCCAGAAGTCCCTGAAGATCAATATTCCCTACCGTGGATCCGGCGGCCCGTTGCACCTGCTGATCGACAGCACCGGCATCAAGGTCGAGGGCGAAGGGGAGTGGAACGCCCGCAAGCATGGTGGCACCAAGCGCCGGGTCTGGCGCAAGATCCACATCGGAATTGACGAGCAAACGCTGGAAATACGCGCGGCCGAGTTCACCACCAGTGATGTCGGTGACGCGCCCATGCTGCCAGAGCTTCTGGACCAGATCCCGCCAGATCACGAGGTTGCAAGCGTCACCGCTGATGGTGCCTTTGACACCCGCAAGTGCCACGATGCCATCGCCGCCCGAGGTGCCGCCGCAGTCATACCGCCACGCAAAAATGCCAGGCCATGGAAGCCCGACACTCCCGGAGCAATCGCGCGCAACGAAGCCCTGCGCGCGTCACGTCGCTTCGGGCGAAACATCTGGCGACGATGGAGCGGCTATCACCGCCGGAGCCGCGTCGAAACGAAGATGCATTGTGTGAAGCTGCTGGGCCAACGCCTGACTGCCAGGGACTTCGACCGTCAGGTTGCCGAGTTTCAGATCCGTGTGGTCGTCCTGAACGGCTTCACCGCACTCGGCATACCCGTCACTGAAGCCGTGGGATGAGTCTGTCCGGGGGAAGGGGAACCTCGACCCTCAGCCGATTTGTGCAACAGAGCCTTTTGCATGGACCACACAAACCTACGGCGGCTGGTGGTCTTTTGCTGTCATGGCCCTGTGTCTTTGCTGTGCCATCGCTACCTATATGTTTATTCCCGACCCAAGGACCCACAGACATGACCCCGCTCAAAATAGGCGCCTGCCTGAAAACATCTGAGATTGCAGACCACCGCGATTGGCTGTTTGATGCCGCCCGCGATATCGAACTACAGGATTTCATGTCCCATGTCGCGCTAACCACCGGATTCGACGATCGCATTGCCGCCGCCAAGACGGCGCTTGATGGGCATACTGGACGCCTTGGCATTCATGGGCCCTTTGAAGGTCTGGATATCGACAACAAAGACTCGGAACTGCGCCCGATCATTACTGCGCGGTTCCTCAAAGCTCTCGAGGCCGCGGATCGGATCGGCGCGCGCCAGATGGTCCTGCATTCCCCTTACACGGCTTGGTATCAGAACAACTTCTTCAGCTTTCCGGGCTACGCCGAAAGCAAGATTGGCCGCATCCATCAAATTCTAGACCCCGTCGTGCGCGCAGCCGAAAACATGGGCATCACTCTTGTGATCGAAAACATTCAGGACGTTCGCCCAGAAACACGTCGCGCGATGGTGGATGGCTTTGGCTCACAAGCAATCGCACTTTCCATCGACACCGGGCACGCTCAGTTAGCCCGTCGCATGTCTGGCGCCCCACCCGTCGCTGACTTTATCACTGATGCCGGTGCGCAGCTTGCCCATGTCCACCTGCAAGACGTCGATGGCCATGCCGACCGCCACTGGGCCCCGGGGGAAGGGGAAATCGAATGGACAGCTGTCTTCCGTGCCTTGGCTGCTTGCGAAAGCGACCCGCACCTCGTGCTGGAACTGCGTGATAATGCGGACATTCCGAAGGGATTTCGCGCGCTGAGTGATCTTGGTGTGGTGATTTGACAGCTTGTTGCATGGGTCGCGGATTTTGGCGAAGACGCCGGTTCTGATATCCTCAAGGTAGCGCCCTATGCCGCATATATTCAACGCTGGTCGACGCGATAAGTTTTCCAAGGCGAAATACACGGTGACGAATTGGTCGGATTTCAACGAGGCTCTGCGCCGTCGCGGAGACGTTACGATCTGGCTTGAGGCCGGGGCTGCCGGGCGATGGTCAGCGCCGAAGCGAAAGGGTCGCGGTGGTCAGCCAAAATATTCGGACTTCGCGATTGAGACGTGTCTGACGCGGGGGCTGATCTTTCACCAGCGGTTGCATCAGACCCAAGAGTTCGTCCGGTCGCTACTTGGACTGATGGGCGTGGAGTTGCCGGTTCCAGACTTCTCGACCTTATCGCGGCGGGCGATTGACCTCTCGGTCGTGGACGAAAGGCCACAATCCAGTGGCCCCACCACGCTGATCGTGGATAGCACAGGCCTGAAGATCCATCGCGGTTCGGGCTGGCAGGACGAAAAGCATGGCACGTGAAAGACCCGCAAATCCTGGCGTCAACTGCACATCGGGTATGACCCGGACAGCGGTGAGATCGTCGCCTCACTGTTGACCACAGACCAGATCGGCGACGAAACCGCCTTGCCCGACCTCATCGTGGGGATCGCAAGCTAGGTGACCCGCGTTCTGGCGGACGCCGCTTATGATGGCACCGTAGTTTCCGATTGCTTGACCCAAAAGTTCTGACCCGATGTCGAGATCACCATCCCGCCACTAATTACCGCTGTTCCCGGCCTACGCGATGGGCGCAACGCTCACATAGAGCATATCGCCGAGCATGGCCGAATGGCAGGGTAGTCAGCAACGGGATACAATCGCAGAGCCCTCGTCGAAGCCCAGATCGGGCGCCACAAAGACCCTCAACCGCATGACCCGCCTCGGTCATGCGGTCTTCAAACGTGCCGCATAGTCGTTCGGGGAAAGGGGCGCCTGCACCCATATTTTGACCCATGCAACAAGCTGGCATGAAAGAAAACTGAACCGTTGAGGTGATGGCTCATTGTTCGAGCAAATCACCTTGGCATCTGCTTAAATCACCGGAACTTCGCACGGAGCATATTGCTGAGTATATCCACAACGGTCACACAGGCGAGGATGACCAGCAAAACCGCTGACACCTGTGGGTAGTCCAGAAGGCGGAGCGAGCCGACGAGCTCAGTGCCGATACCGCCTGCACCAACCATACCCATGACGGTCGAGGCTCGAAAATTATATTCCCAGCGATACATGCTCACATCTGCGAATTGCGGAAAGACTTGAGGCAGGACGCCATGCAGGATGACTTGCATTGACGTGGCTCCTGACGCCTCGGTCGCTTCAATCGGTGCAGGATGCGCGTGCTCGATGGCCTCCGCAAAGAATTTTCCGACCATTCCAACCGAATGGAGGCCAAGGGCCAAAACACCAGGCAACATGCCAAACCCTACAGCTGCAACGAAAATTATACCCATGATCAATTCTGGGATCGAGCGAAGCGTATTCAGGACGACCCGCGAGACTTGGTAGATAACCTTGTTGGGCGATGTGTTCCGTGCGGCCAAGAAGCCCAGTGGCAAAGAGAGAGCGACCGCCAGCGCCGTGCCGGCGATAGACATAGCCAGCGTCTCGACAAGGGGTCCTACCCAGTCGCGCCAACGGCCGAAATCCGGCGGGAACATCTCAGTGCCGAGGATACCGATAGCCGGCAAGCCGCTGGTCAACCGGCTCCGATCTAGCATCCCGGTCATCCATAGCGATACAATGACGATCGCGGCGACTACGGCGATTTGAAGGAGCAGCTTTCGCCGCCCCTTGCTGTCCTCGGCCAGCACATCTTCAGCGTTGGTCAGCGCAGGCTGGGCAGTCAAGAGGCGGGTCATGGCGGTCTCCTAGTTCGGGCATTCTCAGTCGGCTTGCAGGTTCTTGCGGATGTCACGGATGATGTCGTAGTCGGCATCCGTGATTGCTGCGAACCCGTCGGCCTTGAACGGCGTCAGGACTGCATCGCCCGCGTCGGTCCCTGGCTCCAGCGTCAGGAAGGCGTCCTTGATTGAGTCTTCAAGCGCCTCGGTCATGTCGGTGCGCATAACCCAAGGATATTGTGGGATATCGGCGGAGTAACCGATGACAATCAGCTTCGATGCATCAACCGACCCCTTGGCCAGCAGGCTCTCGTAGATCGGACGGCTCAGACCGCCGACAGCGGCATTGCCCAGCTCGACGTTGCGCGCCACCGCGTCGTGCGCGCCCGTGAAGTTCTGGGTATAGTCATCGCCCTCCGTCACGCCTTCGAGCATCATCGTGTATTTCGGCGCGAAGTGGCTCGAGGTGGATGCCTGATCGCCAAAAGCCACATCGATGCCCGACCCTTCGATATCGTCGATCGAGTCGATACCGCTTTCGACATTGGCAATGAGGACAGACTGGTAGGTGGTGCTTCCATCCGTCACGCGCGCGGCGAACGGCTCGATGTCCAGATCGCCATCCGCCATCTTGGCCTTGGCGATGGTGTAGGAGGCCGGCCCAAAATACGCGACATCCACGCGGCCAAAGCGCATCGCCTCGATCATCGAAGAGTAATCGGTCGTGACGATCAGTTCGATATCCTTGCCGAGCTTCTCTTCAAGATACGCGGCCAGCGGCTTGTTATCCTGGATCACGGTCGAGGCGTTTTCATCAGGAAGCAGCGCGACGCGCAAAGTGTCCGGATCATAATCGCCTGCTGCGAATGCGGCTGTTGAGGCCAGCAGCATGGCGGTGAGAGTTGCGATATTCTTCATGGCAGTCTCCAAGAGTTGAAAGATCAGTTGGTCGTATCGGCCGGCGCGCCGTAGATGCGCGACAGCGCGGCGTTATCCAGTGCCGAGGGCGGTCCGTCAAAAACGATGTCACCATCACAGAGGCCGATGATGCGATCGGCATAGGCCTTGGCAAAATCGAGTTGGTGAAGGCTGACAATGACGGGAATTCGGTCTTCGCGGCATACGTCGCGGAGGATTTTCATCACCCGGTCCGAAGATGCTGGATCGAGCGATGCGATAGGCTCGTCCGCGAGGATCAGCTTTGGCTCCTGCGTGAGCGCGCGCGCAATGCCGACGCGCTGCTGCTGGCCACCCGAAAGGCTGTCACAGCGTGTCAGCGCCTTGTCAAAGAGGCCCACGCGGCTGAGAGATTCCAGCGCAAGGTGTTTCTCGGCGCGCGAAAAGCCTGCCAAACTGCTCCAGACAGAATGGCGACCGAGACGCGCCATGAGGACATTGCGCAGAGTGCTCAGGCGGCCGATCAGTTGGTGCTGCTGAAAGATCATGGCGGTGTCGCGCCGATGAAACCGGATATCGCGGCGCGACTTCAACTGCTGGCCCGCCGATGTCACGATATGTCCTGCGCTTGGCTGGGTCAGCAGGTTGAGAGTGCGAAGAAGCGTAGACTTACCGGCGCCCGACGGACCAAGAAGGACGGTCACTTCCCCGTCCATGAATTGGCAGGTGGTCTTATTGAGTGCGCGTGTGCCGTTCGGGTACACGACTTCGACATCGTCGACGCTCAGAATATCACGTCCCATAATACTCATTGACCCATCCATCGCACCGATTCTCCTTCTGTTAGTTCTTTGATACGCAATATATATGACAGTTTTATTACATATTGCGATATATGTTCCTTGCTGTTAGTGATTGGAAAATCGCAGCTAAGGATGTTGGATAATGGTCAAAATTGTAGTGCCCAACTGGATCGAAGATGAGACGCTGGCACGCCTTTCAGCGCACGGGGATGTCGTGACCAGCGAGGGGCGCGATCCACTCGCCGACGACGAATTGCGTGCGGCTTGCGCGGATGCATCGGCGTTGATGGCCTTCATGACCGAGTGCGTCGACCGCCCATTTCTGGACGCCTGCCCCAAATTGAAGATTATTGCCGGCGCATTGAAAGGCTTCGATAATCTTGATCAGCGGGCCTGCACAGATGCCAGGGTGCTGTTGACCTATGTTCCGAACCTTTTGACCGAGCCGACGGCCGAGTTGGCCATTGGCCTCAGCATTGCGCTCGCACGGAACATGCGTGCGGGAGACGCGCATCTACGGTCAGGAACGTTCGCCGGGTGGCGGCCCAATTTTTATGGTGGCAGCCTGCAAGGCGCGACCGTGGGCATCATCGGCGGCGGTGCAGTGGGCCGCGAGACAATGCGGCTCCTTTCGGGTTTTCGAGGCCGGCGCATCTACTTCGACGAAAATCGCCTCGACCCCACGACGGAAAAAGCTCTCGATGCGCAGTACGCTCCGCTCGATGATCTCACCCGCCTGTCTGACTTCATCATCCTTGCGCTGCCATTGACGGACCAGACCAAGCACATCGTGAATGTATCTTTTCTAGCAGCGATGAAACAAGGGACTTATCTGGTCAATCCCGCGCGCGGATCGTTGGTGGATGAGGCCGCCGTCGTGGAGGCGCTGAACACAGGCCGCCTTGCCGGCTATGCCGCGGACACGTTCGAGATGGAGGATTGGCATCGCCCGGATCGGCCAAGGCAAGTTCATCCAGCGCTCCTCGCCTGTGACCAAACGGTTCTGACACCGCATATCGGATCGGCAGTCAGCGAGGTGCGCCGCCAGATTGCAGCCGAGGCCGCCGATGAGATCATCGCCTTTCTTTCTGGCAAGCGGCCGCGCCACGCCGTCAATCCCGAGGTGCTCGAGACGTGAACCCGACTGTTCTCAAAAGCTTCGTCGCGCTGGCCGAACTCGGCAGCTTCCAGACTGCCGCCGTCCGGATCGGCATCGCGCAGCCTACCCTGTCGCAACATATCAAGAAATTGGAGGAGGACTTAGGCGCGCCCTTGATCCAGCGCAGCCATAGCGGCAGCCGCCTGACCGACGCCGGGCTGCGACTCCTGCCACATGCACAGCAGATTCTTACATCCACTCAAAGGGCACAGGCCGCCGTTTTATCCGAGTCGCTCAAGATCGGGTGCAGCGGCAACATCGCATCATACTTCATGCCGGATGCGCTGGCATCCTTTCTCAAACAGACATCATCGCAGATGCGATGGGAGGTCATCTCAGCCCCAAACCCTCGCGTTGCGCAGATGTTGCTGGCCGAAGAGATCGACATCGCCGCGATGGAGTGGCCAATTTCCCACCCCGCCGTAACGGTGGCTCCTTGGCTCAGCGATGAAATGATCGTCATCCTGCCAAGCGATCATCCACTTGCCACGCGCGAAGAGATCAGCTTTGCCGAACTCAAGACGCTCAAGATGCTGGGCGGCGAGCGCGGCAGCGGGACCGGCACCCTTCTGACAGAAGCACTAGGGCCCCAAGCAGAAGATGTCGACACCATCGGCAATGTGGGCTCGACCGAGGCAGTTAAGCGCAGCGTGGCCGCCGGTCTGGGCGCGTCCATCGTGCTGGAGACGGCGGTGCGAGGCGAAATTGCTTCGGGCTCGCTGGCACGAGCAAGGCTCGAAGGAATGCCTTTGAGAAAGCAGTTTTTCATCGCGCAAATCACATCAAGCGCCGAGACCGGCCCAGCGGCCCGGCTTTTCAAGTTTCTACTTGAGTCCGACTGACGACCCTACCCGGATAGATTGGATCGACGCGCTAGTCACAGAGGGGGTTCCGTCGCAAAGTTCAGTGTGGCCAAGAAAGACGCTTCCTCGGTTGCGCGTCACGCGGCAAGACTGGCATAGATCTCGAAGGGGCAACCACTTCCCAACTCTCCTTTCCTGATCATGTGTGCCGTTTCTATACCGTCCAAAGTTGCAGTTGCTGATCTGAATGACTTGAAGCCCAACATCGGCCTGATCCGCCGTTTTACGCCTCGGTGATCCTGCTCAACGATGTTGTTATCCGGCATGAATGATCTCGGCACCCCAATCGGAGGTTTATAATACCTCGATGTGGGTTAGAATTGACCCACCGGGATTGGGGTGTTGGGAGCACGAATGGCGGGCAGGCCGAAGTATCTCATGAGCTGAGAGCTCGAGTTGTTATCTGGCCGCCCCTTCGACTTGCCCGGTTGCGCTGCGAGCGCGGATCCGTAGTTGTCGTGTGGCCCGCTGGCTCCCTTGTTTTTGAACATTGAAAGGAGCCAATCATGAAGATCATTGCCCTCGATGTGCATCGTACCTTCGCACAAGTGGCGATCCTGGAGAACGGCAAGATCAGGGATGCCGGTCGCCTGGAGCTTGAGCGCGAGCATATCCTGAAATTTGCAAAGCGGCTAAATGTGGAGGACGAGATCGTTCTGGAAGCGACGGTCAACACAAAAGCCATCGTGCGACTGCTAAACCGAGGATCAACCCCGCAGTCGAGAACATCATCGCGGTGACCCTGCGGGAGATGTGGTTGCGCCCGGAGCAGCCGGACCTTGCACCGATCGTTGAAGAGATCCGCACCCGCTGCGCAGAGGAAGGGCACACTCCGCCCGCCT
>PBRG01000010.1 GCA_002726615.1 Marinobacter sp.
TTGAGTGTTGGGGATCAGGCAGCAGTGTGTCCGCTGATGGAAAGCTTTGGGATCTCTACGAAGATAATTTGCTATCTGAATACCATATTCGTTACGGCAGCTATGGGGGCATTGCCTATTATCACGTTTCGGATACCTACATTGCGTTGTTCAGCCGGTTTATTCCCTGTGGTGTTTATGAGGCGATTTATATCCTAGACGGTCTACTCAACGACGAATCTGATTTCAATCCAGACACCGTTCACGGGGATACACAGGCGCAATCTACACCGGTGTTTGGTCTGGCATACCTGCTGGGCATCAAGCTTATGCCGCGCATCCGAAATATTAAAGATCTCAGTTTCTACAAGCCTGACCGCGCCATGGTGCTTGATCATATTCAGTCCTTATTCAAAGAGCCAATCAAGTGGGATCTCATTGAAAAGCACTATGCGGATATGATGCGAACGGCGATGTCAGTTAAAGCTGGGAAAATCACCGCCTCGACAATCCTGCGCCGGTTCGGCACCAAGAACCGAAAAAACAAACTGTACTTTGCGTTCCGAGAACTAGGGCGAGTGGTGAGGACCATGTTCCTGCTCGAATACATCACCGACGTTGATCTTCGCAAAACAATCCAGGCAGCGACCTGTAAGAGCGAAGAGTTCAATGAGTTTGCCCGGTGGTTGTTTTTTGCGAATGGCGGAAAAATTCCCGCAAACTTGAGACACGAGCAAAGCAAAATCGTTAAATACAATCATTTGCTGGCCAACTTCGCGATCCTATACAACGTAAACGCGATGACCGAAGTGTTTAATCAATTGAAGTCGGAAGGGCACAATATCACTCGCGACCACATGGCCGCATTTTCGCCGTACCATACCGAGCACTTGGGCAGATTGGGAAGTTTTGAGCTGGATCTGACCAGGCCAGTAAAGCCCATGACTTTTGAACTTCTGGTTGATTAACCCTTAATATTCAATCGGTTACGTTAGAAGTGGCTAAATTCAACGCTTTTACCGGCCGGACCTCATATTGCGGAATTTGTCGGCTACTCCGGTTTCGAGCGGGTGACACCCGGTTCCAAAAACTCTCCTGAACGTTCTGCAACAGGGGCATTTTTCCGCTGCCTTCTCGCCAGCCCCAGAAAGACCAGGAAAACCACCAGTACCGACAATTGCGCCATGATCCCCTGCCAGGTGGATTTGACGCCGACCCAATCGAATTCAAAACTGACAGGCAATGGGGTAATACCGATAATATCCGCTTCCTGAAGTGCCGACATCGCCTTACCCATGAGGATAAACGCCAGGGCCAGCAACAGGTAGGTGGTGACGGAAAAGAATCTGGCAATGGGTAATTTCACTGAATAACGCACCAGCAACCCGGCCAATACGGCCAAGAAAGCAGTACCGGCTACAAAGCCGCTGAATACGGATGAATATTGAGCGGCTGCAGCCTGGGTCAGCAGCGCCTGATAAAACAAGACCGTTTCAAAGACTTCACGATAAACCGCAATAAATGCCAGCAGCGCAAGACCCCACAGGGTACCCGCAGTCAGGTGGGAGTTGATGTGCTGCTGGATATAGGCCTGCCACTGGGCAGCATGGGTTTTACTGTGCATCCAGATGCCGACATAGAGCAACACGACCGCCGCCAAAAGGGCCGCAACCCCTTCCATGACTTCGCGGCTGGCGCCGCTGATACTCACCAGGGACTGCGCGGCAGCCCAGGTCGCAACACCGGCCACCAATGCCGTTACCCAACCCAAATGCACATACCGAAGTCCGTCACGCCGACCGGTTCGCACCAGCACAGTCACCAGGGCAATCACCACGAGCAGGGCTTCGAGCCCCTCCCGCAACAGAATAACCAAGCTGGCACTGAACAGGGTCGCATTGGACAAGGTAGATTCCGAAAGCAATCGATCCGCATCATCCAACCTTGCCAGCGTCCGGCTCACAGCGCTTTCCACCTCACCCGGGGACTGTGCCTGCTTCAATAATTGCCTTATCGCCATCATATCGGCTTCGAGCGTCTGGCGAAGTGCTTTATCCTGCGCATCCAGGCTGTTTTCGACCAATTCAAAGCCATCCAGATAAGCACTGACCGCCAGTGCTTGTGCTGTCTGATAATCGCCGCGCTGGTGCGCCTCTTGTGCTAGCAGCAGTTGGTCGCGGGTGATTTTCAGAGGATTGGTCGTTTCCTGGAATAACAGTTCTGGCTTTGCGCGCAACCGTTCGATCCCCTTCTGCGTCATCTCCGGATGTTCTGCAGCGAGTTGCGCCGGCGTGTGGTTAACCATCTGTGACAAGGTGACGCTGGGTGCCTCGCCTGTAACTTCAGAGCCGGATTGGAATGCCAATCCGCCGACATGGAACGCCAGCGACCAGCGTTCCTCTTCCGTCAGTTGGGTAAATGCCGGCATTGCGGTATCGTCTATGCCATTGGAGATGGCGTCGTACAGGCCCAGAAGTGACCGGTTCAAGGCTCGCTCTTTGCTGGTGAAATCGGTTGGAGCGGGCTCCAGCTGTTCGGCCATCACACCATCGCCCCCACCGGCTGCGCCATGGCAAGAAGCGCACTGGCTCTCATACAACCCTTTGACGGTCGCTTTCGACAACAGATGATCCGGCAGGGACGACTGCGGCATCAGTGCCAACAACGTACCCCGCAGGCTGCCGCTCATTTGCCGAATTGTTTCAATAGCCTGTTTGTTCTGGATGGCTNCCTGTAAAGCCTTGGCCTGNNCTGTCAGGTCGCCAGCGTCGGCTGATTTATCCTGAATCTCAGAAATATTCGTCACAATGAGCTGGGAGAACTCCAGCATTTCCTGATATTCACCGTCATTGACCACATGGCCATCTTTGACGGCTTCCACGTAATCCACAGCAATGTATTCGGCCAGCTGTGCCAATTGACGCATCTGAGCCCAGCCGTCATCACTCATCTCGGCCTGACTAGTCGCTGGAAGCAAACACGATAAGCCCAGCAGCAGTACTGAGACATTCAGAACAAATAGCTTCGGGCTTATAAAACGGTATATCCAGTGTGCCTGCATTAACGAGATCTCTACTTGGCTTGTTGCTAATGATAATTAATCTCAATTCTAATGCCTATGGTAGCTATAGAGTCAAGTGTGTGACTGGTTTGTTGGCATTCCTGACAACACGGCTCCTGTCGGCACACGGGATATCCTTCTGCCTCCATTGAGCTGCTCTCATAACCAGTCGTACCCGCAGTCCGGGGCCGTGCAGAATGGCATTACGGTGCGTATCTTCTGTCGGAGCAACCTCACGCATCGCACTCCTCTTGCGTTTGTACATTGGACTGGTTGAGATACACCAGCATGATCATCCTGATCTTCACGGCGACCCCGGACAATGCGATTCTCTAGGCGCCAACAGATTATCGATTTCTTACAAAGTGGATCCTAGCTCTTGGGCTCATTTCATGAAGAAGACCCGCTTCAGAGTGGCTTTTGGGTTGGTGCGGTATCCTTAAGCTGGCTTTAGCGGCTGTTCGATAAGCCCGAGGCGTTCGTAATAACGAATAGTTTCGACACTGACCCGAGCTGCTTGTGCCAGTTTACCGATGGTCAATTGACTCATCACTTTCTCCCGTAGCACTCACCTCTACATCAGCCATGCTGGGTAAACTGATCGTGAAGCGCGTGACGCCGCGTTCGGAGATCACNGCGATGTTTCCTTCATGGGCCTCGACTATGGACTTGACGATAGCCAGCCCCAAGCCAGCACCTTCGCTTTGNCGTTGNCGGGAAGGATCNANNCGGTAAAACCGGTCGAAAATCCTGGGCAAATGCTCGGCTGGAATTTCCGGCCCCGGATTCTGTACGCTGAGTAACGCCCTACCCTCGCCCGATGAATCCAGCAGGATCAGCACACTTGCCCCCGCGGGCGCATGACGTAGGGCATTGGACAGCAGATTGGATAATGCACGGCGCAGCATGGCGCGGTCACCCAGTATAATTGGCGCCTTTCCCTCCAGTACCAATTCGATGTGTTTTTCCTCCGCCAGGGCCTCGAAAAAATCGAACAGCTCGCGCACTTCCCGAGCCAGATCCAGCGGTTCCCAGACAGGCTTGAGCAGGCCGTGTTCGCTCTGGGCCAGCCAGAGCATGTCGTTGACCATTTTGGTCAGGCGCTCCTGTTCTTCAAGATTCGAGTAGAGCAGTTCGCGATATTCTTCCAGGCTTCTGGACTTACCCAAACCCACCTGGGTCTGGGTGATCAGGTTGGTCAAAGGCGTGCGCAATTCATGGGCAATATCAGCGGAGAAATGGGATAGTCGAACAAAGCTGTCTTCCAAGCGGCCAATCATATGGTTGAACGAATCAACCAGCGTTTTCAGCTCCGCGGGCACGGTATTGGGGTCGAGACGCACATGCAATCGATCCGCCTGAACATCACCCATAGACTCACTCAGAGCACGTATTGGCGCATGCCCCTGATGCACGCCATACCAGGCCGCCAGGAGAGTGATGACCCCTGCCGCCACCATGATCAACCACAAACTACGACGAAAATTTTCCAAAAAATGGATGTGGAAATCCATATCGATGGCAGCAACGATGCGATAATCCTGGCCCGCGATGCGGGTATGAGTGATAGTGCCACGGTAGGTTTTGCCGTCAGTTTGCCAGGTGTAAATCTTGTCTACCTGAATACGGCTCACAGGAGAATAGGCGTTTGCTTGTGGCAAAGGTCCACCTTCCTCAGGACCATAGACCAAACGTCCCGCATCATCCCACACTTGAAAGTAGACACCATGGTGACCAGAAACAGCTCGCGCAAGGGCGCCCTCCGGAGCCGAGTCCTGATCTTTCGCCGATTGTAGAGCGTCTTCAACAGCACGAGTAATCACCACCAACTCGTCGGCATCCTGTTCAGCAAAATGGCGCTCTACTTCATTCAGCACAAGATAACCGATCATCAGCAAACTGAAACCGATAGCCATCGCGACAAACAGCATCACCCGGCTGTTGAGTGACAGTGGTCGTCTCCGGACGAGACTAACTTTCGTCATGGTCGTCCTCGACCTCCAACTTGTAACCCATGCCGCGCACAGTGTGAATCAGCTTGGGTTGATAATCGTCATCGATTTTTGCCCTTAGGCGACGTATGGCCACGTCAATGACATTGGTGTCGGAATCGAAGTTCATGTCCCACACCTGGGAGGCGATCAAGGAGCGCGGTAATACTTCGCCCTGTCGCCGGACCAACAGCTCCAGCAAACAAAACTCCTTGTGGCTTAGATTGATCTTGCGGCCGGCGCGCGTGGCCCGGTGCCGCGGCAAATCCAGGGTGAGGTCGGCGACTCTGATCTGATCCGTCATCACCGGCACCGCACTGCGGCGCAACAGAGTGCGCACCCGGGCCAGCAGCTCGGCAAAGGCGAAGGGCTTGACCAGGTAATCGTCAGCCCCCAGCTCGAGGCCCTTAACGCGGTCATCCACGCTGTCGCGGGCGGTTAGGAACAGTACGGGTGTCTGACGTCCAGCCTCGCGTAGTGACTGCACAATGCGCCAGCCGTCGACGTCCGGCAACATGACATCCAGCACCAGCAAATCAAAGGTCTCTGTCATCGCTAAATGATGGCCGTCGAGGCCATTGCGCACTAACGTGACCAGAAAGCCCGACTCGGTCAGTCCCTGCTGTAAATAATCGCCGGTCTTGATTTCGTCTTCGACCACCAATAGCCGCATCGTTGCACTGCTCCGTATTTTCAGAATGGAGTGTCAGAATGGTTTGGAAACAGCCTAAACCTGGCTAACCCACAAGAAGATGACGACTAGATTACAACTTTGTCATTTTGAAGTCATGCGGGTGACAGGCTCGGCTCGCTAGCATGCGGAGTCAGAACGTGTAACAACCATCACTTATTCGAAAAGAGATTGACTCATGACCCATGATTTCCCCCGACCCAAGCAACCCTGGCAACTCAGTCGCCGCCGCTTCGTACAGGGACTTGCAGCCGGTGGCGTGCTGGCCGCCACACCGTCATGGTTGCAGGCAGCCGTAAACGGCGCGACCGCGCTGGGCTCAGCACCAGTGCTCAGCGGCCGAGAAATCGATCTGGTGATCGCCGAAACACCCGTCAATTTCACTGGCGTCACGCGCACGGCGACTACTATCAACGGTTCCATCCCGGCACCGACGTTACGGCTGCGGGAAGGCGATGACGTCACCATCCGCGTCACTAACCGCCTGCCGGTCGCCACCTCCATTCACTGGCACGGGATATTGCTGCCCTATCAAATGGATGGTGTACCCGGCATCAGCTTCAATGGAATTGCCCCGGGGGAAACCTTTGTTTACCGCTTTACGCTTCAGCAGAGCGGCACCTACTGGTACCACAGCCACTCCGGCTTTCAGGAGATGACAGGCATGTACGGCGCCCTGATCATTGAACCACGGGCAGGCGAAAGACACCGCGCCGATCAGGATTACGTGGTACAGCTTTCCGACTGGACCGACGAAGACCCGATGCGCGCCTTCAGCAAGCTGAAAGTGCAAAGCGATGTCTATAACTTCAATCAGCCCACCTTTTTCGATTTCACAGCCGATGTCTCAAAGATGGGCTTGCAGGCGGCACTGGAAAAACGCCAGATGTGGAACCAGATGCGGATGAACCCGACCGATCTGGCGGACCTGTCGGCGGCCACCCTCACCTTCCTGATGAATGGCACCACCCCGGCGGGCAATTGGAGCGGCTTGTTCCAGCGCGGTGATCGCGTACGGCTGCGGTTTATCAATGCCGCCAGCAATAGCTTTTATGATGTTCGCATTCCCGGTTTGAAGTTAACGGTGATCCAGGCCGATGGCCAGGATGTCGAGCCGGTCACGGTGGATGAATTCCGCTTTGGCCCCGGCGAAACCTACGATGTCATGGTCGAGCCCCAGGACGACGCTTATACGATCTTCGCCCAGAGCATGGAACGCAGCGGTTACGCCCGCGGCACCCTGAGCGTGCGGCAAGGTTTAACAGCGCCAGTGCCAGAACCCGATCCCCCCGAGTGGTTAACCATGAAGGATATGATGGGAGCAATGGGTGGTGGCGCCATGGGCCACGACATGATGAAAATGGACTCCATGGGCCAAACCAAGATGGATCATTCCCAAATGTCCGGCGGTATGGCCATGGACCACAGTATGCACGGCATGCAGCAGGGTTCTGACAACCCGCTTGCCAAACCTTCATCTACCATACACCACGCCCGAACCGAATACGGGGCTTCGGTTGACCAACGGGTGGATACGCCGCGCACCAATCTCGACGACCCCGGTATTGGCCTGCGTAACTTAAGCCAGCGTGGACTGCGCCCACAGGGACACCGCGTGCTGACGCTGGCCGACCTGAAATCTATCGATGGTGTACTGGATGACCGCCGCCCGCCAGCGAGGGAGCTGGAACTACACCTCACCGGCAATATGGAACGCTATAGCTGGTCCTTTGACGGACTGGAGTTCGGCAAAAGCACACCGGTCTCCCTGCGCCACAATGAGCGCGTTAGAATCATTCTACAAAACGACACCATGATGACCCACCCCATGCACTTACACGGTATGTGGAGCGAACTGGAAACTGACCAGGGCGAATTGCGAGTGCGCCGTCATACCATACCGGTACAACCGGCACAGCGCATCAGCTACCTGACGACCCCGCATGACTTGGGCCGCTGGGCCTGGCATTGCCATCTTCTATTCCATATGGACGCAGGCATGTTCCGCGAGGTGGTGGTGTCATGAGACTTAATACGGTGAAATATCTCACAACACTGGTTGTTATTGTCGGTGCCCTTCAAGTAAATACGGCCCTGGCGCAAATGGATCACGGCGATATGCAAATGCAGGGTGGTAGTGCGCCAGCCGATGCCCGCGATCCCCACGCTTATTCCGACGGTTACACCTTGACCGAAGGCCCCTATGCACAACCGGGGCCACGGCAACTGAAACTGGCGGACGAGCACGCATTCTGGTCGGTGCTGGGCGATCGTCTGGAATATCAGGAAGACAGTGAGAGTACGGTTTACGATGTCCAGGCCTGGTATGGCACCACCTACGACCGCCTTGTCATCAAAGCGGAGGGTGATGTTGCCGACGGCACACTGGAAGAAAGTTCTACTGAATTGTTGTGGGGTCATGCGCTTAATGCCTATTTCGACACCCAATTCGGCGTTCGACTCGACCAGTTTAACGACGGCAAGGACCGTCAGTGGTTGGCATTCGGTGTACAAGGCCTAGCGCCCTACTGGTTCGAGGTGGATGTGACTGCCTATGTGAGCGACGACGGTCGGACCGCTCTCTCCGCCGAAGCCGAGTACGAGTTGCTGCTGACACAAAAACTCATCCTTCAGCCCCGCGCGGAACTGAATCTGTATGGCAAGGATGATCTTGATAATAGATTGGGGTCGGGTCTCTCGGATCTCGCGGTGGGCTTGCGCCTGCGCTACGAATTCAGCCGCCAATTTGCGCCCTACATCGGTGTGGAATGGACAGACACCTATGGCGACACAGCCGATTACCGCCGCGCGGNAGGCCAAGATACGTCAGGCACCCAATTCGTCGCGGGACTGCGATTCTGGTTTTAACAATCACCAAGTTGATATAGAAACTTTTCAAACACCTATGAGGAACACCTTTATGAATATGAAAACACTAGCCACTGTCATCGTGTTCTCCACACTGGGCATCGCTTTCTCTGCACAGGCCCATGAACCTAAAGAACATATGAAAGACGCTGAAAAACCGGATTGCACCGCTATGAAAAATATGGATCACAGCAAGATGGACATGAATGATCCGGTGATGCAGGCCATGATGCAGCAGTGTATGAAAGACATGCACCAAGATAATCAAGCTTCCGAAAACGAACACCAAGAAGACGGCGGACAGAAAGAACACACCGCGAATGATGAATCGCTCGAACACAAACACTGACGACCCACGGTCTATCATTTCGAGCAATATTGCTAAGATTCAAACCGGATGGAGATGTCATGGCCGCTTTCAAATTTCTAACCTGTGGTAAATGTCTGCTTATCGCAGCAGCGATATCGATCATTGGCGGTCTGGTGTTTTTGTATTCCGGACTCTATCCAATAGGCGCCGACGTTCCCCACAATAGGCTGTCCTACTGGCTCCTGGAAACCCTGAGAGAGCGGTCGATCGCACGATCGGCAAGCGATATCGAAGTCCCCAACGATTTGGACTCTTCCAATCGTCTGCTTAAGGGTGGCGCAGACTATAACGACATGTGCGCCGGATGCCATCTGAAACCTGGCAAAACCCAGAGTGATTTCACCCTGGGGCTGTACCCCGCACCACCCGATTTAACACTAACGGGTGATGAACATGGACACGACCATGCGGGTAACACCGATAATGACGACGAAGCCAGTAAACGACAATTCTGGATTATTAAACACGGCATCAAGGCTTCGGGCATGCCCGCCTGGGGACCGGGGCATGACGATGAACGTATCTGGAATATGGTGGCGTTCCTGCAGCGATTGCCGGAACTATCTTCCGATCAATACCAGATACTTACCGCGCGCGGACAAAACTCGGAAGGACATGGTCACTGATGTAGTATCTCAGGGCATCCAGCGCAGAGACCACCCCACAACCATCAAACGGTATGAGGAGAGACATTTACGCAGGTTGAAAAATTGCATAAACCCCATACTGGCAAGCCTGCTCTTACCGCCGGCAATCCACCCCAACTCGTCACACTGTCCTGCCCAACCTGAGCTATTACATTTAAGCGATTAACCGAGCTTACCCAGCTCAAACAAGTTCAAATCAGTTATGCTCCACACAGCACTACTTTTTAATTCGCAAGCGCAGGGCATTACTGACTACCGATACAGAGCTCAGGCTCATCGCCAGGGCGGCGATCATCGGCGATAAGAGTAACCCGGTGAACGGGTAAACCACCCCGGCTGCAACCGGCACACCGATACTATTGTAGAGAAAGGCGAAGCCCAGGTTCTGGCGCATGTTACTCACAGTCAAGTGGGACAAGCGGATCGCCTCGCCAATGCCGCGCAGGTCGCCTTTCACCAGGGTTAGCTGGGCGCTGTTCATTGCCACATCCGTACCGGTGCCCATGGCGATACCGACATCGGCCTTGGCCAGTGCCGGTGCGTCGTTGATACCATCACCCGCCATGGCGACGATGCGCCCTTCCTGTTGCAGGCGGCTGACAATATCCAGCTTGGCAGCGGGGGTAACCTCTCCGTAGACGTCGTCGATACCCAACTCCCGCGCCACCGCCCGTGCGGTTTTCTCGCCATCCCCGGTTGCCATGATGACCCGTACGCCCTCGCTACGCAGCTGTTCGATGGCCGATCGTGTGGTTTCCTTGATGGGATCTGCCACGGCCAGCACACCGGCCAAAGTACCATCGACCCCCAGGTAGATGACGCTGGCACCCTCCTCCCGTAGCTTGTCGGTATCCGTATCGAGGTGTAGCCGATCAATGTCATGGGCGTCCATCAGCGCGCTATTGCCCAACACCAGTGCATGACCTTCCACCTTGCCAGTAACACCAATACCCGATTCCGATTCAAACTCCTCCACTTTTGAGAGGTTTAGCCCCTGATCGCGGGCGGCCGTGACGATTGACATTGCCAGTGGGTGTTCACTGCCTTGATCGAGACTCGCGGCCAGCCGCATCACTTTGTCACGATCAAAGCCCGGGGTGGCGATGACCTCACGGAAAACTGGTCGGCCCTCGGTCAAGGTACCGGTTTTGTCCACCACCAGGGTGTCCACTTTACGCAAGGCTTCAATGGCGGCGGCATCCCGGAACAGCACGCCCCGAGTGGCGCCCATGCCGGTGGCTACCATGATTGACATGGGGGTCGCTAGGCCCAGGGCACAGGGACAGGCAATGATCAGCACAGCCACAGCATTGATCAGGCCGTACACCCAACCGGGCTCAGGCCCCCACAGTCCCCAGGAGAAAAAGGTAATGACGGCAATGGCAACCACTGCAACTACAAAGTACCCGGCCACGACATCGGCGAGGCGCTGCATGGGCGCACGGGAGCGCTGGGCCTGGGCTACCAGGTTGACGATCCGGGCCAGGGTACTGTCCTGGCCTACGTGCTGTGCCTGAATGACCAGGCTGCCACTGGTGTTCATAGTGGCACCGATGACCTTGTTGCCGGGCCGCTTGGATACCGGCACGGGTTCACCGGTGAGCATGGATTCGTCCACCGCGCTACTACCCTCCAACACTTCGCCATCCACCGGCACTTTCTCGCCGGGCCGCACCCGCAGGTGATCATCGGTCTGAACATCGGCCAGAGGCACATCCGTTTCACTGCCGTCCGGATTAATACGGCGGGCAATATCCGGCGCTAACCGCAGCAGCGACTTGATGGCCTCGGAGGTACGGGAGCGGGCCTTGAGTTCGAACAACTGACCCATCAGGGTCAGGGAAATAATGACCGCTGCCGCCTCGAAATACACACTGACCTTGCCATCCATGATAAACGCCGCCGGAAATATCCAGGGCGCGATGGTGGCTACAACGCTGTAAATGTAAGCCGCAGCAGTTCCCAGACCGATCAAGGTCCACATATTGGGGCTTCTGTTAACTATCGACTGGGCACCGCGTACAAAGAACGGCAGGCCGGACCACAATACCACTGGCGTCGCCAACAGTAATTCAACCCAATTGTGCCATCCCATCGGCAGCCAGCCATGACCAAACATGGCTAATGTGAAAACACTGAGGGTAAAAGGCACACTGACCCAAAAGCGGCGCCGAAAATCCACCAGCTCTGGATCTTCAGCGTCATCCAGGCCAGGCATCTCCGGCTCCAGGGCCATACCGCATTTAGGACAAGTGCCCGGCCCCTTTTGGCGCACCTCGGGGTGCATGGGGCAAGTGTACCTAGTGTAGCTGTCGCCAACCGGTTCCTCAGTAGAGTGTAAATACTTGTCCGGATTATCAACAAATTTGTTGCGACAGCCAGCGCTGCAAAAATAGTAATCCTCACCCAGGTGATGAACATGATGGGCGGAATCCTCACTGACGGACATGCCGCAAACCGGATCCTTAAGCGCAGACAGCTGAGCCTGGTGCGCGTGAGCATCTCCGTGATCGCTTGTATGATTGTGATGACAGCAGCTGTGGTTATTCATGGTCTGGTCCTCCTGTTCGAGAACGCTCGGGTTGGTCAATTAAGTGAGGATTGTGGCGCGTTGATTTGCGACTCAATCAAGCGACAGACGGAGTGGCCATTTGGCGTACTGTCCGGCATGCTTTCCCACTCGGCCATGCTGGCTTCCATGCGATCGCAGAGAGACGTCAGTTCGTCGATGGTCTTGCGGGTTTCAAGGATCCGCTGCTGCATCATTTCCCGAACCCTGGGACAGGGAGAATGAGCGTGGTCGGCGTCGCTGAAAATTCGCTGAATGTCGTCGAGGTGAAAGCCCAGTTGCCTGGCCGTTTTAATAAAGCGCAAACGAGATAACGCCTGGTTCCCGAATATCTGGTAACCGTTACTTTTATCTCTGTTCGGAGACAGTAAACCGATCGACACATAGTGCCGAACAGTATCCTTGGTGACTCCGGCTTTGCTGGCTAGTTGGCTAATTTTCATGACGTTTACTCCTGAGTGTCCTTATTGTAGAACCATTGGGTTACCCCACGGTCAATAGTTTTTTTAGAACTTGATTCATTCATCCCCAACAGACTAGCGTTGCCGTCTTAACCCGGTCTGTTTCCACAAAAAGTAAGCCGCCGGCAATACCAATAGGGTCAATACAACGGCATTCAACATGTCACCCATCATAGGCGCCGCAATCAGACTCATGACTTCCGAGCCCGTACCCTTGCTGTACATAATGGACAGAAATCCGATAATGATGGCTGCTGGGGTCAGCATTACCGGTCGCATCTTTCTCGAAACGGTATTTTCTTCACCTCTCTGCGATACCCACAGGGGGCTTTCCCCGGCGGCGGGCCGGGACGAACAGCCTTGGCCGGCTCCGACGCCTGTTGCGTCTCAATATTGTGTTCCAGGTATCGGCGGGGATCTTTGCCTTGAGCACCTTGCGGATGCCGATGCTTCGGTTCGCCCGATTGGGTCTTTGGCGTGCCTGTGTTTGTCGGCGGATTGCGGGATATACCCGTGTTGACGACACCGAGCGTTATCATGAACAGCGCGTCCGCGAGCATTCCGATCCAGTGTTTAAACTTAAATGGTCTATACAGCTATTACCTCCAGACAGTGGGTATGAGACCCGAAAATGCCGCGCTATGTCGGTCAAATGCTCCTTTTGGGAACGGCAACTATTCATCATCGCTCTCCGGTGGCGGCGTTGGCGCCCCTTCGGGCAACCCCCGCCCCCGCCAGAACATGAAAATTGCCGGATACACCACCAGCACCATCAGTAGGGCCGATATCACCCCGCCCACCATGGGCGCGGCAATACGTTGCATCACGTCCGCGCCGGTACCACTGGCGAACAGGATGGGCACCAGACCGATAAAGGTCGACAGTCCGGTCATCAACATGGGCCGAATGCGTTGGCCGGCGCCACTCTGGATGACTTCCGCCATGTCCCCCCGGGTATTGAGTCGGCGCTCCACCTCCCTATCCCGCCAGGCGATATCCAGGTACACCATCATCAGCAGCCCCAGCTCCACGGCGAGACCCGCGACGGCGATCATGCCCACCCAGACGGCGACGCTGAGGTTAAAGTCCAGCCACCACATCAGCCAGACCGCGCCGCTGAGCGAAAAGGGAACACTGAGCATTACGAGCAGGGTCTCTACGAGGGAACCCCGATGCAAAAACAACATGAAAAAGATCAGAAACAAGGTGATCGGAACCAGCACCTGGAGCTTGGCCTTGGCCCGCTCAAAATACTGAAACTGCCCCGCCCAAGCCAGCCGGTAACCGTCCGGTACGTCGACCTCGTCGGCGACGACCTGTTTCGCCTGTTCGACATAATCGGCAATACCGACGTCGCTGTCGACGTCCACGAAGACAAACCCCACTAGCTGACCGTCCTCGCTGCGAATGGAGGGCGGTCCGGTTTGAAACTCGATGTCCGCCACCTGGGTGATGGGAACCTGCGCGCCGGTGGGCGTGGGCACGAGTACCCGCTCCAATGCCTCAATATTGTCGCGGTAATCCCGGGCATAGCGCACCAGAATGTTGTAACGCTCTCGCCCCTCCACGGTTTGCGACACGACGGTGCCCCCCATGGCCGCCATGATCACCCGCTCCACGTCAGCGACATTGAGGCCGAAGCGAGCCGCGGCGCTTCGATTGACGGTGAAATCCAGGAAGTAGCCGCCGGTACTGCGCTCGGCAAAGGCGCTGCGAGTCGCATCGGCGGTGCGCTCATCCTCCTGCAGGGCCTTTTCAATGGCGATGCCGGTTTTTTCAATGGTGGCCAGGTCCGGGCCGAACACCTTGATGCCCAAGGCGGAACGAATGCCGGTCGCGAGCATTTCGGTGCGAGTCTGGATAGGCATCCAAAAGATATTGGGCATACCCGGAAACTTGAGTTTCGAGTCCATCTCCTGGATCAGTCCATCCCACGTCATACCCTCGCGCCACTGGTCCTCGGGCTTCAAGGTAATCACCGTTTCCACCATGGATAAAGGCGCGGGATCCGTGGCGCTGGTGGAGCGGCCCACCTTGCCGAAGACGTGCTCCACTTCGGGAATGTCAGCGATGATCCGGTCCATGGTCTGCATGGTCTGGGTCGCCTCCGAAATGGACATGCCGGGCAACGCCGTGGGCATAAAAAGAATCGACCCTTCATTGAGAGGGGGCATAAATTCGTTGCCCAACTGCCGAAAGGGAATCACCGTTACCAGCAGTATCAGCACGGCTCCTCCGATCACCGCCCAGCGAAAGCGGGCGGCAAAGGCCACCACAGGCCGGTAGGCGGCCACCAGCCACTGGTTCAACTTGCTGCGATCGGCGCGGATCTTGCCGCGTATCAGCCACACCGCCAGGGCCGGCACCAGGGTAATGGACAGCAGAGCCGCAAACGCCATGGAGTAAGTTTTGGTAAAGGCCAGCGGCTTGAACATGCGACCCTCTGTCCCTTCCAGGACAAATACCGGCATAAAGGAGATGGTAATGATCGCCAGCGAGAAAAAGATGCTGGGCCCCACCTGCTGCATGGCCTCGATAATCACGTCCCGCCGGGACTTGGCTTTCTCCTCAGGATCGGCATCGTCACTCTCCCAACGGGATAGCCGTTTGTGGATATTGTCGATAATGACAATGGCCGCATCCAGCATGGCGCCGATGGCCACCGCAATACCCCCCAGGGACATGATGTTGATCGTTAACCCCTGAAAATACATAGGAATAAAGGACATCAGCACCGCCACTGGCAGGGTGATCGCCGCCACCAGGGTGGAGCGCACATGCAACAGGAAGATGCCGATGATCAGGGAGACAATGACGATCTCCTTGATCAGGGTCGAGGTCAGGGTGTCGACGGCTTCATTGATCAGGATGGAACGATCGTAGACCGGCACGATCTCCACGCCCTCGGGCAGCCCGGGCTTTATTTCCTCCAAGCGCTGCTTGACCTTCTCGATCACCTCCAGGGCGTTTTCGCCATAGCGCATAACCGCGATGCCACCAACGGTCACGCCCTCGCCGTCCAGCTCCGCCTGACCCCGCTGCATGGCGGGCCCCAGGGCCACATGGCCGACGTCCTTTATCGTGATCGGTACTCCACCCGGCGTGGTTTTCAGCACCACTTTTTCCAGGTCCGCTACGGATTTCACATAGCCCCGACCGCGAATAAACTGCTCGTGACCCGCCACCTCGAGGATGCGTCCGCCCACATCCTGATTGGAGTCGCCCACCGCCTCCGCCACCCGTTTGAGGGGGATGTCATAAGAGGCGAGTTTGTTGGGGTCTAGACTGATCTGGTATTCGCGCTGAAAGCCGCCGATGGAGGCCACTTCGGCCACGCCTTCCACGGCCTCCAGGGCATAGCGCAGATTGAAATCCTGCAGCGAACGCAGGTCCGCCAGGCTGTGGTTGCCGGAGGTGTCGCGCAGGGCGTATTGATAGACCCAACCGACGCCGGTGGCGTCCGGCCCCAGGGTGGGAGTAACCCCGTCCGGTAGCTCGGCGGCGGCGCCATTGAGGTATTCCAGCACCCGGGAACGGGCCCAGTACATATCCACGCCGTCATCAAAAATCACATAGACGAAAGAAAAGCCAAACATGCTCTGGCCACGCACATAGTTCACCCCCGGCGCGGACAGCAGGGTGGTCGTCAAGGGATAGGTGATCTGGTCCTCCACCAGGTCCGGGCTGCGCCCGGGCCACTCGGTGAAGACGATCACCTGCACGTCCGACAGGTCCGGAATGGCGTCCAGAGGCGCCCGCATCAGGGCCTGCCAGCCGCCAAAGGTGAGGGCGAGCACCGCCACCAGGGTGATCAGTGGGTTGCGGGCGCAATAGCCAATGATCCCCTGCAGCCAGCCGATGCCCTCCCCTTCGGCAGGAGGATGGGCCGGCGGATGTTTATGCACGTCGTTTACCATTGTTCCATCCCCGCTTTGAGTCGGCTTTCGGAGGCGATCAGGAAGTTACCGGAGGTGACCACCCGGTCGCCGGCCTCGATTCCCTCGATGATTTCGATAAAACCGCCGGCCCGCTGTCCGGTTTGCACCTTGCGCGGCGCCAGCCGGCCCTCACCCAGGTCCTCGAACACCACCCGCAGCTCACCGGCGATGATCACCGCCTCTTCCGGCACCGCCACCCGCCGCCCGAGGTCGGCCTTGAGCTTCACTTCGGCGTACATGCCGGGCTTGAGGCGGCCTTCGGGGTTGGCGACGGTGAGGCGCACTCGCCCGGTGCGACTGGCGCTGTCCAGATAGGGGTAGATGTAATCGATCCGGCCCTCGAACTGTTCTCCGGGCAGATAGGGCAGAGTCACTGTAACGGGCATGCCCGCCGTCACCAGGGGCAGCTCGCCCTCGTAGATATCGGCTTCCACCCAGACCTGTGACAGGTCGGCGATGCGCAGCAGTGTCATGCCGGCCTTGTGGGCGGTGCCTTCCACCACGTTCTTGGCCACCACGGTACCGCTGATCGGCGCGTGCATTGTGACGTAGTCGTAGGGTTCCCCCTGTTTTTCCAGTGTGGCGATTTCTGTGGCGGTCATGTCCCACAGGGAGAGACGTTTGCGGGCGGCGGTCTGCAGGGTCCGGGAAGCGCCGCTGCGGCGCTTGAGTTCCAGGTATTCCTGCTGGGCGGCGAGCAGCGCCGGGCCGTACACGGTGAATAACGGCGCTCCCTTCTCTACCCGCACCCCGACGTAATTGGCATGGAGCTGGCCGATCCAAGCATCGAACTTGAGACTGACGTCCGCCAGCCGGGTCTCGTCGTAGGCGATTCGGCCTTCCGCGCGAATGGTGCGCGTCATGGCCATGGTTTGCGCCTCGGCGGTCTCGACGCCAATCAACTGGCGTCGGCGATTGTCCAGGGTCACCGTGCCCGGCGGCGCCTCTTCGGCCATGCCGCCGCCGTCGGTTCGGGTGGCGCCCGAGGCCAGCTGCAGACCCTCGCGACCGGTGGCCAGGTCGAAACTGATTTGCCGCGCCGGCATGTCCGGCGCCTGAATCCGCAGCGTCAGCGGCCAACTGCCCGCCATGGACGGCTCGAAGGTGCCCCGATAGCCGCCGGGTTCGATTTCCACCATATCGGCCGGGGCCCGCATGGCGGGCATGGCGCCCATCGCCGGCATCTCCGCCACCGCCTTGATCTCGGCGTTTTCCAGCGGATCCCCGTCGGCATTGCGCAGAACCACGCTCAGGATGTTCTCGCCCACGCGTGGGGTGGTGGGCTCTATCGACACGTCCAGGTGGTAGGGACCGCTACGGTAGGACAGCTCATCGGCACTGGCCGCCCCGCCTGCCTCTTGCGCCAGAGCGGTTACTCCGCCGGCCGGCTGCAGCCCCTTTCGTCCCGTGGCCAGATCAAAGCTGGCCCGCGTGGACCCCACACCCTCCTTGCTGATCTGCAAGGTAAGCGGCCAACTGCCTTCCATTGACGGCTCGAAGGTTCCCCGGTAGAGACCGGGTTCGATTTCCGCCATATCGGCCGGGGCCCGCATGGCGGGCATGGCACCCATGGCGGGCATTTCCGCCACGGCCTTGATGGCAGCGCCGCTAACGGGCCGGCCGGTGCTATCCAGCAATACCAGGGTCAGGGTGTTGTTGCCGACCCGAGGTGTTGCCGGGTCGAGCTCGATACCCAGCTGAAAGGGCCCGGTCCGGTAGGCGGGTTGGCGGGACGGGCCATCGGTGGTGGCGGCATCGTCGCCGGACAGCCACAACAGGCTCAGGGTGCCGGCCACAACCAGCAGCCCAATAACAAAAAGCGAAAAAAGTGTGATGCGTCGGGTCATGGTCGTTACTCTCGTTCGTCGGGCTGACCGGCGGCGTCCGCCGGTGCCTGGTTGGCCGGGATTGGCCGCTCGCTGTCCAGGGGCCGGCCGGCGGCCCGCTCCAGGGCCGCCAGGGCCCGCAGATAATCGGCGTGGGCGCGGGCCAGGTTGTCTTCGGTACGCAGTTGTTGCCGCTCGGCATCGATGACCGTGAGAAAACTGCCCTGCCCCGCCCGGTAATCGGCAACGGCGGCATTGAGGCTCTCCTCGGCGAGAGGCAACAGCCGCTGCCGGTGGATGGCAACGATGTCCCGGGTCTCCTGCACCTGCGCGCGCCCCTGTTCCAGTTGCGCCAGCAATTGCGCCTCCCGATCGGTCAGTTGCCACTGATGGCGCATGACATCGGCCTCGGCTGCGTTCCGCGTGGCGCTGCGCTTACCGGATAGATCGAATGGCAGGTTGATGCTGAGACCGACCATCCAGCGTTTGTCGGTATCGTCCCATAAGGTGTTGTAGCCCGCCGACAGCTTGAAGTCGGGGAAATAGTCCTTCTCGGCCAGGCCGTGCCGGGCTCTCGCCTCGGCGATGCGCGCCTGGATACGGCGCAGTTCCGGGTGCTCCTCCAGCGCGGCTTCCTGCAATGCCTGCAAATCCGGCGGTTCAGAGGGTACGGGCAGTGGCGCCGGCGGCGGCAACGGACTTTGGGGGGAACGGTTCAGCAAGCCATTGATCATCGCCTGCACTTCCCGCTTGCGCCGCTGATGGGTGACGATGTCGGTGTCGATGCGGGCCGCTTCCACTTCCGCCTGCAGCACATCCTGCTGCCGCGCCCGCCCTGCCGCGTATTGGGTTTCGGCGACGCGGCGCAACTCGACCAGCAGATCCCGGTGGGCATGTTTGATTTGCAGGGTGCGGTGAATATACGCCCACTCGGCAAACAGGCCCTTGGCGGCCGCCATCAGGGCCAGCCGGCGGTCCGCCAGGGATTGCTCCTCACCCTCGGCCCGGGCGCGGGCCACGTCCTCGCGCAGGCCGAGTTTGCCCGGCCAGGGCACCGTCTGACTCAGCTCCACCCGCTCCTGGAAACCCCGGGGGCCGCCGACGGTCTCCGGCGCTCCGGCATAGGTCAGGATGGGATCGTCCAGGGCGCCGGCAGGGGCGATGCGGTAGTTAGCTGCCTCGGCAGCCACCGCCAGCCCCTTAAGACCAGGATTGCGGGTCAGCACAGCGTCCACCAGTTGCTCGGCGGTTAGCGCCTCGACCTCCTGCAGGGATTGACTGTTTTCCGGTTGCGGCGGCACCGCGAAAGCCACCAATGGTGCAATAAGCACCACCAGCGCCATTAGGCCGCCAATTGGATTGTGCACGGGGGATCTCCTCCGTCGGTATAATGAATAATCCTCGGCTTCCCATGAGGGAAAACCGTAGCCTCACGACAAATCGGGCGGATTAATCAGATACGCAGACGCAGGGTGGAGAGATAGACGGTACGACCGCTTTCGGCCTGGGCGAGAAGCCAGTCCGGGTTGGGAGGGTGTGTTATTGCGGAGGTTGTGGATAGCGTGTCCGGGTAGGGCCAGAATACAAGCGCAATACTGTAGAGCCACGTCAACGATTGATCGGGACTCCACGATGAAGTCGAAGCGTCTTCAACGGCCGACTGGTAGTCCACCGCACAGCAAGACGCTGAAGACGTGGCCGGGCCGTCATGGTCACAACCCTCCTCCAAGGGAGAAGGCACTGCCGTATCGCAGCCCTCCATGCCATCTTCACAACAGCAGACCGACTGGGGTGGCATATCCATGGTTTCGCAGGCATAGGTAAACTGTCCCCAGACCATGAGGAGCATCAAAAATACCAGTGGCCAGCGTTTTCTCGGATGCATTTTGAAAGTCGGATTTGAGATCAATAGGCTAGAGTAGTTTAGGGAGTCTAGAAACAATTGACAAGCAACTGCAATCGGGAGCCACCCAACACGCACCGACTGTTTCCGTCAATCACCGCATCTGCCGACATGGGTGTGTGGTTCATTCCGCCAGGACCGGCCCGCATCTCGAAGCACTTCATAGGCGGTGTGCAGAAAAACGACTGCCACAAGACTGGCGACTATTAAGTCCGGCCAATAAGAATCGAGCCAAATAACCAGAGCTCCCGATATAATTACTCCGGTATTACCAATCACATCGTTGCGGGAACACAGCCACACAGAACGCATGTTCACATCCTCACCCCGATGCTTCATCAGCAGTCCGAAACAAACCTGTGAGGCGGTGGACAGTATTACCGAGAAGCATCTGCACGGTATTCACAACCGCATCAGGCACCTTGAATCTCTGGCTGGGGAGCTTCGGCGTATATCTGCAAGCTGTTCAGGTGGTCACATTGCCGAATGCCGTATCCTGGAGGCCTTGCAGTCACGAGAAGATTAAATATTCTGAAAATGTATTAGAAACACCTCGCAGGTAGTGTGAAATTAAAGTGGGGGGCAACATCGCTGACAGCCATGCCGTCAGGCCATGACGACTGAGACGCAATCACCAAAAGCACCATCAAAGTTGAGAGTTTCCTATGGCGGAAAGTACAATTCAGGTCACGCTGGCTAACCGCGTCGACAACATATCGGCCTGTTCGGCAAATTTCTTTGCATTGGCTTTCCGCAATTTTGCCAGGTTGTGCAACTTCCAACGAATACCGGGCAAATGTTCAAGATGATCGATAGCCATCAAAGCCCAATCTGGATCACCGGTTACCAGCGACAGCAGAAATTGCCGTTCCTTGTCGTCGAGCCCTGACTGAAGTTCATCAATCATTCGATCACGTGTCGCCAGTAAGGATTCGAGCGACACCAGGTCGGCCGTCATCCCTTCAAAGTTATGCTTGTAGTCGTGGCCAATATCCCTCAGTTGCGGGAACAGCACTTCATGTACCGGACGGTTATGACTGGCTAGGTACACCACAAAGGCCCGGCGAATGCCGGGCGTGATGCCCTCATGCTCAAACAGCTGCATTACATCGAACAGATCACGGGGATGCTGACGATCAAGTGCGGCGACCAGCTTGCCACCATAAAGGTCTTCCAATGATGCCACAGGGATTTCCAAATCGGCCATCAGCACATCGCTGGCGACAGGTGTAATAGACGCCCGACGCACCGGCTTCACTGTTCCACGCAGCACGAAATTGGCTTCGATTTTGACTTCGGCTCCCCCACGACGCACCAACAGCTTGGTCTCACCCGCCTCAGCGGCCGGCATGTGTGTCTGAAATCCATGTTTGTTCAAGCGCTCCGCCGCCTGCCGAATCGCGTCGTTAATCCGAGCCAGTGCCTGTTCACGCGGCAGGGTGTGATCCGGGAAAACCAGATCGAGATCCACCGACAGTCGCGGCATGTCGCGCACAAAGAGGTTGATGGCCGTACCACCTTTCAAGGCAAACGTGTCATCCACAAAGACCAGAGGCGCCACCTGTGTCAGCAGGCGTGCGGTATCGAGATATGCTTGATTCATGGCTTGAGCACCAATAGGCCGTCGCTGGATTTGGATACCCAGGGCCGGTCACTGCCGGTTGGCAATGTGTCCGGATCAAGTTTCTCGGCCCATGGCAATCCACCCTCGCGTCCCAGTTGGAGGCAAAGTCGTACTGTCTTGACACTGGTGCATTGCTGCAACAGTTCACGCAGCACGTTGACGCGCAAATTGTAGGTGCTTTCGACAAGTTCGCGGGCTTCCTGCAAAGGCTGGCGCACGCCGACTTCGCTGAGCAGTTCCAGCAGTGCTCTTTCCGGCGACGACACCCGCGGCGCCCCCTCCCGTCTCTCAAAGGGCATGGCATGCAGCAAGTCCTCAGGGCGCTCGTCGAACAAGCGCTTGCGGTGATACTGTGCCGGAAAATGGTCGGTAAACCAGGCCGGCAAATGGCCATCAGCCCAACCATAAAGAAGCAACGTCGACTGTTGCGACACGTACTGGCGCACACCATACCAATCGAGCGCCGACTTGCCGCCGACGTGGAGTCCTGCAAGTTTGCGCTGCAACAGAAGGAGACAGGGATGCAGCTTTAATTCTTCGTTTGGCCGGCAGTAAACCCCTCTCGCCAACCGCATCAACCATCCGGCCCGCACGTAGTGAACGGCCAAGTCGGCAGAGATATCCAGGGCCGCCAGATCTTCCGACGTCAGCGGCGACCCTGGCTCCAGCCTGGTGTAGAGAATATTTAATTTGCTCGTATTTTTCGTAGCCATGCTACGATTTATACAGCTTTCCCAAATACAAGTCAATTTAATAAACCTATTTTAATCGTAGCAATACTACGATATATAATATTTTTCTAAATAATGAGGGGTAGTAGCGGTAGCCACTGATCGCAAATCATTATCCAAAATCCGCTCCGTGTGCGGATATTCAGACATGATTACCTGTCTATCGGTCGCACGGACGAAGTGGCCTGAGAAGGACTGGCGCGCCTTCTTTTACCCTTCCGAACCCCCCTATACCGCGCCATAAAAGCCTCCAGCCAGCATCCCCACCCCGCCAGTCCCCTTCGGCCAGGCGCACAAAACCATTCTGGTTACATGATGTCAGAAACTGAGTTATACTTCTTACATCATGTAGAGCCACCACCAATGAAGACTTTGCCAGAAACCATCCTTCGACGTGCCCGCACCCTCCCCGAGGGTGGCGTGCTGTCGCCCAAAGAATTCCTGCACCTGGGAAGCCGGGCCGCCGTCGATCAGGCGTTCTCACGGCTGACCAAAGAAGGCAAACTGATGCGCGTGGCGCGTGGCACCTACGTTGCCCCGGTATCCAGCAGGTTTGGATCGCGCGCGCCCTCCCCTGAAAAAGTCATAAGCTCGCTGGCGAAGCGAAGTGGCGAAATTGTCGTTCGACACGGCGCAAATTCAGCCAACGCCCTGGGTCTGACCCAACAGGTACCCATCAAAGAGGTTTACCTGACGTCCGGCCGCACTCGAAAACTCAAGCTGGGTAAGGGGGAAATTTTGGTCAAGCACGCCCCCCGCTGGATGCTGGCTCTTGGAGCACGTCCTGCCGGCGAGGCTGTGCGGGCACTGGCCTGGATCGGATCGGCACACGCCGATGCATCCCTGGCATCGCTGCATCGCACCCTTCCCCCGGCTGAATGGAAGGCACTGGCCTCGGCTCGTGCTGCTCTGCCTTCCTGGATGGCACAGGCAATCGGGAAGGAGGCGGCGCATGCCTGAAAGTTTTTTTGAGCTCAGTCAGAAAGACCAAAGGGAGGCGCTTGAATACGCACGAGCGGAAACCGGACGCCCTGCCCATCTATTAGAAAAGGATATCTGGGTGGTATGGACACTTCGCGCACTATTCGACGCGGCAATAGGCGCTGACCTAACCTTCAAGGGTGGCACATCCCTCTCCAAGGCCTACAAGGTCATTGACCNCTTTTCAGAAGACATCGACCTGACTTACGACATCCGCAAACTGATTCCCGACCTGACAGGTGAAAGCGGGGAGCTACCTGGGGTACTAGGGTTTTTCCGTCCAAAAACGACAATAATCGCCGAAAGCCCCGCCATCCGGGGCCTCCAAGAGGGGATTGCTTTTTCTGAAGTCCATATTTACACCAATTTTGGTTAAGATTTGGCCTTTTTAGGCTAAACGTATGGCATATGAAGAACGTGTTCAAATCTTGTCCGATGCAGAACAAGACGATTTTTATGGGCCCCCAATTTTCACGTCCAACGATCAACGCTTCATTTTCGCTCTGAACGACAAGGAACTGGCTGTCGCTAATAAATTCCGAAATCGTGGGCAGCGCTACATGTTTATTGTGCTGCTGGGTTATTTTAAGGCTAAACCTGTAGTGCTGAATCCTGGATTTCATCAGATAAAACATGATCTAAAGCACGTCCACGAAACGGTACTGCCAGGACCCGGCTTCAGACCGTTCAATCTCTCGCAGAAAGAAAACGAGAGGATTTACAAGCGGATATTCGAACTCTGCGAATACCAGCGCTGGAGTTTTAAAGCCCATGGATCTGCTTTGGTAGCCCACCTAACGCAGCAGGCCAAAGCCTGGTCTGCTCCGAGGCACCTCTTCGACGCAGCGATTGAGTATTTATCAGGGCAGAAAATTGCGATCCCTGCCTACAGCACCCTGCAAAAGATCATCAGCCAGGTTGTTGGTCAGGAGCAAGATCGGCTGATTACCCACGTAGATCTCGAACTGCCTCAGGAGCTAAAAGACGCATTGGCTGCCCTCGTAAACGTAGACGGATCGCTAACGTTGCGACAGTTACGTCAATCTGCCCGTAACTTCACAGGAACTGAGCTGGAGAAGGAGCTGACCGTACATCGCCACATCCAGCACTGGATGTCGCAAGTGAATGCCATATTGAGTACGCTATCGTTGTCCCAGAAAAATCAGCAGCACTTTGCAGAACGGGTCGATTACTATGGGGCTAAACTGAAGCGGCAGTCTGTGGGAAATCAGAGGCTTTATCTCCTGTGCTATTTGCAGTTCCGCTGGCAGCAGGCGTTGGAACGCATAGCCGATGGTTTTGTTCATCATGTCCGACAGGCCAAGAATAAATCGAAGGCTTATGCGCAGGAAGTAGTTTATCAAGATTGGCAAAAAGCCGCTAAAAATGTCAGCAAGGCTGCGGAAGTTCTACATCTGTTCATTGATGATAGCATCGATCAACAGCAACCGTTTGGGGCGGTAAGACAGAAAGCGCTGAAGCTGCTTGCGGAGAAAGATCTGAAGTCTGTCTACCTGTTCCTGAATGAACAAAAGCGTTCCGTTGAGGAAGCTATGTGGCAATACTATGACCAGAGAGATAGCTTAAGGGAAGGGTTGCTTCGGCAGCTGTTTCTTTGCCTACGCTATGAAGCCAGCGCAGGCGCCCAACGCCTGGCAGCAGCACTGAATCACGCTCGGCTTGATCTTGCAGCACAAGGGGTCATCTCAAATGCAACGATAGACGCCCGGTTGCCCTCCAAGAAACAATTACCGTTCTTGCAGGACGAGGGTGGGACGTTTAACCCAGATCGCTACGAATGGTACCTGTATCTACAGATCCCCGATCGGTTGAATGGCCAGCTGACCTTGCCTGATGTCATTAAATACCGGGCCTTGGATGCAGATCTGGTGAGTCGAGAACGCTGGCGAAGAGAAAAGCACAATTTGCTGGAGCAAACTCAGCTACCAAAGTTGACCGCTGAACCGAGTAAGCTGATCGAGCGAACAGCCAATGATCTGGAGATCCGTTTGTATGAGGTCAGTGACTACCTGGAACAGGATGACAACCGGAACATTATCCTACGTAATCCGAAGGGTAAGCGCCTATGGCGGTTGCCGACGGGGAGTAAAAAGTACTTGGTCAACAACCCCTTCTTCCAGCAGATACCGACGACGGGCGTTGCCGATGTGCTGCGCATGGTGGACCGTGATACCGGCTTCATTGAGTGCTTTGAACATGTGCTGGGCGCTCAGTCCAAGAACCGAGCCCACGAATATGACCTTCTGGCGATTCTGGTGGGGAATGCAACGAACCAAGGCATCTACGGCATGGCTCAAATCTCCGATCGCACTTATGATCAGCTCAGTACCATCCAAGCGAATTACCTGCGACTGGAAACCCTGAATGCTGCCAACGACAACATCAACAATGCGACGGCCATGCTTCCAATCTTCAAGCATTACAATATCCAAGAGGATATTATCCACGCCAGTGCCGATGGTCAAAAGTTTGAGGCCCGGCGAGAGACCTTCAAAACCCGCTATTCATCGAAGTACTTTGGAACTCAGAAAGGCGTCTCGGCCATGAGCTTAATCGCTAACCATGCCGCTATTAACGCCAGGGTGATCGGAGCGAATGAACACGAATCCCATTACATCTTTGACTTGCTGATGAATAACAGCTCGGAAATCATTCCGGACGTGCTCTCTACGGATACCCACGGAGTTAATCACGTCAACTTCGCTCTGCTAGACTTGTTTGGATACAGCTTTGCACCGCGTTACGCGCAGGTTAGTCGCGTCATCAACGAGATGTTTGATGTAAAAGAAGACAAAGATCAGAGAATTCAGCTACGCCTGAAAAAAGCCATCAATACCAAACGTATCATGCAGCACTGGGACACCATCCAACGGATCGCAGTGTCACTCAAGGAGCGAAAAACGACACAGGCCACGCTGGTTCGTAAACTCTCCGGGTACAAGAAAAACCATCCCTTGCTGGAGGCCCTAACGGAGTACAACCGCTTGGTAAAAGCGAATTACTTGTTGAACTACATCGATGATGCCAGCCTGCGTAACTACGTTCAGCGAGCCCTTAATCGGGGGGAAGCTTACCACCAGCTGCGTCGAGCAATCAGCAACGTCAATGGGGATCAGTTCCGGGGCAGCTCTGATGAAGAAATCCAACTATGGAACGAATGCGCGCGCTTGGTCACCAACGCCATTATTTACTTCAATTCCAGCATACTCAGCCAGCTGCTGACGAGCTTCGAATATCAGAATGACGATAAGCGAATACAGATTGTCAAACAGGCTTCTCCAGTGGCTTGGTATAACATCAACTTGAAGGGTATCTATACCTTCGAAATGAGTGAAAAACTACCGGATCTGGAGGAACTGATGCGCACAATCGAGGGATATTTACCGGTTCA
>PBRG01000011.1 GCA_002726615.1 Marinobacter sp.
GGGGCGCTGAGCCGCATTAAATCAGACATTCCCGATTTTGCGTATGACCTCGCCATTGGAAATGGTTTCCGCGATCCTGCTCAGCCGAAATTCCGGTATCGGAAATCATTTCGCGAGTTGCTTCCGATATGCTCGAAATTCGTGCGCGAGATCGCCGGGAGGTCGTCCCTCGTAGCCGGGCCGATTTTTCTGATTCAGACAGACCCCCATCTTAACAAACTGCCCGAGGGGCACGATTGACGAGATTCGCCTATTCAGCCTCCCAGAAAAAATATCGTGTTTTCGTAAGACGATCCCTAGACTGTTTTTCGATTTTTCCCGTATATAAGACTTCATTTTTCATAGTTTCTTGCCCCGTTAGGGGGGTATTCCGAAATAATGGCGGTTTTTCAGCGTTTTGTCAGGGGCAAGATTAGGGGCACGTTCAGGGGCAAGTTCAATCGTGCCCCTCGCGGGTCGGGCGTTCTGATTCATTTTACCCCCCCCCGTGGCCGAAAATGGAGGGGCAAGTTCAATCGTGCCCCTGAACGTGCCCCTGATCGTGCCCCAGTGAACTTCACTTAACAGTCTTGACTCAGAGTCTGAAATTCCGTAGGGCCGAAATCGTCGAAGCCGAACAAGTGAGTCGAACCGTGATCCTCTATTCCCGCAAAGGCGAACCGTTGGTCCAGAACTCGTCCGACGAGAAGGGCAAACCGCTGCATATCTGCGACCGGGTTTGCTGGCGCTGCGGCGGTGCAGGCGGGGCCGAGCAGTGGCGTCACACCGGCTGGACTTGCTACCGCTGCGGCGGCTCGGGTGTCGATCCTGTCCGCGAGCGCACGAAGCTCTACACCGCCGAGCAGAACGCCAAGCTGGACGCGGCTGCCGAAAAGCGGGCTGCGAAGAAGGCCGCCGCGAGAGCCGAAGCCGACCGGATCGAGCAGGAACGCCGGGATCGCGAACGGGCGGAAATCATTTCCGACAATCAGGGCTTCATCGACCGGATCGACGCTGAACTGGCGCACGGCGAGATCGAGTTCCTGCAATCTGTCCGCGACCGCATTACGGATCAGGCCAAGGAGCCGACCGATACGCAGGTTCAGAAGGTCAACGAGATCATCGAACGCAACGAGAAGGAACGCGCCCGGCTGGCAGGCGCGCAGCACGTCGGCGAGATCAAGGAGCGCCGGGTTTTCGAGTTGACCCTGATCCATACGCAGACCCGGCTTATCAGCGAATACCCGCATATCTATTCGTATTGGACCCTGTTCACGGACGAGAACGGATGCAAGATAGCCAGCAAGTCGAAGCCTTCTGCTCTGGGCCTGCGTCTGGAGGTCCCGGAGGGCGGGACTTGGGATGACCGCTGCTACATCAAGGGCAGCAAGGTCCGCGTGAAGGCAACCGTCGTCGAGCATACGACCGACAAGCGCGGCGAACCCGTAACCTACATCAACCGACCGAAGGCAGCATAATGACCGACTTTCCGTCTCACCTTGTTGACGCTTACCGTCGTCGCTATCCTAGCGCGTGGATACTCGGATTTCTCGGCTATAACCCACAACATCTGCTGACCGATCAGCGGAGCGAACTGGCGAAGTTTGCGGCTCTGCACCGGCCTCTCGGCGAGACCTACCAGCCGATTTTAACTGATCCGCCGTATCATCACGGCGGCGTGTTCATCCCGGCTCGACGCATGGGCAAGACGGAAGCGATGCAGGCGGCCCTCCCGGCAGGCGAACACGTCATCCCGATTAGCCGCCTTCATCGCTACGGGATGGGGACCAAGAAGCTCGCCGATGCGTTCAGCAGTGTCGGCTATTCGGCCCAGATCGCGATAGAAGCGCAGGATCGCTTCACCGCCAGCATGAAGCGGGTTCAGGAGCAGATGGCTCGCTGGCAGGAAAAGGTCATGCTTCGGATGCTGCTGGCGGTCGAGAACCCGGAGTACCCAAGCCCGATGTTCCGCCGCGAGATGCGGATCGCCAAGCTCCTATTCTCGAACGATCCTCGCCAACGTAAGCGGGGCGACCGGCTGTTCAACCGATGGCGTGAGACGCGATCCGGCATCAACTGGACCCGTGACGAGAAGCGGGAACTACTGCGGCGCGGCTACGGGCGAGCGCGACCGTTCGATTACACCGTACCGAAGCATTACGAGAAGGACTGAACATGGAAATGGTTTCCGATTTCTACGGCGACATGGCATGGGTTATCTATGTGCTTGTCGCTATCGCGTCGTCGATCATCGGCGTCTGGGCGTTCAACCGGCTGCATCGCTTCCTGCGACACCGGGCGGTCGTCGAGGAGAAGCTGCGGCTGCTCAAGGACGAGGCTGTCCGCAACGAGCTTTCCGGGTTCCTCCGCAAGAACATGGTGATCGGTGATGCCGACATCCGGCAAGGGATCGTGTTCGCCCCGGTGCCGCCTGAGCGGTTGGAACCGATTGCGTTGGCGCTGAACAACGCAGCAGCCATGATGCACCGGATGGAGAATCGGGCAGCCGACTCGCTCTACATCCGGCTCAAGGACGGCAGCCTCGCGCTGATCGACCTCGATCTCGACCATCTGATAGACGCGGCTCGCGTAATGCAGCGCGTGGCCGAGGATCGCCGGAAATCGCGGTCGATCTACAAGGGGATGACCGAGGACGAAATGGTTTCTCTGACTCGGGCGGGCCTGTCTCAGGCGTTCAAGGATCAGGGCGAGTTCGAGATGTCGAACGCCGTTATGCAGGGGGGCTACGACGAGCATCCCGAGTTCCAGCGGACGCTTCGCGTTCTCGATCTCACGTTCAAGGTGAAAGGCGCACGAAATGACTGAGAAGCCGGTAAACACTATCGCCGGGCCGTTTGACCGGAAGCGGTTGAAGGCGCTAAAAGAAGTCATCCAAGATCAGGACCGTGATTCGACGGTCATGTTCGAGGGGCAGGAACTCCTCGTGAGCTTCGGCGGCTATCTCGCCGAGTTCGTCGAGGGCGAGCTTGGCAAGCGCAATACGAGAGGTCTCTGATCCATGTTCGATATGACGCGATTCATCGACGAGTACGCCAGCGGTAGCGATCTGCGAGACTGGGCACGGGATGTCATGTCCGAGCCTCCGCATTTCACCATCGGCGGCGACTATATGCAACGCTGGTTCATCATTCCCCGGAACGACCGGATGAACCTGTACCTGCATCGGACGCTGCGATCCGACGAGGACGTGATGCACGATCACCCGTGGGACAACACCTCGTTCGTGATCGACGGCGGCTACCGGGAATACACCCCGAACGGCGTGATCGACCGCAAACCGGGCGACATCGTTCACCGTAAGGCAGACGACGTTCACCGGCTGGAACTCTGGCACGGCCAGCCGTCCGTCAGCCTGTTCATGACCGGCCCGAAGGTCCGCGAGTGGGGCTTCCATTGCCGCAAGGGCTGGGTTCACTGGAAGGACTTCACCGGGGGCTATCACGACGGGAGGTCTGAAAAGGGAGCGGGGTGTGGCGAATACGCCTGAGGAGAAGCTACCCCCGCCCAGCCGACGCAAGGACCGCAAGTGCAACGAGTGCCCGACGATGATCCGCCGGGACAACAAGAGCGGTCTCTGTACCCGGTGCGTGAAGAAGTCCAATGAGTTCCGGCGGGCTGCCTCGGGGGCGGCCCATCGGCGCTACGAGGACCCGGAGCAGCGTAAGCGCACGGGAGCGGCAGTTAAGAGGGCGAACCAGTTGGACCCGACGATCCGCGTCCGCAAGTCGCAGATCATGAAGGAGATCGCCGCGACCCCGGAGTGGAAGGCGCGAAACGCCCAGCAGTGTCGCGACCGGCGGCTCTGGGAGATCGGCGTAGCAGCCCGCACCCCCGAATCGGACGCCCGTGCCGGGCGGACCTTCTCCCAGCGCCACGGGATCGCCTCGTGGTGCCCTCTGGAGTATATCGAGCAGGCCCGAGAGCTACGCAAGGCAGGGGTGTCGGTCGAGGAGACCAAACGGATGATCGCCGAGCAGCAGGAAGCCGATCTGGAGCGGTACAGGCGCAAGATGGGGTCGAGATGGGGCGGCGACGGCGAGTAAACCCGAAACAGGCGGCCCACGAGGCGTTCGATCCGCTCTGGCGCGACGAGAAGCTGGTAGACCGAAGGACGGCCTACAAGCTCTTGCAGATCGTGCTAGACGTGCCGGTCTGGCAGTCGCACATGCGACACGCGCCCAGCCGGGTCGTAAAACAGGTCCCTGCGGCGTCACGGAGGCTCAGGAAGCTCCTCAGAGGGTGCAATGGCCTCTAGGGACCGGAAAGGCCGATTCACGCGCTCACGGGCCGCCCTAGACCGATTCCTCGACAAGTGCCGGTTCAACGCGGTGACGGGCTGCGTCGAGTGGGTAGGGGGCAAGACCCGTGGCCGGGGCAAGACCTCTTGGTATGGATCGTTCTGGTATGAAGGGAAGCCGTGGAAGGCTCACCGCTGGGCCGCGCGATTCATTCACGGGCTGGAGATCGACGGGTTAGAGGTCGATCACGAGTGCGGGAACACCCTCTGCGTTCACCACCTACAGGCCGTCACGGGCCAAGTCAACCGGGAATGGTACTGGATCAGAGTCGAGGTCGGCCTGATCGAGGAGGAGCCGGACGACGGCCCCGAGGATGACGGCATCCCGTTCTTCACTTGTCCTGACTGGTTTGCGGCCACCTATAGCCGAGCCTTTCCGCCGTCTGACGAACCTCCTTTCTGATCGGTTCGTGCAGCGGCAGACCCATTAGGATGCGGGCGTAGTTGCGGTCTCGCTGGATCGCGTCGTACCACTGCTGCCATCGCTTCGCCTGCTTTTCATGCCAGCCGTTCGAGAAGCTGCCGGGGGTGATGTTCATAGTGAATCGGGGTCCAGATATTCGCGGATCGCATCGCCGCGCTTGTTGTCGTCGTCGGGCCATGCCCACGGCTTCATCGTCCAGAACTGGTGCTTCTCGCCGTTGATCTTGTATCGCCCAAGCAGGGTGAACCCGTACTGACTGAGCAGGCGGCTCAGAGCCTTGCCACGGGGCGCGAGAGCGTCCGTACCCATGAAGTGATCGGCGACCTTGCTGCTGTCCAGCAGGAACTCGCTGTAGTCGGCCTGATCGCTCTCCTCCAGCGTGTCGGTCAGGGCAACGACCTCCTCCGTCTGGTTCAGCAGGATCATCTCCCGGCGATAGCTCGACTTCGGGGCGCGGGCCTTCGGGTTGAAGGTGGCGCTGAGCTTCCGCAGCAAGAAGAATTGGCGAAGCGCCCCGGCGAACTGGAGGCTCGCGAACAGCCGGTCGTAGTAGTGCGGGTTTTCCGTCTTGAAGCGGTCCAGATCGGTTGACCGCTGGAACCGGGTGAAGATCGGGAAGATGCGGCTGTCCTCCTCGCCGACCGGCATGGCGTCCTTCACGTTCGCCGTCATGATGTAGTTCATCGTGTTGACGACGGTGTAGACGTTCGTTTGCATCCGGCGGATCGAGACGGTCGGGTTCGTAATCATCGGCTTGAGCGTGTTGATCGCGTCGAACCGATTATTGCCGTGCAGCCGCACGTCCTCGATAAAGCAGACCAGCGCGTTCTCGGCCCACGGGTTGTATTTCTCCTCCAGCGCCTTGCCAGAGATCATGTTGACGTTGTTCTCGCCCATGACGGCGGCGAGCGCCGAGATGAAGAACGACTTGCCGTCGCCCTCTGCGCCCTGCAACAGGATCGCCCAGTTGATCCGCGAGCCGGGGTTCTGGACGATGTAGGTCAGGAAGTCGAGGAACACCATGCGGTCGTCCTCGTTGGCGATGATATGCTCCAGATGCCCGAGGAAAATCTGGATCGCCTCCTCCTCGACCGGCGAAAGCTCGCCCGGCAGTTCGGGGATGCCTTCCTCGGTATAGCTGTTCGCGTAGTCCACCCCGTTGACGGAGTAGAGCGCAGGCTGGCCCGGCATGAACATCCGGTTGTAGACGACCGGGACCTGATAGAGGTTCACGACCGCATCGACGGGCTGGGTCTCAGGGACCGACTTGCCTTCCAGCCGCTCGGTCGGCGTCAGCAGATACCGGGCGTGGGAGACGTTGAAGGCGGCGCGGGTCATCTGCGTCCGGTTGACGATGTTGAACAGTTCATCGACCTGCGAGCAATAGACCCACGGCTTCACCCACGGCGGCGCGGAAATGATTTCCTTACTCTCGTAGCGGATCAGTTCGCGCACGAAGCCGATCCGGGGCATGTCGCCGGTCAGGTCCTTCCACTTCGCCTTGACCTTGCCGGTCAGAAGCTCGCGGACGTGGTTCGGGAACTCGATCAGCTTGATCTCGTCGCACACCTCGACAAGCTCGTCCGTGTTGGTCGAGGCTGCCATCCGGGCGACGAAATCTTGCAGGCGCTCCTTCGTCTGGCGATCCTCGGACTCCTTGGAGAGCTTGAGGATGATCCGGCAGGTTATCGGGATATGCGCCTTGTCCCGGTTGTTGAACGTCGGCCAACGCTTCACGAGGGCTTCGTGATCGTAGTTCGGGGCGCTCTGCGACCAGCGGTCCCAGAGGTCGAATCCCTGCTGGCTGCCGTCGTACTGGTGATAGAGCGCCATGCCGATCTGGAACCATGTGTCATGGTCCGTGTTGTCCTCGATCAGGAACAGCTTGCGCTCAAGCTCATTGTCGCCGATCTGGACCTTCGGGCGGTACGCGCTGAACGGATCGTCGTCATCGACCGGGTTGGTCAGGCGGGTGATCGCGTTCTTGGTTTTCTTGGTCCACCCGTGGCCGAGGAATAGCTGGAGAACCCGTTCCTTGATCTCCTTCGCCTGCTCGTGCGTGAGAAGCGGAAGCTCCTTGCGCGGCAGATTTAGCGGGGAGCTACCGAGCCACTTGTAGGGCTTGCCGGTATCCGGGTGGATATGGGCGGCCACGAACTGCTGACCGTCCGCCAGTATCTCGCATTTCGACTCGCGGCCTTGGCTGTCCAGCCAAGTCCCCGTATCGACCTTCGGGAACATATCGTCCTTCTCTTGGCGATAGACCCAGAGGACCTTCGGCGCTTTGCCGATTCGCTTGAGCGGGGTGTCGCCGACGATCTCCAACACGATCTGCTGGATTTCGTCGTTCACCGTTTCGTCGAGAACGTCGATGTCGATGCTCGGGCACTTGCGGGACTTGATCCCGATGCCGTGATCTCCCTTGCCGTCTGCAAGGTAGTCGTGGACCCCTTCAACCGTACCGGCGAGCTTCTGCCAGTTCCGTCCCGCCGGTCGCTTCTCGCCGGGGATGATCGGAATTACCTCGTACCCATTTTCGGCGATCTGGACGCCGAACTCCTCCATGTAGCGCCGTGCGGCCATTATTCGGCTACTCCGCTACGAAGATGTCAGGACGGAAAAATTCGCGCGGGAAGGTCTCGCGACCCAGAAGCTCCTCCAGTTTGATGCAAGTCTGCGCGTTGACGCCGCCCTTCGATTTCAGGGCCATGTGCAATAGCGAGCGCGAGCCGCCCAGCGCCTCGGAGAGGTCGCCAAGGTTCCCGCCCATGGTGCAGTAGAGTGCCGCGATCCGCAGGGCGAACTCGGTTCTCTGTTCCGGCTCTACCCAAGCCGGAATTGGAAATTGCTCAGTAGTTGACATGGTAGACCCTGCCTCGATTCGGAACGCAACTTGCCCGGATCAGCTTCTTAACGCAAGTAAGATTTATCCACTTGACAGTAAGAGCCGTTCTCGGGCACTTAGCGGCCAGCGCATCCGATTCGTGAGGCGCGGTCGATCCCATCAACGGAGAAGCATTACCATGGGTATTCTGGAAGAAATCAACGAGAAGCTGGACCGTATCCTCGCGGGTATGGACGGCGGGGCTGCCCCGGCGGAGAAGAAGGAAACCGCCGCCGAGAAGAAGAAGCGCGAGGCTGCCGAGAAGAAGGCTGCCGAGGCCGCCGCCAAGCCGGACTTCACGGCGGAGCAGCTTCGTGACAAGTTCATCGAAGTGCAGCAGAAGCACGGCGATGCGGTCGCGAAGGCCCTTATCAAGGAACAGGGCCACGACAAGCTCGCCAACCTGATCGCGGACGCGGCGAACTGGCAGAAATACTGGGACGCTGCCGAAGCCAAGCTGGAAGAAGAACCGGAAGGCGACGACAACGGCGGCCTCTGAGCCGCCGCCCCTCGGGTCGCACCGAGGACCGGGGAGGGCTTCGGCTCTCCCCGGCTTTGACGGGGAGCGGAATACCCCCTCCGCTCTCCTTCTAAGCCGGGGTCTCTATGTCAGAACATCATCCAATTACAGAGACCATGCTGGCGGAGAAGAACGCCACGGGTCACTCGATCTTCGGGCCGTCCTCGGCCCATCGCTGGATGCGGTGTCCGCGATCCCTGATCGCTGGGCATCTGGCAGGCGACAACCCGACGTACTATGCCGCCGAAGGCTCGATTGCCCACTGGCTCGCCGAGGACTGGCTGACGAACGGCAACCCCTACAAGCATCTGGGCACAGTCCACGAGAAGGACGGGTTCGAGATCGAGATCACCGAGGAAATGATTTCCTACGTCGAGGAGTACGTCAACCTCGTGAAGGCGATGCCGGGGACCCATTACGTCGAGGTCAAGGTGGACCTCTCGAAATACACGCCGGTCCCCAGCTTCGGCACGTCCGACCATATCAGCGCCGCTCCGGGTATCCTGCGCGTCAAGGACCTCAAGTACGGCAAGGTCTGGGTCGATGCCGAGGAGAACGAACAGGGGCAGGCATACGCTCTTGGCGCGTTCGAGGAGCTTGACTGGCTCTACGACTTCCAAGAGATCGAAATTCAGATCGCCCAACCGCGAAGGGACAACTATGATTCTTGGACCATCACTCGCGCTGATCTGCTGGCTTTCGGGGAGAGGTACAGAGAGGCGGCGCACAAGGCATGGGACCCCGAGGCTCCGTACAACCCGGACCCTATCGCCTGCGAATACTGCCCGGCCCGGCTTACCTGCCCGGCGCTCGCCGCCGTCAAAGTGAAGATCGCGGCGTCCAAGTTCGACGATCTCGACGATACCGAGATGTCCCCGAGCAAAGCCGTGGCCGTGATTGAGCAGGAAATGGTTTCCACGCCCCGGCTGCCCGCGTTCAACGAAGTATCGGTCGAGCAGCTTGCCCGTATCTACGAGTGGCGACCGATTCTGGAGAAGTATTTCCGGGAGATGTACGACTATCTCCTCAAGAAGTTGGAGATGGATGTCGAAGTGCCGGGCCAGAAGCTCGGTTACGGTCGCGCCGGGAACAGGAAATGGACAGACGAGCAAGGCGTTCGTCGTATGCTCCGGGGTCGAGGTATTAGCGATCTCGATATGTACGAGCAAAAATTCCTTTCCCCTGCACAAGCAGTTCAGCTATTAAGGGTTTCTCTTGGCGGAACGATCAAGGAGAACGATGCTCGCATTGCTCCCTTCGTTCACCAGCCGCCGGGGAAAGTGACGATGATCCCAGCCAGCGATAATCGCCCTGAGATCGCGTCAGCGGCATCCGCGTTCGACGAGGACACGGATGCCATCGGTAACTCGTGAAGCAAGGAATATGAATATGTCTGAGAATACCCCGCGTACCGTCGTCAAGTCGGCCAAGAACGCAGCAGGTCAGGTCATCGCCAAGCTCTACAGCGATGGCACCATCCTGATCGCGGACGTTCGCGCCAGCTATCCCCATATCGACAAGATGTGGCGGAAGAACGAGAAGGACACACCGGCCTACTCGATCACTGGCATCGTGCCGACCAAGACGCACCAGCCCGCCATCGACCTGCTTCTGGAAGTCTGCGACGACATCCTCAAGGAGCGCAACAAGGGCACGGACATCAAGGATGACCTCAAGTTCATCCGCGATGGCAAGCCGACCAAGAAGCCGGAATATGCGGACGCTTGGATCGTTGCCAGCCGTGAAACCGAAAAGCCGACCGTGCTTCACCCGGACAAGTCCGAAATGGATTCGCCCGAGGAGATCAAGGCCGAGATCAAGGCGGGCTATTTCATCGACATGCTGGTCCAGCCGTGGTGGCAGGACAACGAGCATGGCAAGCGTATCAACGCGAGCCTGCGCGCTGTTCGTCTCCGCCGTGAAGGCCCGCTGATCGCCGAAGGCGGCATCTCCAAGGATGCAGCCATCGCCTCGTTCGACGATGACGACGAAGGCGGCTTCGGCGGCGGTGACGACGACGATATGGGCGGCCTGTAAGGGACGCGGGGGTCGCCGGGGAAACTCGGCGGCCCCACCATATCTGCTATGAGCCAGACCCGACTCCACTTTGACTATGAAGGCCGCAGCGAGATCGACCTGCTCAAGCAGGGCGGCGATCTCTACACTGCCGACCCGTCAACCGAAATTCTCATGTGTTCGTGGTCTCTGGACGACGAGCCGACTGAGCTATGGGTCCCGAAGGAAGGGGAACGGATACCCTCTGACCTCAAGGAGGCGCTGCGCGATCCCGAGGTCCTGAAAGTCGCGTTCAACGCCCAGTTCGAGCGCCTTATGACGTGGCGCGTCCTGCTACGGCAGTTCGGGATCGAGATCGAGCAGGACTACAAGCCGTGGCGCTGCTCCATGGCACTCGCCTATATGTTCTCGTTCATGGGCGGCCTCGACGACATCGCCGACCAGATGAACCTCCGCCACAAGAAGGACCCGCGAGGCAAGGCGCTGATCCGCGAGTTCTGCCAGCCGAACAAGCCGACGAAGAACCAGCCGTTCGTCTGGCGCGACCAGCATAGCGATCCCGAGGACTGGGAGACCTTCAAGCAATACTGCATCCGCGATAACGAATCGGAGAAGGAGCTTTGGACGAAGCTGATCCGGTTCGGCGTCCCGGACTGGCAGTGGGACCTCTACGAGCTAGACCAGATCATCAACGACCGGGGCCTCCCGATCAACCGGCGTTACGTCGAGAACGCGCTGGAGATCGCGAACCGCCGCAAGACGGAACTCATTTCCGAGCAAAACCGGATCACGGGTCTGGCGAACGCCAACAGCGGCGCTCAGCTTCTCCCATGGCTGCAAGAGCGCGGATACCCCTACGAAAACCTCCAGAAGGCGAGCCTCGTAAAGACGTTCGCTGCTGAGGAGGAAGGGGTCCGTAACTACATCAACGCGAAGCCCGAGGATCGGGACCCGCTCAAGATGCCCTGCTACCCGGACGCCACGCTGAACGCGCTGGGTCAGGTCGAGGGCGTCGGGTTCCTTACCCCCGAGTGCCGGTTGGTCATGCGTATGCGGCAGGGGTCGAGCAAGACATCGACCACGAAATACGAGGCGGTCATGTCGCGGATCGCCGACGACGACCGGCTCCGCCAGTGCTTCCAGTTCGCGGGCGGCTCCCGGACGAACCGCTGGGCCGGGCGCGCCCTCCAGCCGCAGAACCTCCCCCGGACGCCGAAATGGCTTGAGCCTGAGGACCACATCAATTTCGACCGGCTCGACTACTGCAACAGCCTGATCGAAGCCGGGGACTACGAGACGCTGGGCGTGTTCGCAGGCGAGCAGATGGACGCAGTGGCCGGGTGTGTCCGATCCACGATTCAGGCGGAGAAGGGCAAGAAGCTCGTCGTCTGCGATCTGTCCTCCATCGAGTCGGTCGTGATCTTCTGGATCACGGATTGCGAGCGCGGCCTGAACGTGTTCCGCAACGGCATGTGCGCCTACCGAGATTTTGCGACGACTCTGTACGGGGTCGAGTACGATCAGGTCACGAAGGCTCAGCGATCCGGGGCGAAGCCTGCCGTGCTTGGCGCAGGCTACCGGCTGTCCGGCGGCGAACTCCGTGACGGCGAGAAAACGGGTCTCTGGGCCTACGCCGAGGGCATGGGCGTCCAGATGACCCGCGAGGAGGCGAACCGGGCCGTGCAGGTTTTCCGGGAAACCTACAGCGAGATCAAGAACGGATGGTATCAGATCGAAGATACCATCGAACGGGCGATGGCGGCGGGCGGCAAGATCGTGAAGTGGGGACCGCTGGAGTTCCAGATCGTCAAGCCGTTCCTGCGCGTCGGCCTGCCCTCGGGCCGGTCCATGTGGTACTACAAGCTGCGGGTCGAGAAGTATGAGGCTGAGGGGCGCTACAGGAAATACTGGCGCACGAACATCTCGTACATGGGCAAGCATCAAGTCACGAATCAGTGGACCCGGATCGAGAGCCATGGCGGCAAGTTCATCGAGAACTTCGTGCAGGCACTCGCCCGCGACATCCTTGGCTTCGGTATGCTGGAGGCCCATGCCGACGGGTACTTCATCTGCGGCCACGTTCACGACGAAATCATTTCCGAGGAGGACGAGGACGACGACGTTCACGGCCTACCGGGGCTGCGGCACTGCATGACCAAAGCCATCCAAGAGAAGTTCCCGTTCCTCCGTACCATGCCGCTGAACGCTGCCGGGTATGAGGGGCCGGTCTACAAGAAGGATTGACGATGCTGGTCTATCATCCCGAATCCGACTCGTTCTTCTGGAACCCGCATTTCGAGTTCGAGGGGTTCGATGGCGACTACGTTGATGTCACGGAAATCCTCTGGGCCGTCGTCGTGGCGCACGAGCGCGGTCACGACATCCCGGACTACGAGCGGCACCTGCAATATCTCAGGGACATCGGCGCTGACGATCTCCCGACAGATGACCCTGACAACCCCTACTGGAGCGGACTATGAGCGATACTGACGATGACTTCTGGGACGTTCCCGGCCTCGGGCACAACGGCGGCCCGGCGCTCGGGATGTCCGGCGCGATTGCGGCGGCGATGCAGAAGTGGGCACGGAAGCCTGCCGACCTGTACCCTACGCCTATCGACTGCACGTACAGCCTACTTCCGCACATAGCCGATCTGCTCCCGGCGGACGCGCTCGTGCTTGAACCGGCTTGCGCCGATGGCATGATGGTTCGGCCTCTGGAGGAGTTCGGCTACCGGGTCGATGGGTACGACCTGCGCCCGGACGTGACGGGCGGGCAAGGCGGCTTCGACTTCACGGAACCCGATACCGTGTTTGAGCAGGCCGGGTCTTACGATGCCGTCATCACGAACCCGCCGTTTGCTATCGCCGAGAAGTTCATCCGCCGGGCCATCGAAGAAGCGCCCGTGGCCGTGATGCTCCTCAAGGCTCAATACTGGAACACGAAGAACCGGAAGAAGCTGTTCCGTGACACGAAGCCGTACATGGAACTGAATCTGACGTGGAGACCGGCTTTCCTCGAAAAGGAGCGGGGTAAGTCGCCGTTGATGGACTGCATGTGGGTTGTCTGGGTCCGGGGTCACGAGGGCGACTGCATCGTGCGGCCTATCGACCGGCTGCTGGAGTGCCCGGTCAACCTTGGCGCGATGGATATGGGCGGGCTATGAGGCGGATCAGGAACCAGCCGAGGAAGGAGTCCGTTGACGAGCGGGAGACCAGCAGCGAGTGGCGGAAGCTCGGCTACGTCGAACTCAAGATCATGGTCTGCAATCATGACGGTTGGCCTGATCGCTGGTACAAGGCTCAGGGTCTCGGCATCCCGGCGTTCTGGTGCGAGTGGAAGGCCGAAGGCAAGGAGCCTGAACCGCACCAGTTGCTCCGCCACGAGGAGCTACGGGCGCAGGGCGAGATTGTAATCGTGGCGCACTCGCGCCGGGAGTTTTGGCAAGAGGTCCGCAAGATGCAGGCGGCGGCGCGGTTATAGGACGGAAATCATTTCCATGCTCACGCTGGACAACTTCCACCAGTATCAATGGGACGGTCTGGCGCACTGCCACCTGAACCGGTACAGCGGCCTCTACTACGACGCGGGGCTGGGCAAGACGGCTATCGGCCTGACCTATCTCGTGCAGCGGCTCAAGCACCTCAGCGTCAGCCGCCGGGCGCTCGTGATCGCGCCGATCCGCGTTGCCTGCCAGACATGGCCCAACGAGCTTGCCGAGTGGCAGCACCTCGCCGGGACGCCCTATCAGCTTGTCCGAGCCGAGGACGACGACCCGGAGGTCAAGGCGTTCCATCGGGACACCTATCAGCGGGCGCGTCAGGGCGGCCTCCAGCCGGACGAAGTGGACACCTATGTCGGCCTCTGCCGGGCCAGTCTGGAGCGCCAGTGGGAGGACTTCTGGACCGCCGGGCTATCCCCGATTTTCGCCCAGCCGCAGGACCTCGCCGAGTTCGACCGTCTGGCGGCCTACTACGCCCGCCTCGCGCGCACGGACGGCTTGCCCCCCGAGGAGGCGACCCGAGCCGCCGGGACGATCACCACGGGGTTCAAGGATCGCCTGCGGCGCGCTCAGCTTCGGGTTGACGTGCCCCTGCACTTCATCAACAGGGAGGCCCTGCCTTGGCTCGTCGATGTCCTCAAGGAGGAGCGCCGGGGCTGCCCTTACGACGATGCGATCTACGACGAGGCCAGCGACCTCGGGGATCACAATACCCAGCGGTTCAAGGCGATGCGGGAGCTTCGCCGGGAACTGAAATCGTTTATCCAGATGACGGCAACGCCAGCCGCCGAGGGCTACCAGAAGCTATTCAGCCAGCGTTGGTTGATGGATACCGGGGACCTCTGGGGCAACGCGATTACGCACTGGCGCGACGAGCATTTCACGTACAACAGCAAGACGTACAGCTATAAGCTCCGCAAGGGGCACGACAAGATCATCTCCTCCCAGATGGCGGACATCTGCCTCGTGGCGAAGGCCGAGGATCACCTGCCCGAGGTGGCGACCGGATGGGCCGATCTTACGCGCAAGATCGAACTCGGCCCCGAGCTTCGGGAACTGGAGAAGGAGTTCATCGAAAGCCGTATCCTCCGCCTCTCGGATAGCTACGACGACACCGGCATCCCGGACGACTTCATCGACGCCGACAACCCGGCGAGCCTCAGCCAGAAGCTCCTCCAGTTCTGCTCGGGCGCGGTGTACGACGACAAGAAGAAGGCCCGCGCAATCCACGATCACAAGATCGAGGAACTGCGGCAGTTGATCGACGAGCTACAGGGCGAGCCGATCATGCTGGTCTACTGGTGGCAGTCCAGCCTCGCCCGGCTCAAGAAGGCGTTCCCGAAGATGGCGGTCATGGATCGCAAGGGGAGCCAGCAGGACGGATGGAACAAGGGCAAGTACCAGCTTCTCGCGGTCCACCCGCAAGGAAGTGAGTTCGGCCTGAACCTCCAGAAGGGGCCGGGCCACGACATCGCGATCTTCGATATGTTCTGGTCCTACGAGAAGTGGTATCAGATTCACAAGCGCCTCGCCCGGCAAGGTCAGACGCGCCCGGTGCGCTCGTGGCCGCTGGTGGTCAAGGGATCGGCTGACGAGGTTGCCGTGAAGCGACTCCAAGCCAAGGAGGACGCCCAGAACGCCTTGTTCCGGTACATCATGGATATGCGGGCCGAGATCACCGGCCAGCGGGTCGAGCGCAAGGAGCCGAGCTATGCCGAAGCGTTCGACTAGCTGCGACATCGACGCGAAAGGTGATCTGGAGTTGAGTCTGGCGTTGTTCGACGCCGGGCTGACGCACGAGGCGTTCTACTGGACCGCGCAGGGCAAGGTCGCTCTCGTGGCGGTCGCTGGCGGGATCAAGACGCTCGTGCTGGAGGATACCCCTATGGCGGCGATCCGTGCCGCTGAGACCAAGCTGACAGGAGGATTGTGATGGTAGGTCGAGACCTGATCGACGACGGCGAGCCGGACCCCGGCAACCTGCGGTATTATGCCCGGATGCGAGATGTCCGGGACAAGCTGAACTCGATTCTCTTGCCACTAGGGGGGAGAGTATCGTATGTGGGGACTTGTGTGAGGTCGATCACTGTCATCTGGTTCTACGGAAAGCACCAGACGGGGTGGGCCGGGGGACCCAACCCGGACGCCGTACTGGATGACATCTATCGGCAGGTATTTGGAGGTCTGTAAGTGGCGTCGGCAGCGCGGAAGCAAGAAGGTCACGAGAATCTGGTTCGTTCCGACGACCCGGAAAGCTCGGCGATCATCTACGAGGGGGCCACGATCCGGCAGCTTGCGATCATGTTCAAGATGGACCCGAAGGTCGTCACCAGCAAGGTCTCAAGCCTCGTGCCGGTCGGTCGCCGCCGGGGCACCCCGATCTACTCGATCCCGGAGGCCGCTGCGCGGCTCGTGAAGCCCGGCTACGACATCGAGCGGGTCATCATGAACATGAACCATTCGGACCTGCCGCCGATGCTCCAGAACGCCTTCTGGAGCGCCCAGAAAACCCGAGCGGCCTACGAGGAGATGATCGGGGACCTTTGGCGCACCAGCCGGGTTGTCAGGCTGATCTCGGTCCTGTTCAACAGCGTCCGCATGATCCTGCTCCTGCTGCCCGATACAATCGAGCGCGAAGCCGGTCTGAGCCGGGAGCAGAAAGCAGTTGTCCGCCGAGTCGTCGAAGGGGCGCTGGTGGAAGGTCGGAAGGCCATCATGAAGGAGTTTGAAGGATATGGCGACGGCCCCGAGTACGATGCAGGAGTCGGACCTGACGGCCCTCTCCTCGTTCGTGAACACGAGCAGGCTGACGACGGAGGAACTGGCCTTCCTAGCCCCTCGGAAGAACCGGACGAGTATAACGGGCTATAGCGATCTCGGCGATCTGGTGAACCAGACCGTCGAGCAGATATGGCTCGATCCCGATCACCGCAAGCCCTCGGAGTGGGCCGAGGAGGAACGCTACCTGAACAACGCGCCCGGCTATGTCGGGCCGTGGCGCTTCTCCTACGCCCCGTACCTTCGCGAGCCGCTGGACAAGTTGGTCGATCCCGATCTCGACGCCGTGATCTTCGTCGGCCCGGCCCAGTGCGGCAAGACGGAACTCATTTTGAACTGGGCCGGGTTCTCGATCCGCGCCGAGCCGTCCGATATGACGATCTTCTCGCCGACGCAGGGTAACGCCCGCGACTTCTCGAACCGGCGCATTGATCGCCTGCACCGGGACTCGGAGAAGGTCGGCAAGGAACTGCTGGAGAGCCGGGACGCGGACAACAAGTTCGACAAGCACTACAAGAACGGGACGATCCTCGGTCTGGCGTGGCCGACGAAGGCCGAGCTTGCCGGTAAGCCGATCCCCCGGATCGCCTTGACCGACCGCGACCGTATGGAGGACGACATCGACGGCGAAGGCGATCCCTTCGATCTGGCGACCAAGCGCACGACCTCCTATGGCAGCTTCGCGATGACCCTCTGCGAATCATCGCCCAGCCGCGAGATCACGGACTTCCGGTACACGCCCAAGACGGCGCACGAGGCCCCGCCGACGACCGGCATCCTCGCGCTCTACAACCGTGGCGACCGCCGCCGTTGGTATATGCCGTGCGGACGCTGCGGAGAGTTTCTGGAGCCTCGGTTCGAGCTTCTGGAGTGGGACCCGTTTGCGAGCGCCCTAGACGCGGCTGAGACGGTCCGCATGAAGTGCCCGGTATGCGACGGCCACACAATGCCGGATGAACGCTTCACCCTCGCCCAGAACGGCCTCTGGCTCCCGGACGGCTGCCGGATCGAGAACGGCTCCGTGGCCGGAACACCCCGTCGATCTAAGTACGCGAGCTACTGGCTGGAGGGCTGCTCGGCAGCCTTTACGAACTGGCCCAAGCTCGTCGCGGCATACCTGACAGCCGAGGAGGAGTTCGACGCGACTCTGAATGAGGAGCCGCTGCGGAAGTTCTACAACACGGACTTGGGCCGCCCGTACAAGCCGAAGGCGGCTGAGGCGGAGCGGACGCCCGAGGAGATGATGGCTCGGGCCGAGGACTTCGGGCGCGACCCGGAGACCGGCGAGATCGAAATCATTTCCGAGACGGCCTTCCTGATCGCCACGGTTGACGTTCAGAAGAATATGTTCGTCGTTCAGGTCTGGAGCGTGATTCCGGGAGAGCCATACGATCTGGCGCTGGTCGAGCGATTCGACATCCGCAAGTCACGTCGCCGGGACGAGGATGGCGACATCCAGTGGGTCAAGCCGGGCACGTATCTGGAGGACTGGGACCTTCTGATCGAGCAGGTCATCCGGCGGACCTACAGGATGGAAGGCCGGGCCGAGCGCATGGCGATCCGCATCATCGGTTGCGACTCTGGCGGTAAAGCCGGTGTGACTGCGAACGCTTACGCCTTCTGGCGGCTGCTCAAGGCCATGGGCCTCGGAAACCGTTTCCTCCTGCTTAAAGGTACGGGCACACCGAACGCGCCGCAGGTCCGCGAGACTTTCCCTGACGCCAGCGACCGTAAGAACCTCGCTACGGCGCGCGGGGACGTGCCAGTCTGGATGCTGAACTCGAACCAGTTGAAGAACGAGGCGAACAATCGTCTGGCGTCCGAGGTCCCGAATAAGGGGATGGTCCGCATCCCGAAGTGGAACCCGGCATGGCTGTTCAAGGAGTTCTGCTCCGAAATCCTCAAAGACAAGGGCTGGGTCAAAGCTCCGGGCGTCCGAAACAACGAAGCATGGGACTTGCTCTACTATGCGATCGGTCTCTGCATGACGAAATATATTCGCTGCGAACGCCCGACGTTCTGGGACAAGCCGCCGGTATGGGCCAACCCGACCGACCCAGACAATCCGTTTATTGTCAAGCCCGGCGCTGAACCGTTTGCAGAGAAGCAGAAAACGAGTTATGACCTCACGGAAATCGCTTCCAAGATCGCGTGAGGACCGGCTACATGGCAGATTGCACGACTATCGACGCCCGCCTTGCCTCCGCCCGGCAGGCCCACCACGAGTTGATGACCGGGCAGGCAATTTCCCGCTTTGTGGACCAGAACGGCGAGAGCGTTTCCTACTCCAAGACGAACCTGAACGGCCTAGCCGCCTACATCCGTCAACTGGAGAACGAGAAGGCTCAGTGTACCGGGTCCACCTTCGCACAATACCGTGGACCCCTGCGGTTCACTTTCGGTCGAAAGGTTCGGTAAATGAGCGCACAGTCGCAAGAGGCGTTCGACTTCGCCGGGCGGGGTCGAACGGAGGTTTCGATCTACGAGGGCAGCGGCGTAGAACACGCGCTGGGCGGCGGGCTGGAGGGCGCTGAGCGCACCAGCCGCGAGACCGTCAACTGGAACGTCGCCTCGGTCCCGCCGGATCGGGCGATCAACAGCGTCAAGGAGCCTGCGGACAGCCGGGCGAAGGATATGGTCATCAACGATGGCTATGCCCGTGGCGCGATCCAGACGCACATGGACTCCATCGTCGGCGCGCAGTACCGGCTGAACTCCAAGATCGCTTGGCAGGTCATCCCCGGCGCGACGAAGGCATGGGCCGACGAGGCGCAGCGCGTCATCGAAGCCCGGTTCAGCCTGATCGCCGAGAGCGAAGCCTGCTACCTCGACGCGGCAGGCATGAACACGTTCACCGGCATGGTCCGACTCGGGGTCGCCGGGTTCGTCATGACGGGCGAAATCCTCGCGACCTCCGAGTGGGACCGCTCGCAAGGTCGCCCGCTCAAGACGTGCTTCCAGATGGTTGATCCTTCCCGGCTCAAGAACCCGGACTGGCAGGCCGACACGAAGGACCTCCGACGCGGGGTCAAGGTGGATGCACGGGGCAAGCCCCTCGGCTACTACATCCAGCGGAACCACCCGAACTCGTTCTGGCCCGGCGCGTATGACATGCTGGACTTCGCCTATGTCCCGCGCCTCAAGCCGTGGGGCCGTCCGCAGGTCATCCACATTATCGAGCAGCTTTTCCCGGATCAGCATCGCGGCGTGGCCGATATGGTCGCGGCGCTCAAGCGTATGCGGATGACGAAGCACTTGCAGGAAGTGACGCTCCAGAACGCCGTCATCAACGCGACGTACTGCGCGGCAATCGAATCGGAGATGCCCACGGCGGAAATGATTGTCGCTATGGGCGGCGATGCCAGCACCCCGGAAGCCCTGAACACGGCTATCGGGGCGTATCTGGCGGGCCTCCAGAAGTACCTCGCCGGGGCCGAGAACATCGCGCTCGACGGGGCGATGATCCCGCATCTGTATCCCGGCACCAGCCTGAACATGAAAACGCTGGGCACGACCGGCAACCTCGGAACTGATTTCGAGTCTTCGCTGCTTCGCCATACAGCGGCGGCGCTGGGCATGGATTATGCCGAGTTCTCGCGCGACTACTCCAAGATGTCGTATGCCACGGCGAAGCTCTCCACGGAGAACACGCGCCGGGCCATGCGCTCGCGGAAGAAGAACGTCGCCGACCGCATGGCGAACTTGATGTACGGCAACGTGCTGGAGGAGATGATCGCGCAGGGCGAAGTCCCGCTACCGCCGGGCTTCACTCGCGATGACTTCTATCGCCCGCTCATGCGGGAGGCTTTCATGCGCTGCTCGTGGATCGGTCAGGGCACGGGCCAGATCGACGAACTCAAGGAGACGCAGGCCGCGATCCTCCGAATCAAGGCGGGCCTCTCGACCTATGAATCGGAAATCGCTCGCCTCGGCGAGGACTGGCGCGAGGTGTTCGAGCAGAAGGCGCTTGAGGCAGGCGTTATCGAGGAAAAGGGCCTCGTGCTTGACCTGAACACGAATAAGGGCAACACCGGCCAAGGCGGAGACCAGAGCGAGGCTGACGACGCTCAGACCGCCGCTGACGACGCCGAGGTAGACGACACAGGAGAATCCGATGACGAAGCTGCGTAAGCGCGGCCTTATGGCGTCCGTCCTCAGCCGCATGTCGGCAGGGGATTGCCTTATCAGCGACCGCCACGCCGAACGGATGCTCGTCGGCCTCTTGAGCGAGGCGGAGCAGGTCACGGACCCGCAGGCTGCATGGGACGAGGTGCGAACTGAGGTCGCCGGGGCGTGGGGCTACGACGACAGCCCTGACGGGCCGAGGAAGCCGTTCATCTATCAGGACGGTGTGGCGGTGATCCCGGTCCACGGAATCCTGATTAACCGCTTCAACTACTGCTGGGGCTTCGTCACCGGCTACGACTTCATCCGCAAGCAGATGAACGCTGCGGCTGCCGATGACGACGTGGACCTGATCGTGTTCGATCACGACACGCCGGGCGGCGAGGCTGCCGGGTGCGACGAACTTGCGCGCGAAATCAATTCGCTCGGAAAGCCGACCATGGCGCTCGTGAACAGCCTGTCCGCTTCGGGCGGCTTCTGGCTGGCGGCCCCGTGCAACCGTGTCGTCTGCGCCCCGTCCGGCTCGGTCGGCAGCATCGGCGTCTACATCCTCCACATGAACATCGCCAAGATGCTCGCCGAGTGGGGGATCGAGGCCGAGTTCATCAAGGACGGCGAGTTCAAGACCAGCGGCAATATGTACGAATCGCTTTCCGAAAAGGACCGCGAGTACCTGCAAGGCATGGTCAGCGAACGCGCCGCTGAGTTCCATTCCGCCGTGGCCGAGTTTCGCGGTGTGGAAGAAAGTGTTGTCAAGGGAACGCAAGCTCGTGTAATGAGGCCCACGGAAGCATTGTCGCTCGGGCTGATCGACGCGGCGGAGTCTCCGACAACGGCGGTGGCATCGTTCGTCGCTGAACTCGGCAACGAGGAACCCACCACTGACGACTCTCAGGAGGAAGTAACCATGGCAGAAATCAGTTCCGAAGATCGGGCCGCCGTCGCTACCGAGACGAAGGCGCGAATCAAGGGCATCATGACCCACGAAGAAGCGAAGGGCCGCGAAGGTCTCGCCGAGCATCTGGCCTACAACACGGACCAGACCGTCGAGGAAGCCGTCGCCACGCTCACCGCTTCGCCGAAGGCCGAGGCTCCCAAGGAGGAGCCGAAGGACGAGCCGAAGGACGAACCGAAGGACGAACCCAAGGACGACGACGCCGACAAGGGCGACGACGACAAGGGCGGCTCCGACGACGGCGACAAGGCCAAGGGCGGCTCGCAGTTCGAGAAGGCGATGGATCAGGGCAAGCACCCTGAGGTCGGCCCGGACGGCGACAAGAGCAACGCTGGCGGGAACGACGAAGTTTCCGACAACGTATCGCGCATCCTCGGGGCGCAGTCGGCGGCGACGGGCCGTAAGTTCGAGCAGGCGAAGGCGTAAGCCAGACCTCCACGGAAATCATTTCACAAGGAGATTCCACCATGGCTGTTGAAGGATACAGCAACGAGGACTGGATGGCTCAGGGCGTGACGCTCGAAGGCTCGTACAGCCCGACTCAGCTTTTCACCGCCGAGGACGACATCAAGACGGCTGCGGGCACCTTCGCCGCCGGTAACGATGTCGCGGTCCTCACGATCCTCGCCCGCAATGCCGACGACGAACTGGTCCAGTGGGACCCGACCGCCGTTGACGCGGATGTCTCGGAAGCAACGCCGGTCGGCGTGGCGGCTGCGGACATGGACACTTCGGCGACCGGCTACAACGCCGCCGTCATGGGTCCCTACTACGTGCAGGCGTGTTTCAACCCCGATCTGCTCGTCTGGCCCGCTGGTCTCGCCAGTGGAACGCACGAGGAGAAGTCCGCCGCGCTCGAAAAGGCCGGTGCGCCTTTCCGGGTCAAGCACTTGCTCTAACCGATTTATCCCGGCGGCACTTGTGGCCGCCGGGATTTTCAAGTAACCATTTTCCCGATGCCGTTCATGGGTGAACGGGGGACCCGCGAAGGAGACGCCAGATGGCCGTTGAACTTTACGATACGATGACCCTGATTGGCGTCCAGAATCGCCAGCAGATCGACCCGCTTTTCTTCCTCCAGTTCTTCCCGGAGGAAATCACGTTCACGACCGAGAAGGTTGCGTTCGACGAGATCAGCGAGGATCGCTACATCCTCGCTCCGTTCGTTGCGCCGCACGTCGAAGGTCGCGTGATGGAACGCGGCGGGTTCGATACCCGGTCGTTCAAGCCCGCCTATGTCAAGCCGAAGCATGACCTCGACGTGAACCAGCAGTTCAAGCGCCGCGCCGGGGAAACCCCGATGCTCGGTTCGCTGACGCCGCAGCAGCGGTATGACGCGACCATCGCCGAGAACTTCCGTGTCGAGCGCGAGATGATCGAGCGCCGGATCAACTGGATGTGCGCTCAGGCGCTCGTCAACGGGTCCGTCGTGGTGGAAGGCGAGGACTATCCCCGCGTCACCATCGACTTCAACCGTGATGCCGACCTGACCGAAGTGCTTTCCGGCACGGCGCGCTGGGGCGAATCGGCGGCGAACCCGCTGGGCGATCTCGGCACGAAGATGAAGCTGGCTCGCCGCCTCTCGGGCGGTCGGATCACCGACATCATCATGGGCGACTCGGCCTACGAGCGTTTCTACAAGAACAGCGATGTCAAGGACCTGCTGAACACGGATTTCCGTATCGGCGGTTCCTCGGCGGACTCGCCGTTCCTCAGCACGGCAGAAACCGACAAGGAAGCCGAACTCAAGGCGGTGTTCCGGGGTAACGATGGCGCGGCCACGGCGCGCGTCTGGACCTACGCCGGGTACTTCCACCAGCGCGACCCGGAAACGGGCGTCCTGACGGAAGGCTTCTACATCGACCCGAACGCGGTTGTCGGCGTCGGCAACCGTCTGAGCGGCGTCCAGTGCTTCGGGGCCATCAAGGACCCGAACGCCGGTCTCCGTGCGATGCGTATCTTCCCGCGCATCGTGGACAAGAAGAACGACGACCCGGCGAAGGAATATACCCTGAGCCAGTCGGCACCGCTGCCGGTTCCCATGGAACCGAACAACAGCTTCAAGTTGCAGGTCCACGACCCCGAGTAACGCAACCTGAAACGGGAGGGCCGGGCATAGCGCCCGGCCTTTTCGCCCTGTAGCCCCAGAGAAATGAGGTACGAGAAAATGGCACTCAAGAAGCTCCTCGTGGCGTTCACCACGAACCGCGAAGTCGATGGCGAAGAACGCCGTGTTCGTTTCGCCGCAGGCAAGGTCGTCGATCTGACCGACGACGAAATGACCCTGCTCGACAAGCTGACGGTCTCGACCGGCAAGCTGCACTACCGCTCGCCGATCAACGAGGGCGGCGGCAAGGTCACGGAATCCGAACCCGAAGTCGTCGAGGTCCCCGATTTCGAGGGACAGGACAAGGCGATGGATGACAAGAACGTCGATCAGTTGAAGGCGTATCTGACCTTCCACTCGGTCGAGTTCGAGAGCAACGCCAAGAAGGCCGACCTGCTGGAACTCGCCAAGAAGCATGAAGCTGGCGAGATCGACGCGGGCAACGACGGCGCACCTGCCGACGATAGCGGCCTCTAAGGTCGCCCGGTGTCTCTGGCAGACATCAAAGCGAGGACGCGGCGGGCCATCCACGGACGGCTCGCCGTTCCCGCGACTCTGGTAGACGAGGATCACCCGGACGGCCTGATCTTCGCGGATGGCTACCAAGGGGCGACCCTGACCGTCCGATACCACAACAAGCTCGACCGATCCGGCGACCTGACCGCAGACTACGCCGAGATCATCGACGGGATCGACCGGCTCGTTTTCCACGACGAGAACGTGGCCGAGGTATCCGCAGGTCTGATCGCGAACGGAGAGGCCGCCCTGACGCTCTCCCGTGGCGCTGAGGTGACGATTGCGGAGTATAAGGGCCTGACCTTCGTACTGGACAGCCAGCAGCCCCCAGACGGCCCCGGCGAGACAGTGTGGGTCGTGGCCCGCAAGCGGGGCTAGACCAAGGAGCGGGGCATGTCCGCCAGAATCACCGCTGTCAACCTCCTCGACATAGAGGAGTTCCTGTCCTCCCAGCCCGAGACCGCCCGCAAGTCGGCACGGCTCGCCATCAACAGCACGACCAGCCGGAAGGCGGTTCCCCGGATGCGCCGGGCGATGAAGGAGGAGGTCTCCTTTCCTCGCGGCTATCTGGAGGACAAGCGCCGATTCGGGCAGGTCAAGCGGGCCACGGACAACGATCTCTCGGCCAGCATCGTCGCGCGGTTCCGGCCAACGTCGCTCGCCCGGTTCACTCAGGACAGCCCGGAGGGCGCGCGCAGGACCGGCGGCGTCCGGGTCAAAGTCGATCCCGGCGGCGGGGCCAAGCGAATCGGCGGTGCGTTCTTTGTGAAGCTCCGCCGGGGCGGCGACACGAGCGACGGGTTCAACGTCGGGCTGGCGATCCGCCTCAAGCCCGGACAGCGGCTCAGGGGCCGCAAGAAGGGCAGTCAGGGCGTCCAACTAGCGCCGGACCTTTATCTGCTGTATGGACCTTCCGTGGATCAGGTGTTCCGCGAAGTCAGCGTGGCCGAAAGTCCCGCCGTGGCCGATGATCTCCAGACCGAGTTCATCCGGCAGTACGTCCGACTCAGCGGCAAGAAGTGAGGACGTGAAATGATTTCCAAGAAGCTCGCGATCATGAAGGCGCTCACGAAGCACCTGCAAGGGATCACCCCAGCATGGACCGATTTGCCGCCTCAGATGGCAGGAGAGGTCTGCCCCTACGATCTCAGCCAGAGCGTATTCCGAGGGCGGCTGGAGTTCGGGGACGAGGTGAAGAACCCATTTCTCGCGATCCTTGAGGCCCCGCGCCAGCTTGATCCGAACGGGGCGGGCAACGATCTCGTGCAGGACGAGGACTGGACCCTTCTCATTCAAGGCTTTGCCGATGACGATCAGCGCAACCCGCTTGATCCGGCGTACTCGCTTCTGGCGTGGACACAGATGCGGATGTCCCGTATCACCGCGCAGAAGAAAAACGGAGGCCGTGGGGGTCTCTATCCGGGCGAATGGCGGCTCGGCGACCTGATTGCAGATGTCCGGTATCAGATTCCTATTGTGCGACCGGGCAAAGATACTGTATCAGACGCCGCGTACTTCTATATGCCCATCTCAGTCGGGAACGTGACTGACCTTACGATGCCCTTTGTGCAGGAGGAATGATACCATGGCGCGCACCAAGAACTACACGCTCGGGGCTGGTAAGCTCTACTTCGACCGATTCGATGACGACGGCAATACGACCGGCGAATACTACATCGGCAACACGACCAGCCTGACCGGCTCGACCGACGAGACCCGCGAGGAGCATTACTCCTCGGACGAGAAGGAGCGCGCCAAGGACGCTTCGGTCGTCACTCAGTCGGACCAGACGGTCGGCTTCACCACGGACGACATCCAGCCGGAAAACCTCGCGCTGCTCTGGAAGGGCACCGCCGAGCAACTGGCGGTCTCGGCGCAGTCCGATGTCGTGGAAACCATCACCGTCAAGCGCGGTCGCTGGTATCAGCTTGGCATGTCGCCCACGTCGCCGACCGGCGCGCGCTCGGTTTCGATCACCAGCGTAACCGACGACGAAAGCACTCCGGTCGCGATCCCGGCAGCAACCGGCCCCGGCGGCATCAACGCCAACTACGAGGTCGATACCGAACTGGGCCGCATCTTCATTCGTGAGGATGCCCCGGACATCGCCGATGGGGACGCGATCATCGTGACCTTCGACGAAGCCGCGCACTCCCGCACGGTCATCATCTCCAAGGGCGAGACGATCCGTGGCGCGCTGCGCTACATTGCCGACAACACGGCGGGCGAGAACCGCGATGACTACTGGCCCCTCGTCGAACTGTCCCCGGACGGCGACTACGAGTTCAAGGCCGACTCGTGGAGCGAGATGTCGTTCACGGGCGAAGTCCTCAAGAAGGAGGGCTACGAGAAGCATTACGTTGACGGTCGCCCGGTCGCAGCGTAAGTTCTCCTCTCCCGGAGACCTATCAGGGGGCGGCTCCATCCGGGGTCGCCCCCTTTTCTATGCCAAGGAGTCGATATGGCTGTTAATTTTGAGATCGAGACCACCCGGATCGCGGTGGGCAAGAGCGGCGGGTTTTTCACCGTCAGGGGCATGAACTCGGAGGATGTCACCTTCCTGACCATGCACTATCTGGAGGACATGAAGGCGACCGTCGCGAAGTACGCGGAGCGCGGGGTCCTCCCGAAGAACCGCGTGGCCGATCTGGTCATGGAAATCGCCAAGGACTTCCCGACGATGGCGGTGGAAATCATTTCCCGTTGCGCCGAAGCCGAATCGGCGGAGGACGTGGAGAAGTTCCGGCGGCTCGCTTTCGTCAAACAGATCGAAGCACTCAAGGCTATCGTGTTGCTGACGGTAGAGGACGGCGGTGTCGATCTGGGAAAAATGATGGGGGTCGTGGCAAGTCTGCTAGAGGCAAACGGCCTCAAGCCGGGACCCCTGATGACATCGTTGCAGACTATTATCGAAACATCCGGGAATCAGTCAGCTACTTGAAGGCGAACGGCCACCCGGACGCTCACCGCTATCCGCTCGGAAAACTCGCCAACGAGAGCGAGATACTGCGGACGGTGAAGCGCCGGGAAATGGCTTTCCGTATGGTGGTGGACCAGCATGTCGGGTCTGCCACTTTCACGGGAGGCAAAAAGGCGGTAAGAGCGTTCGAGAAACTGCTTTCCCAGCTTGAGGAATAACCGAGATGGCAACGACTCGCCGCGACATTGAACTGCTGATCTCGGCGAAGGAAACCACGGGCCGGTCCTTCAAGCAGGTCACGTCGAACATCGACGCTCTGAACGCCAAGATCGGCGATCAGATCGCGGCAGCCGAGCGCGGCGAGATCAGCCTGCAAGAGCTTCGGAATACGCAGGAGCAGCTTGCTCAGGCGGGCCGGGACCTCTCGCAGATTCAGGGTCAGATCGACGCCTATAACCGGCTGGTGGCGACTTCCGATAAGGTTGGCGCTGCCGCCGAGAAGGCGAAGAACGATCTCGCCGCGCTCAAGGCTCAGGTCGAGCAGGCCGGGGAGGCGACCGCCCGGCAAGAACAGAAGATGCAGCGGCTCGAAAACGCCGTCGTCCGCACCTCTGCTGCCGTGGACAAGAACAAGCAGGACCTCACAGAGCAGGTCGCCGTGCTGGAGCGCGCCGGGGTCGCCACGGACAAGCTCGATACGGCGCAGGCGGGGGTCGTCAACACCGCGCGCCAGATCGGGGCGGGCCTGTCTCAGGTCAACACGGCAATCGACGGGTACGCGGCGAACGTCGCCGAGGCCCGGCAGGCGGAAGCCAACCTCGCGGCCCAGCAGGGGTTCGAGCGCAAGATCGCAGAGGCCCAGCGCCTCGGTCAGGCCAGCCGGTTCGTCCAGTTGTTCGGCGATGCGATCAAGACGGTCAAGGCGGAGGAGAACCAGCTTGCAGCCCTGACCGGCTTCCGGGCAGTCGGGCAGCAGGCCGCCGAGGCCAGCCGGGATGTCTCGCGCTTCGTCGAAGTCGGGCAGCAGATGGCGGTCTCGAACTCGCAGGTGGCCGCTGGTCTCCGTGCAATCGTCGAGCCGGGGCAGGCGGCGCTCAAGACTCTCTCGGGCGTCGAGGGGGCTATCGAGCAGGCCGACACGGCGGCTGCCGAGGGCGTCAAAAACGTCGGCGCTCTGAACGACGCCTATAACCAGCTTGCGTCGGCAGCGGCGGCGCTCCTGCGGCAGGGCAGCCTCGTCGATTCGTTCCGGGATCAGGCGACCGCGACCGACGCGGCCCGCGTCCAGTTCGAGGCAGCGCAGGCGGATGTCCAGCGTCTCGGGGCGGCGATGGCTCAGGCCGACCAGCCGACCGAGCAGCTTGCGAACTCACTTCGTCAGGCCGAGGCCCGGCTGGAGCAGACCGGGCGCGCGCTCTCCCAAGAGGAGACGAAGCTGGGCACCCTGAGCCGGGAACTCAAGCAGGCCGGTATCAACACCGCCGATCTCGCCGGGGAGCAGGCTCGACTTGAGGCAGCGGCCACGCGGGTCAACGGGACGATGGAACGAGTCAATACGACCCTCGGTCGCGGCGGTCGCCGGACGACCGGGCTGTTCGGTCTCAAGCCGAACGATCTGGCGAACCTGAACTTCCAGATTCAGGACATCTTCGTCAGCCTCCAGTCCGGGCAGAACCCGCTCACGGTCCTGATCCAGCAGGGTTCCCAGATCAGCCAGATTTTCCCCGGCCTGATCTCCACCATCGCGAAGCTCACGCTCCGGTTCTTCCCGCTGATCGCGGTTGTCGCGGCGGTCGGGGCGGCGTTCGTCGAACTGGCGACCGATGCTGCCCGGCTCAAGCAGGCGCAGGAGGACCTTGCTACCGCGCCGCTGGGCGAAGGGATCGACGCTACCCGGTTCGCCGACGCGCAAGAAAAGCTGGAGGGGGTCGCCGAGAAGGCCGAGGACGCCCGCAAGGCTATGCTCCTGCTCGTCGAGGAGGGTTTCGATACCGACGCCATCGAAACCTACGCCGAGGCCGCCGGGCGGCTGGCTGAGCGGCTGGGGATCGACGTGGTGGAGGCGACCCAGCTTCTCGTCGATGTCCAGCAGGGCGGGATCGACGCGGTGTATGAGCTTGCCGAGCGCACGAACGACCTGACGCAGGCCGATCTCGATCACGCCGAGGCGCTGTACGAGGCAGGCAAGGCGGGCGAGGCCCGGCAGTTCATCCTCGACCGTGTGGCCGAACGTAACGAGCAGATCGCCCGAGCGACTCAGTCCCAGTGGACTCCGGCGGTCAACAATCTCAAGTCCGCGTTCAGCAGCTTCGCCGATTTCTTGGGCCGCGTGTTCGCGCCGGTCCTCGACGGCATCAACAAGTATATTCAGGACACGATTGTCGGCTTCACGTTCCTGACCGGCTTGCTGGCAGGGAAGGGTGTTGCCGGGGCGCGCGAGAGCGCGTTCGAGGTCATCCGGCAGCAGCGGGGACTCAACGCGCCTCCTGCTCGCGGGGCTTCCGACCAGCAGATTCGGGATCGCCGTTTCTCTGCCGAGCTTGACGAGGAGATCGACCAGACCCGCGAACTGACTTCGCAGGAACGGCTTCGCCGGGCCGAGGTCGAGGCTCGACGCCGGGCGCAGGAAGCCGGGGTCAGTCAGGCGCTTGAGGACCGGGCCGTCACTCAGGCGATTGCCGCCGAGCAGCGCAAGATCAATCAGGAAGGCGAGAAGGCCGCCAAGCGTGGCGCTGCCGCCAACCGGCGGGCCGAGGCTGCCGCGCGCCGGGCGCAAAGGGCCGCCGAAGCCGAACAGCGGAAGCGGGAATCGGCTCTCCGTCAGCTTGAGGGCCAGCTTCGCCAGTTGAACCGGGCAGCCTTCACGGGCATCTCGGCCACGTTGGAGGAGCGGCTGGAGGCCATCAACGAGAAGTACGCCAGCATCGCCGAGAGCATCCAGAAGGTGCGCGATCTCGGTATCACCACGACCCCGGACGGCGTAAACCTCGACGAGGTAGAGCGCCAGATGGAGGCGACCAAGCAGCGCCTCAAGGACGAGGAGACGATCAAGTTCTATCAGGAGCAGGCGGCGCTTCTCGATAGGCAGCGGCAGGCCGAACTCCAGCGGATCACCGACGCTCAGGTGCGCGGAGCGATCACAACTGCCGAGGCTATGCAACAGGCTCAGGAGGTGACGGATCGCCTGTCTCCGCAGATCGTACAGGCGGCGCAGCAGGCGTTGACGGTCGCCCGTGCGCTGGCGGGGACGAACCCCTCCCCCGAAATGGTTTCGTGGATCGCTTCGCTGGAGCGTATTGTCAGCGGGGAGGGCCAGAACCGCGCCGTGGCCGATATTGGCTTGGCCGGACTGGACGCCGCGAGCGACCGACTCAACACGCTCCTGAGCGAGCGCGACGAGCTTGTCCGGTCCTACCAGACCTTGAACGAGATCGGGTTGCAGACCGACGCCGAGACTCGGAACCTCACGGCAGAGGCATACGCCCGGCAGGCGGAGGCGATCCAGCCGGTTCTCGTCAGCCTGCGGGAGCAGGTCGAGCTTCTGCATAACACCATCGACCCGCTGACCGGGCTGCCGGTCATCACGGACACCGCGTACAACGCTTGGCTCGCCAAGATCGAGGCGGTGAAGGCTGGCCTGTCCCAGATCGACCCGCGCTTGCAGCAGGTCAATACGGCGGTCAATCAGTCGATTCAGCAGGGCGTGGTGACGGCGTTCAACGCTGCCGCGCAGGCCATTGTCGGGCTGGTCGGCGGGACGCAGAGCTTCGGTGAAGCCATCGAAAACCTTGGGCGCACGGCGCTGGGAATCTTCGGCTCCATGCTCGACGCGATAGCTCAGGTTCTCGTGCAGTTGGTCGCCCTCCAGTTCGCCAAGTCGGTCCTCGGCGTGAGCAGCGGCGGCCTCGGCTTCCTGTTCCATGACGGGGGCATCGTCGGCGGTCGGGGGGCCAGCCGCCAGAGCCGCACGAACATGGGTAGCTGGATCGGCGCGCCCAAGTTCCACGGCGGCGGGGGTCTCGGCCTTCGCCCGGACGAATACAAAGCGGTCCTCAAGCGGGGCGAGGAAGTCCTGACCGACGACGATCCGCGCCATATCCGTAACATCGGCAAGGGCGGCGACGGCGGCGGCGGAGGCGGGCAGAACCTCAAGCAGGTCCTCTTGCTCGACCCGGCGGCGGTCCCTAACGCCATGCAGAGCCGGTCGGGCACGAAGTCGATCCTGACCGTGATTCGGCAGAACAAGGAAACGATCAAGCAGGTTCTCAAGTGATGGCGGACGCGGACCTCCCTGTCTTTTCGTTCCGGGCGAACTGGCGCGAGCCTATGGCTGAGCGGCTGGGTTTCCTGACGGACGTGCTGGCGGCGACTGAGGGGGCCGAGCAGCGCCGATCCGTGCGCCAGACGCCCCGGAGGTCCTTTGAGGCCGATTTCCTGCTCACGGGCAGCGAGAGGACGTTCTGGGACCTGTTCATCAACGCTCTGGGCGGCGGGGAGGTCGTGGCACCGCTCTACTGGGAGACCGTGACGCTCCCGGCGACCCTGACGGCCACGGTGAGCAACCGGGTCAACTTCGACACGACGCGCCGGGAGTGGGCGTACCACGAAGGCTATCTGGCACTGCTGATCCGCGACTCGGCGCTGGACTACGAGGTCGTCGAGATCGCGTCGGTCGATGACGGGGGCGTCACCTTCGCGGCTCCTCCGGCTCGCTCGTGGACGAAAGGGTCCAAGCTCCTGCCTCTCCGCCGCGCTGTTCTCGATCAGGTCGGGGATGTCCAGCAGCCGAGCGCCGGGGTCGGGCTGGTGACGGCTGAGCTTCGCGTGGTGGGGCCGAATCCGTGGACCCCGGCTGCCGATGCCTCCCCGGTCTACGGCGGCCTCCCGGTGTTCCTCAGCGAGCCTAACTGGGTCGAGGCCCTGACTGCCCAGCAGTCCCGCGAGGTTGCCTTGCTTGACACCGATGTCGGCCTGACCTATCAGGTTGACGCCACGGGCCGGGTCCTCCTCGGACAGGCCCATCGCTGGTTCCTGCCGGGAAAAGAGAAGCTGGCAGCGTTCCGCGACCTGATCTACCGGCATAGGGGCCGGGCAGGGGCGTTCTGGCTGCCGACCTTCAAGGCCGACTTTCGGCTGGCAGAGGCGGTCTCCTCGGGCGCAACGCAGATCGTGGTGGCGAACGTCGGCTACGGGTACACCGGAGGGCCGACGAGCGGTCGCGAATACATCGCGATCAAGCACTCGGGGGGCACGATCCTCCGCAAAGTCCTCTCAGTAGTTCCCGGATCGACGACCGCGACCGAGCGGCTGAACCTAGACGGCTCGCTGGGTCTAGCCCTCGCACCGGGGCAGGACCTCCGAATCAGCTTCGCCGACACGGCCCGGTTCGATACCGACGAGTTCGAGATCATGCACTACGGCGGTATCGAAGCGCACCACGACGCGAGCGCGCTGTTCAGGACGTTCAAGAACACCCGGACCTCGCCGACTCCGATTGACTTCCCGACCCCGAGGACCGCATGACCTACAACGCCTATGAGACATCGAACTCGGACGGTCGCCCGGTCGCGCTCTACACCTTCCAGTACGGCAACTCCTACTGGCGGTATTGCACGGCGGACGAAGATCAAACCGTGGCCGGGGAACTCTACGTCGCGCTGGCGATCACGGACGAAGGCGTCACGCAAGGCGGCTCGGACCAGAATGATCTCCAGATCGTCACGCAATCGAATCATCCGGTCGCCCTGCTGTTCCGCAACAGCCAGCCGAACGGTAAAATCTGGCTGAGCGTTCGCCGCTGGCATCTAGGGGACCCGGACGACGAGACCCCGCTTCTCTGGAGCGGTACGGTCGTCAACGCAACCCTGATCGACAAGGCGACCGTTCAGATGGCTTGCCGGTCTCTGGGCGGCTCCTATGATCGGCAGGGTCTCCGTCTGGCGTGGGGCCGTATGTGCCCGCACGTCCTGTACGGAATCGGCTGCAATAACAACGGCAGCAACGACAAAGAAGATCACGCCTACTCGCACGAGATCGCCACGCTCGATGGGATCAGTTTCACGGTCCTTTCCTACGTTGCCCCGGCGGAAGGCTCGTTCACCGGGGGCTTCATCGAATGGGTCCGGGAGGACGGCAGCATGAACCGGCGCGGAATCGAGAGCCAGAACGGAAATAATTTCCAAGTCCTCGGATCGACCGATGGACTTGAGGTCGGAACTGCGGTAACGCTCTATCCGGGTTGCCCCCGCAACACGACGGCCTGCAAGCTGTTCAACAACCTGCCGAACTACGGCGGGTTCCCTCACTTGCCGGGCAAGTCGCCGTTCGACGGGTCCCCGGTGTTCTAAGGAGGTCGAGCGATGCCGCTGTTTGCATGGGCGCTTGTGTTTCTGGTCGCGTCAGTCGCGATCCAAGCGATTCTGGTTAAGCCTCAGCCCGGCCAGCAGGCGACCGCGCTGGAGGATTTCGACTTCCCGCAGGCTGACGAGGGCACCCCTCAGGCCGTGTTCTTCGGCGACTGCTGGACCGAGGGTTGGATGGTCCTCTGGTACGGCAACTATCGCACGAGGAAAATCCAGAGCAAGGGCAAGAAGTGATGTCCGAAGCCCGGTTGTATTCTCGACATCTTCGCCAGTCCCGGACTTGCATGAAGAACTCGCGCATGTGGTTCGCGGATCGCGGCTGGTCATGGCAGGACTTCCTCGACAACGGACGCCCGATAGCTGACTTCATCGCGGTCGGCGATCCTCTGGCGCGCCCGGCTATCGAAGCAGCCGAGAAGGAGGCGCGCGATGGGCGGCAGTAAGAAACAGACGATTGGCTACAAGTATTACTTCGCCCTGCACATGGGTCTGGGGCGTGGTCCGATCAACGAGATCGCCGAGATTCGTGTTGGCGATGTCCCGGCGTACACGACGCCGATCAACCTCAAGAACTCGGGCCAGCTAATCGCGATCAACAAGCCGGACCTATTCGGCGGCGAGAAGAAGGAAGGGGGTATCCAAGGCCCCTGCTACGTCTACAACGGCAGCAAGTCGCAGAACCTCCAGCCCGCGCTCTCTACGAGCCTCGGGACTTTGCCCAGCATCGCTTCCCAGCTTGGCGGCGACGTGCCGAGCTTCCGGGGCGTGGTGACGCTATGGTTCGACGGCCTCGTGGCCGCGATGAACCCGTACCCGAAAGAGTGGAGCTTCCGAGTCCGGCGCTGGGACGCAGGCTGGTGGAATGACGACCCGTGGTATCCGGCCAAGGCTTACATCCACGTCAGCACGGAAACTCTGCCGCCGGTCAATCTGAGCGAGGAGTTCCCGGTTCTGGAGCAAGGGGTCGATCCGACATACCCGAACCCGCCCAGCCTTTACCCGAAAAGCATCACTCTGGGGCCGTACCCTCAAGAAGCGCAGATCGTCGCGGGCGACCCGAACGGAAATGGTTTCTGCCGCCCAGACGACTACTTCTTCTTCAACGGTGTCAAGTACGGGGCCAGCGAGGCCGCCGGAAAGATTCGCCCGGCGGGAACGGTCCTCTATACCCTCCCGGCTGGCGGCACTGTCACCGTTCAGGTCCAGAACACGATCAACCCTTTCAGCGGGATCACGGGTTCCCTGCACGTCCGTTTTCAGGACAACAGCATCGTCGCGATGAACCCGGCGCACATGCTCTACGAGATCAACACGAACCCGGAGTGGGGGCGGGGTATGCCCCCCGAGCTTATCGACGAGGATAGCTATCGCGCTTGTGCCGATCAGCTTTTCGACGAGAAGCTGGGCCTCTGCATCCCGTGGTTCCGGCAGGAGAACATCAAGGACTTTATCCCGGTCATCATCAATCATATTGGCGCGGTCCAGTATGTTGACCGGGAGACAGGCAAGCTCACGCTGCGACTTATCCGTGGCGACTACAACCTTGAGGACCTGCCGCTGTTCACGCCTGACACCGGATTGCTGGATGTCCTCGACGACGATTCCAGTAGCGAGGAGACAGCGTACAACGAGATCATCGTTGTCGGGTTCAGCCCCCAGAACAAGGAGGACATCCAAGTCCGGGTGCAGAACCTCGCGGCGATCCAGTCGCAAGGCGAAATCATTTCCAACACGATCACGTACAAGGGTCTGGCGACCCGGAGCCTTTGCGCTCGCGTGGCGCTCCGGGAACTCAAGGTCCAGCTTCCGCTTCGCAAGATGAACGTGATTTTGGATCGTCGCGGCTGGCGTATCGCGCCGGGTATGCCGTTCCGAATCTCGCACCCCGGCAAGGGGATCAGCAACTTGGTCCTGCGGGCAGGCGAGTGCCGCGACGGCACCCTGACCGATGGCAAGATCACCGTGAAATCGGTTCAGGACATCTTCGGGATGCCCGATACTGCTTTCGTCGAGCCGCCGAAAAGCGAATGGATTCCGCCCAGCTTCACCGCCATCCCGTCGCCCGAGAGCGCGCTGTATGAGATGAACTGGCGCGACTTCTACCTCCGCTCGACGACCGCCGATCAGGACGCCGTAGACGCCGGGACCAGCTACGCAGCGATCATCGCTAAGGACCCGCCGAACGTGCTGACGCAGGGCTACGATGTCCTGACGAAGGCAGAAGGTGGGACCTACGAGACCTATGGCACGGTCGGGTTCACGAACTGGCTAACCCTGCTGGAGGACATCGCGCCGCTCGATACCGAGCTTGAGGTCGCCGACGCGAATCTGGAAGCCTTCACGACCGAGTTCACGGCTGGCATGGTCGTCCTGATCGACGACGAGCAGCTTGAGTTCACCGCGTTCGACGAGATCACCCGGTTGGCGACCGTCAAACGCGGCGTGGCCGATACGATCCCCGCAGCGCATACCGCCGACACGACGATCTGGCTGATCGACGACGAACTGGGCGGCGATGGTCAGGAATACGAAGATGGCGAAACCGTTTACGCCAAGGCCCTGACCCGGACGACCACGGACGTTCTGGATGAGTCGGCGGCCACGGAGCTTTCTCTGGAGGTCGATCAGCGGCTTTTCCGTCCCTACCCGCCCGGTAATGTGCAGGTCGATGGGGAAACGATCTACGGCCTGACCGGCGAGTACGGCGAGCCAGCCTTGACATGGGCGCACCGCAACCGCCTGACGCAGGGTGACGTGCCGGTCGGGCATACCGAGGGCAGCGTGGTATCCGAGGCCGGTGTGACCTACAACGTCCGGGTTTACGCGAAAGACGGCGAGACGCTGTTGCGCGAGACGGACGTAGGGGCCGTGGATACGTGGACCTACGATTCAGCGATGCAGGCCGAGGACGGCGACCCGACGAGCGTATGGATCGAACTGGAGTCGATGCGCGACGGGATAGCCTCGTTCACGCACTACCGCTTTAACATTGTCCTCAAGGGCGGCTGGGGCTATGGCTGGGGCCTGAACTGGGGCGGCGCAGGGTAAAGGATCGAACGATGCCAGCAAGGACGCTACCGAATCTCAGTCTACTCGCAGGCTATGACCTCGGCGAGGACGGCTGGGCCGATGACATGACGCTGAACCTCCTCAAGCTCTCCGTGCTGACGCAGGGGACGGTGCAAGAGAAGGTCGCAGCGGAACCTGTTTCGCCGACCGCAGGGGATGTCATCCTGCTCGACGAGACGAACGCCACGAACCCGAACGCGGTTGCCGTTTACGACGGGCCGACCGGCGAGGAAGCGTGGGTCTATATTGCGCCGAACGACGGCTGGCTGCTCTACAATCAGGCCGCCGGGTACTACGAAAAATTCGATGGCACGGTCTGGGCCGAGCTTGAGACAGGCGGCGGAGGCGGCGGGGCCGCAACCCCCGTCGTCACGGAAGTCTCGGACGCGGGGAGCAATCTGCTCGCCCTGCAAGCCGGTCTCTATCTCCGATTCACCGCTACGGCGGCGAAGGCGCTCACCGTCCGCCCGGACGCGACCGAACCGCTTCCGGCAAACGGGGAGTGGCATATCCGCAATGTCGGCGCTGGCGATCTCACGCTCGTCGAGGGATCGGGCGTCACGATCAACCCGCCCAACGAAGGAACCCTGATCGTCCCGGTCGGTGGCACCGTCACGCTCAAGCGCGTGGCCGCTGACGAGTTCGACCTGCTGGGTCAGACGGCGGCCGCATGATCCCCGGTATCGTAGCTCAGGCCACGCCCGGATTCCCTGCCCCCATCGGGGATGGGACCGTCGAACTGTTGCTCGGGTTCAACGGCACAGACGGCGCTACGATCTTTCGCGAAGAAGGTCAGCGCAACGTCCCGGTTTCGGTCGTAGGCAACACGCATATCAGCAACGTGCAGGCCAAGTTCGGCTCTACGTCGGCGCGCTTTGACGGGGGCGACGACGGCTTGATCTTTCCGCACCATGAAGGTTTCGATTTCGGATCGGGTAAGTTCACCGTTGAAGGCTGGTTCTATCCGACCTCAAACGCTACGCAGATGCTTGTGTGCAGTCGCATCGGCGATGCCGCTGCACTGGTCTCGTGGTCAGTCGCCATGGTCAACGGGTCGAGCCGAAACCTTGAGTTTATCTGGAGCGACGGAACTACGGCTACGAACTTGACCGGGACCGGCACGGCTGCGCTGAATGGCTGGAACCATTTCGCGTTGTGCCGAGGGACCGATGGGGTCGTGCGGCTATTCCTGAACGGGGTGCTTCAAGTTTCCCTCGACAATGCGACCGCCGGGGCCATGTGGAACCCGAAACGATTTCCTCTCGCACTTGGGATCATACCGACGATCCTTACTGCCGACTTCAACGGTTTTATGGACGAGGTTCGCGTTATCAAGGGCGAGGCGGTCTATGATGGTAGTGCCACGTTCACTCCGCCAGTAGCTCCGTTCAGTCGTCCCGTTCGCGATAGTCTGGTCCCCAGTCTGGACCCGGACTTCGACGACGTGCTGCTTTTGCTCGGGTACGATTCAACAGACATCTACGACATGCGGGATGATAGCAGCTATCACCGCTCCGCCACGCGCCTTAACGTCGGCAGCTTTATCAACCCGAACCAGCCGGGTATCGGGTATCGGTCGAGCCAGCGGATAGAATCAAGCTCGTTCATCATCTACGACGATAGCAACGATTGGTTTTTCGGGACCGACCCTTTCACCGTGGAGTGTTGGGTCAGGCCAAACGGCAGCAGCGGCTTTCGGCATATCATTGGTCAACGGAATGGCGGTAGCAGCCCTACCTCGTGGGTCCTCACGCTTCTCGCGTCTACCGCCGAGCTAGAATACATCGCGTCAAGCGGTGGCACGACGGCCCAACAGACCAGCGGAGCTAACACCGTTCATTCGCGGTCGTGGAACCATATCGCGCTTGCTCGGGACGCCACGGGCGTTTTCCGGCTGTTCGTCAACGGAGTAATGCGAGCCAAGGACGCCTCGAAAACAGCGATGTCGATTCAGAACATCGCCTATCCTATGACCATCGGCGCGAGGGCTGGCGGCGGAAACTTCTACACCGGAGACATAGATGAAGTCCGCGTCACGCGGGGCACCTGCCGGTACTCCACGGACGCCAGCTTCTATCCGTCCTTCAAGCCCTTCTCTCGCGGAGAGATCGGGCCTCCCGCTGTTAGCGAGCAGCCGGAAATCATTTCCCGCTCTGGCTTCTTCGCGCCGGGAGACGTGCTTGACCTCGATCTCGGCGTGGCCGATGGGTACGAACCTGTAGTCCAGTGGCGGAGAGGCGGGGTCAATGTTGGCGGAGCTACCGGAACCATCTATACGCTGACCGAATCGGATGTCGGCGAAGTCATCGACGCGCGGGTTACGTGGTGGAACTATAGCGGGACGACCACGGCCACGGCGGCTGGCGTCGGGCCGGTCGCAGCAGAACCGCTATTCGATACTGGCGGACTGGCCCCGGCTGGTGATATGCAGAGCGGGACGGATCGACTCATCCCGGTCGGAGATATGCAGGACGGCACGGATGTCCTGCTCTGGAAGGAACGGACGCAATGACAGATAAAGCGATTGGCGATCTGACGGAAATCACTTCCATCGGAGACGACGACTACCTCGTGGTGGAGACCGCGACAGGGAACTCGCGCAAGATCAAGAAATCGAATGTCGGGGTCGCGGGCCGTGTTGCGCCGACTTTCGTGCAGAAGGGGACCCTGCGCGGCGACGGCACGATTTCACTACCCGCCGCTCCTACTCCCGGCAACCTGATGGTGCTGGTGATGGCGGGCTTTAACGCTACCTCCCTGACCTCGGGCTACATGCCCGCCGGTTTCACTCCCGTAGTCACCTACAGCAGCAACGCAAATAACGCGGTCGCCGCTGCGGTACGGCGAGTTCAGTCCGGCGACACCGGCTCCTACGCCATGTCTACGTCGGACAATCAGGCGGCGGTGATTTACGAGTTCGAGGATGCAGTCGGCGTTTACGGAACCGGCGGCGGGGTTATGTCCGGGGCCTTTTCAGGCAACAACTTCACCTTCATCGGGCAGCAATCGCCCTATGGCGTGTCCGACATCCTACTCGGGGCGTTCACCCACGATACGACTCCGACGTGGAGCATAACAGCGGAACCGGGTCTAACCGTCGATTACGCCACACCGGCAGACGGGCAGAACCACACCAGCATATTCTTTCGCTACGACGAGGCTTTCGATGGAACGCTGGCGGGATCGCTCAGCGGGTCTCCTGTTCAGCCTGCTTCCGGTGTGTTCGCCGTCGTCGGAGCGCCGGGCTGACGTTCCTAGTTCGTTCTTCTAACCCGCCCTGAATCTTGCCAGATCGGAACCTAAGGGCTATGAGACCGCTTGAAGGGGGCAATGATGCCAGAGTCGAGGTCTGTCCAGATGATTATCCGTTCGCTCCGCCAGCACTGGCCCGCTCGTAAGATGGAATGGCTCATGTCGGGCGTCCTGATCGCGTGGGGCTGGTACGTTCTCGTGCACCCCGGCATGTTCTACGCCGAAGGCTCGGCGATGATGTTCAGCGGACTTGCGGCGATCTCGGCCCCTGTCACGGAGTACCCGGCGCTCGCATGGGGCGGAGCCGCTTTCGTCGTTGGTCTGGCGCGCGGCATCTCTCTTTTCGTGAACGGCGCGTGGACCCGAACGCCCCTTATTCGGGTCATCGCCAGCTTCATCTCCATGTTCATCTTTACGCAGATCGTCATAGGCTTGTGGCAGTCGGGGGTTCCCAACACGGGCCTTGTCGTTTATCCGTGGTTCGTAGTCGCTGACCTCCTCTCAGCATATCGGGCCGCAGTCGATGTTGTTCATGCGGAAAAGCAGCGGGAGGTCATAAAGGAGACCCGACGTGACGCCCGCAGAAATCTCAGCATCGCCGCCTGACATCTCGGCAATCATCACCAGCCTCGGGGTTTTCTCTCTCGCCGTGGCCGCTGTTGTCGGGGGAATCTACAAGGGGATCAAGGAGGTCAAGAAGGGCGGGAGCGAAACGGGTTCCGAGGTGAAGGGAGCCGTCCTTGTCGAAACCCTGACGCTTCGTGACCTCAGCGACTCGAACCGCCTTCTCTCCGAAACCAACCTCGAAATCCGGGACCTCCTGCGCCAGCTTTGCCGGACAGGGGATAACGTGGTAGAAGCTCTCAAGGATCACCGGGAGATCACCCGGTCCCAGATCGAGGAACAGCATCGACTCCGCGCTGCGACCGTCGATCTGGTCGAGCAGATGCGGAGGCGGACGTGAGTGATACCAGCACAACCGGGAACAGCGCCAAGGCCACGGACGATCCGGCCACGGTTGATGTTGACGTTCAGGACCCGCTGCCCGAGACCAACTGGTTCTGGCGGCGGGTTTACACGTTCACCCTGTCCCTGATCTCGGTCGCCTTCATCTGGTACGGAGTCGAGGCGCTGTACGCCCTGCGCGACGGCGCGTCGATCTACAAGATCACCCGGTACATGATCGGGGTCCACGTCCTGCTTATCACCTTCTACATGCTCGCCCCGAGCGCCGAGCAGCTTGTCAAGCTGATCCAGTCCGCCAAGCTCTTGCAGGCCGGTGTGCCGATTACGCGCCGGGCGACCGTGCAGGGGCCGCAGGGACGCCGTACAGAGGTCGAAACGACCGCAGGGCGGGTAGACACCCCTCGGCCCCAGAATCGCCATCCTGAGCCGCCTGAGGGTGACGAGGAGGACTTTGCGCCGAGGAGCCGCCGCCATGACTGATCGAATTAGCGTAGCTCGTGCCGACTGGGACGCGCTGAACCTGTTGCTCGACGAGATGCAGGCGAACGCCCAGCCGGTCGCCGAGGCGGTCACTCCGCCGATGGTTCCGGTGACGGAGTCGGTATCGACCGACACGCGGACGGCCCGGTTCTTCCGGGACGGCGAGGAAGGCGAAGGCCGGTTCTACGACTTCCTGCGCGGCAACAAGATGCTCGGCCCGAAGATCAGCGCCACGGAGTTCGAGGGCTGCGATAGCATCATCCGGGCCTGCGGCAACGCGGGCTGGGGCCTTTCGTGGGTCGCCTACGCGCTGGCGACGACCTACCACGAGACCGCACATACCATGCAGCCGATCAAGGAGATCGGGGGCACGGCCTACTTCACGCGGATGTACGACATCCGGGGCAACCGCCCGCACGTCGCCCGCGATCTCGGTAACACCCAGCCGGGCGATGGGGCCAAGTTCGCCGGGCGCGGCTACGTCCAGTTGACCGGGCGGCGCAACTACACGAAGGCGACCGACAAGCTGCGGGCGCTCGGGTTCGATGTTGACCTCGTGGCCGATCCTGACCGTGCCATGGAACCGGAGATCGCTGCCGCGATCCTCGTCCTCGGTATGCGCGAGGGCTGGTTCACCGGGCGCGACATCGACGACGACCTGCCTGCGGGCAAGCCGGGCACCCTCGCCCAGTTCACCGCCAGCCGGGACATCATTAACGGGCGGGACAAGCAGGAGCTTATCGCTGGGTACGCCGTGGACTTCCAGACGGGCCTCCAGCAGGGCGGCTATCGCTTGGCGGCTTGACCTGACCCGCGAATCGGCGTAGGGAGATCGGACGCGGCGCTGGCAGGGCGCACGACAAGCGTTCTAGCGGGCCTCGGTCTAAGCGGAAAAATACCATACTCTGCCGACCCTGCCGGGGATTTCCTCTATGGCGCAAAGCCGTTCTTACGGTTCGCACTTAGGAAACCCCGGCGCATCCTCTCCCAGACTTTCCAGACCCCGCGATCCTCACCGGATCAGCGGGGTTTCTCTTGGGGCTAGACCCGTAGCGGGGGCTAGGCTATAACGGCGGCTCCTGTCCAAGGAGAAAACCCATGTCCCTGATAATGTCCATCGGTGCGTTCCTGCCCGGCCTGTTCGGCAAGGAGGTCTCGCAGAAGGTCGCCAAGGCTCTCGGCTTCGTGATCCTCGGCCTGCTGCTGATCGCCGTCCTGAGCCTCGGCAAGTGCGCCTACGACGCATCGGTGATCGAGAAGCACGAGACCGAGCGCGAGATCGAGGCGGCTGGCGCTCGCGAGGAGGCCGCAGATCAGCGTCTCCGGGATCAGATCAACAACGCCCGCGACGAGGAGGAACTACACGATGTTGTCAACGCTGCACCGGGCGGGGAGCTTAGCCCTGCTGCCCGCGCTCTTGCTTGTGAGCGCCTGCGGAGGATCGGGCGGATACCCGCCGCTTGCCGATCTGAGGGCGGTGACGGAAGCGAAGCCCGTCCCGACTGACGAGATCGCAACCGACCCCGTGGCCGAGGCGAACTACAACGCCAGTGTCGAGGGCTGGGGCGACCGCATCCGGTCGGCTGGTATCCGGCTCTGCAAGTTCTTCGACGAAACGGGGATGCCGATGCCGGGCTTCGACTGCCCGGACCCCTAGAATCAGAAGGCCCCCGGTAAGGAGTCGAAGCCGAAACCGGGGGCCTTCCTTTGGCAAGGCGCGGGCGGTCGAGAACCCTGCGCGATGACGCTCCCAGAGAAGCGAATCCGTCTATAGTCTAGTCGATGGGAGGTTTCAAGGTGCGCGGGCGCGGGGCGCGCGTCGTGCCTTGGTGTCGTTCGATCCCGGTTCCGATCACGCGCTGGATCGGGGTCTCCTCGGCCACGGTGGGCTTCGGCTGGCGCTGGATCGAGCAATGCGGCAAGTGAGGCATATCAGGTCCTTTCCGCCCGGAAGCGCAACCACGGCTCCCAGAGCGGTCTCACTGTACGCTCGATCTTCTCTGCGTACAACGTGCAATGCCGGGTCCCGCCGGGGGACCCATCCCAGAAGCTCCATAGCTCCGCCGAGCGATCCACGATCCACTCGTTTCGCTTGTGGTAGAAGATGTTCAGGGCGCTATGCCCGACGACGATCTGCCGGGAGGCCCGCTTGACGGCCCACGCCCACTCGACCTGATCGGCGTTGGGCCAGAGGTCCGGCTGGCCCGGAAAGGGGATCGCCGCGCAATACGGGACGCCCTGATCGAAGGCGGCTCGGGCGACCGCGAGGTCCCAGCCGCGCGCCATCCCGGTAATGATTTCCGTGCAGCCGCGCTCCACCATCAAGGCAACAGAAAGCCGGGCGAACGCTAATAGTTCGCCCGGCTCCTGTTCAACGTCCCGGTGGCCGGTGACGCCGTAGATCACGGCTTAGAGGCCGCCCATGCCGTCATCGGTCTGCTCAGCGCCCGATTCCGGCGCACTGGGCGCGTTTTCCGGGGTCTCGGCTACTTGGGTAGCCTGAGCTTCGGAATCGCCCTCAGCGGGCTTCTGAGCGGCCTCGTCGGCCTTGCCCCCGCTGGCGGCCTTGTCCGCTGCCTTCTTCGCAGCAGGCTTGGCGGCCTTCTTCGCCGGGGTGGCCTTCTTCGGGGTCGCCTTCTTGCCGTCGCCCTTAGCCGCTTCCGCGAGCAGCTTTTTCTCGGCTTCGCGCTTCTTCGCGGCCTCGGCCTTCTTGGCTTCGGCTTCCTTGGCCTTCTTCGCCTTCTCGGCTTCCTTGGCCTTGGCTGCCTCGGCCTTCGCCTTTTCGGCTTCCGCCTTGGCGGCTTCGGCGGCGTGATCGACCAGCGTGAGACGGATCGCGGCAGTGCCGTCCTCCTCCAGCACGTCGGCCCCGGAAATCTGGATCAGTTCCCGGATCGAACCCGCGAGCGACTTGAGCGAATCGCCCATCTTCTCGCCCTTCTTGAATACGTGTTCGATGGTGACGGTACGCATCTTCGGCCCGGCGGGCTTCTGCGTCTTGGGCGTGGCCTTCGCCTTGCCCTGCTCGGCAGCCTTCTTGATCCGCGCCGTGATCTCGGTCGCGGCGTCCTTGCTGCCGTGCTTGCGGACCAGCTTGACCGCCTCGGCCCCGGCGATCTGCCCGGCGGCGACCGCCTTCTTGACCGTCTGGTTCGATTCGGCGAGGACGAACAGGTTGTCGATATGCCGGGTCGTGCGACCCAGCGCCTCGGCGATCTCGGGCTTCTCCATCCCGAGGCCCTGCATCCGGCGGACGACCGCCGCGAGTTCGACCATGTTCAGGCGCTCGCCCGCGTTACCGTGGGCAAGGTGGATGGTCAGATCGCGCACCGTCGCGCCGTCCTTGGCCCATGCGACCGGCAGGCCGTCCGGGAACTCGGCACCGTCGAGGATCGCCTGCTTGGCGGCGTCGAAGCGGTGTTCACCATCGTAGATGTAGACGGTCTCGTCGTCCGGCAGCATGGTCACGGCGAACGGCTTGTCGTTGAAGAAGCCGTTGGCGACGATGCTCTCGGAGATGCCGACCACGCGCTCCTGATACTCCGCGTCCTTCACGCGGGTATTGAAGCCGGGCAGCACGGCGAGCTTGTCCAGCGGGACCCGGCTGGGCGGGTTGTCCGGGGTCACGAACGTCATGCTCGTGTCGAACTTGTCGGCGGGNAGATTGATTGNGGTAGACATTGTACGATACTCCTAAATTCCGAGTTTCACGTTCAGCCCATACCGAGGGCAGCTTTGTACGTGTCGAGGACGATCTGCTGTTCGCTGCGCGCATTGGCATCCATTTTACGGAGCCGGACAATTTGCCGCATGATTTTCGGATCGTACCCGACCGCCTTGGCCTCGGCATAAACGTCCTTGATGTCGTCGGAGACGCCTTTCTTCTCCTCCTCCAGCCGCTCGATGCGCTCGATCAGCAGGCGGAGCCGGTCATCGGTGGCCTTCTGCAACTGCTCGTCAGAGACAGAGAAGGTATCATCCTCCGAACCGGAGTTATGGCCTATGCCAGTCATTAGATTGTTCGACCTTTCGACCTTCAAGAACGCGGAATGATCTGCGCTCGAAATGTGTTAATGTCAAGCCGTAATCGGAAATCATTTCCGAATATGGAACACAAACCCGTGAGGCACCGCTTGGCGGGCGATCTCGTAACTCTGGACGATCCGTTGAAGGTCCTCGGTCGAGATCGCGAATCGCATGTCGTCCGGGTTCTGGACACCCTCGGGCAGCGCCGGATAGAGGCTGGCGAACCGCTCGACGACGACCGCGACCGCCAGTTCGAGCATGTGGCCGGTGATGCCCATCTCCGATTCGTGCCACGACTCGAACACCCGGAGGAAATCGAAGTCCGTGTTTCCCGGATTCGCCCGGCGCACCATCATGATGACCTGCTCGTCGTCCCCGGAGTATTCGGCCACGGGGTTGAACCGTTCATCCCAGCGCGCCCGGCTGGTCCAGCGCATTACGCCGTCCGTGCCCATGTAGGTCACGCCGTCCAGCCATTCGCCGGTCGTCGGGTCCTTGCCGGGGGTCGTGTCGGACAGGATGCAGTAGAAGCCGCCGTCCGCGTGTTCGTACAGATTGTTGACCGTGATCGTCATAGTCCTGATTCCTCGCAACTGATCCAGAGTTGAACTTCCTTGGCGACCTTCACGTACTCCCGGCTGGGGGTCCAGTTGGTCTCCTGCCCCGGACGAAAGCTCGCCCATATCTTGTCCCGGAGGCGCTTGGGCAACCGCATCCAGTGTTTCATGCAGCCCCATTTCGCGGGGGCTACCTGAGCATCGCAGCCGGGCCAGTGGCAATGATGCTTGCGCGTCTGCTTGGCCCGGCGAACGTATGCCTTCTTGGCCTCTACCGAACAGACCGAGCCGTCCTTGAACACGGTGCCGCACCCGCTCATAGGTCGCCGAATCCCTGATCGCTGGCTTTATCGACAAGCCGGTTTCGTATCACCGCCTCCATCTTCTTTTCTTCCTCGATCTTGAGGAGCATCTGCTTTTCTTTCTCGCTGGCCTGACCGCGCTGCTGGATGCCGCTGGCTTTGAAAAGCGCAGCGGCAGTCCAGCCCTGCCTAAGCTCGTTCAGCTTGTCCGCGAGCCAAGTGATTTCCTCTGGGGAGAACTCGACAAGGACTTTGGGGTCGTTGCTGCTCATTGTCCGATCATCTCGTATTCGCGGTCGAGCCGGTCGAGCGCGTCGAAATCATTTCGTGCCTCGGCGTCTCGCCGCCGCGCCCGCCAATGTCCAAGCTGGAACACGTAGGACGCCCGGCAGCAAACCCGATAGAAGTCCTTCGGGAAGTCGATGTCGCCGCGACCGGCAATGTCGATCCAGAACGGATCAATCACCGTCCCGTCGTACTTCTTCATCCCCATTTCCGGCGTCTCCTGCGGCTGGGCACCCGTGGTCCTCAAGCATGGCAACGACTTTGGCTCTCTGTTCAACGATGGCACTCCAGTTGCTCTCGGGCAGATCGCCCGCCTCGCCGATCATATCGGTCAGTTTGTAGACTTCCGTGGTCAGATCGACAACGCCCTTCATCATCGGGGAGTGATCGTTGTCGCCGAGCAGGAAGCCCTTTGTCGGGAGGCCGCCGAAGCGCCGGGCCGCCACGAAGCGCGCTGCCTTCTGCTCTCGGCTGCCGGGGGCCGCCATGACCTGCTCTGCCGTGGCGTCACGGAACGGTACTGCGCTGGTCATTATTCTTCTTCCTTCCTATTGGTAGGCCCTTCTCCTTGCGGAGGAACATGGGCCAGAACGGGGTGAAGCTCTTGAGGCGGACGACCGCCTCGTAAGCGTTATCGTGGATCGGACGGGGCAGCTTCACCGTGCGGGCGATCTGTTGCTCGATCTCGTGAAGCAGGTCCTTCTCCTGCGCCCGGCAATTCGGTGGCACCGTGACCTCGACGATCACGCGCAGCTTGCGCCACGGGCGTTCGCGACGATCCGCCACTACAGCAGACCGTGCTTGTTCAGGACATCACCCGATTCGTCGATGACCTGCTGGGCGAACATCGTGTCCTCGTGCCCGTCACCGTTATCGTCGAGTTCACCCGTAATCGAATACTGGGTCGCGAACTCGCGCAGCTTGTTCAGCATGTCGGGGGCAGCCTTCGTCCGGTCCCAGTCGGAAATGATTTCCGCGAGAACCTTGCGATGCTCCTCCTCCTGCTCCAGCGTGGCCGCCCATGCCTTCTCGTCGATCATCGGCTCCACCTCGGCCCGGATGATCTGATCGACCGTCTTGGGTGAAAGCGCGTCAAGCTCCCAGCACTCCTCGGTGTCGAATCGCTCGACATACCACTTCGTTCGGGAATCGGTTTCCTTGGCGAAGTTCGGCGGGGGCGAGAACTCCTCGACCTGCGGTAGGGTCAGAGCAATTCGGCGGAAGTCGATCTGGTGGCGCGCGTACATCTCGACACGTTCCTCCGATACCTCCGTCATCTGGACCCCGCTGGGATCGTGATCGCCGAGGTAGAGAACCGTCGTCTCGTAACCGGCCTTGTGGTACGCTTCCAGCCGCTTGCCTGCCTCGTACAGGCCGCTCGACGAGGAGTAACCTCGACACGAGAAGTACGGGATGCGGAGCTTATCGCACGTCGGCTGGACGATACCGACCGCCGCATCCTTCTCGACCCAGACTTCGACCCGGCGGAGCTTCGGCTGCTCGTCCCACGGGTCTAGCTTGAAGCTGTCCCGGACACGCTCCAGCGCCTTCTCCGGGCCGTCCCAGACGGGGATACGGCGCAGGATGCGGGTGCGGTCCTCGATAGCGTCCCAGTCCACGAGACCGGCTTTGCGGGCCGCGTCGAGGATGTTCCCGAGACGCTTGTAGTTGGCCTGCGTGTTCTCGTAGAGATCGCGAGCGACGAACTGATAGTGGACCTGACGCAGAGTCAGCGTATAGCCCTGCTCCAGATACTCGTCGATGATCTTGTTCGCCTGCCGGATGACCCACTCGTGGGCCTTCGTGAATTTCTTCGGGATGAACAGTTCAACGGCCACGGGGCGGCTCCTTCTTCTCGATCTTGACGGCGGGGTTGCTGATCTGTGCCTTGATCCGCTCCACCATCTCGGCGGTGCTGCCCCGGCGGGGTTCGGGCGCGCCTGCTGCGGTCGCCGGGTTGCGCTCCTCAGCCATAGACGACCTCGCTGAACAGGACGTGCTGGATGAAAACGTCGTGCGTGATCGCGTCGTCGTTCTCGTTTAGCAAATCGTTGAAGTGCGAAAGCGATTCGGCTGCCATCGACCGCAGGCCCTCGCGGATTTCGAGCAGGCCGACTTCCTTGCTCGCCTTTTCGGAGTCGCCGGGGCTGTCCGGGTTGTCGTAAGACAGCTTCATCTTGCCGCCCTTGGCCCAGAAATCGGTCTCGGCGTAAGCCGGTTTCCTCACCACGCCTTCGGGCGTGTAGGTGTAGTCGGCTCCGCGCAGCCAGTAGGTCGAGCCGCCCTCGAACGCGCCGATGATCGCGTTGACGATCTTCTCCCAGTCCACCTTCGCGGTCAGGGCGATACGGGGCGCGCCGTCCTCGTCGTCCTCGGCTTGCGAGAGGCAGGACCCGGCGAGCGAGAGCATGTTGTCGAAGTACGGCTGGAACATCGTCTTGAGGGCTTCCTGCGCCTGCCTGCCGGTGTTCGCTTCGGCGAGACCTTCAAGCACGGCGAGGACGACCTGATCGTTGTCCAGCGGGTTGCCCGCTGCGAGGATGCGACCGGCAAGCGCGGCGATCTCGGGGCTGGTTTCGCGGGTAGACATGGAAATCATTTCCTCTCTCAGTCGAACGTGCCAAGCGGCATGTGGTAGTAGCCCTCCGGGCGCTCAGGCATCACGACGACGACCTTGCGCGCCTCGTGCCCCTCGGCATAACCCTTGAGGTAATCGGCGTCGTCGGACGCCTTCGGCTTCGCGCCGTGGCCGTCGAACCAACCATCATGCCAGCGGTCAATCGCGGCATCATCGGCTTCCGGTACGTCCTCGATTCCGTAATCGAACTGGGGGTGTGCCATGGCGGTCTCGACTCCTTGGATCGGCAAAAGAAAAGCCCGGCGACTCGACATCGCCGGGCATCTCTATGGCCTAGACCGCTGGCGGGGTCAAGCCCCTTTGTTTCAGCCGGGCGGCGTGATCGCCGGGAATCGCTGCTGGTATTCGTCGAGAGCTTCGTCAGCGGCTTTCGCGCATCTCTCGTTCAATGCGTTGCTGCTCGCCCGGTTCACAAGGAACGCAGCCAGCCAGACGATCCGGTTCTCGAACTGCCGGACGATCTCGGCGGCCTGCTGATCTTCGCTCTTGCTCAAGTATCTTCTCCCAGCGTCGGTCGGCGTCTGCCGCTACCCGGCAACAAGCCCAGCCCCAGAAACAGATAAGCAGGGCGACTATGATTCCGATGATCCACCACATAACGATTCTCCTGTCAAGGTTCTTGCCCCCGGCCACGGTCGAGGTCCGACTCCGCTACAGGGGGGTCGATCTCGTCGAACGGCTCCCCGGCGAGGAAGCGGTCGGACTTCTCGGTCGCCCGGCCCCCGTCGCGCGGATGGTAGGTCTCGGTCGGGTCGCCGAAGCCGTGGGCAAGCTCGAACGCCGTGTAGCGGGGGCCGCGCTGGAAGATCATACCTACCTTGTCCGCCTGAGCGCCAAGCGCCGCGACGAGCGTGTAGCCGTCCTCCTCCATGCGGTCGAGCATTGCCGGGATATGGGCCGGGTTGATCTCCAGACCCCGACCGTAGGCCCAGCCCTTGCCCTTGTCGAACATGGCGAAGCGGTGCGGCGGCATATCGGGTGTGTCGATCTCCGTCACGTCCCGGCTGGAGCCTTTGCCGTATCCCATCGCCAGTTCGGGGACCTTGCCGACCCGGCGCGGCTGGACGTTCGGGAAGTCCTGCTCCACTACAGGGGGGTCCGACCTCAGGCCCTTGAGACCAGCGCGGTAGGAATCAATGAGGACGGCGAGGCTGACCGACATTTCTTCGGTGATCCTGATCGCAGTCTCGTCGGCTTCCTCCTCGCTGAACACGAAGGTTTTGCCGCCTCGCTTCATTTCGGTTGCCCGGCGACGATCCGGGGACTGACAGGCGATCTCGATCATCCGGGTATATTCCTCGCGGGACATCCGGNCCTCGACCAGATCGCGGGTGCGGGCGGTCAGCCACTCGACGTTCAGGCGCACGGCTTCGTCGCCATCACGCTCGGCTGGCACGTACTGGACGTTATCGGGCTTGACGCGAACCGGGCCGCCCTCCTCGTCCGTGATCTTGGTCAGCTTCCACGAAGGACCGCTGCCGTCGCCCATCGGGTCCAGATTCTTCTCGCGCCAGTCCTCCATAAGCAGGGCATCGCGGCGCGCGTCCTCGATCCGGTCGCGGTCGTCCGGGTTCTCCGTCTTGCCCAGCCTCTCGCGCTCGGTCGCCCAGAAGCGCAACGTGGCCGGGCCAGCCGGGTCTCGCGCGAGGATCGTGAATACGTGTTCGTCGGGCAGCGCCGCCTCGTAGCAGCGGAACGCGCCGGGGTTGTTCTTCGTGGACATGGTTTCGACTCCTTAGTGAACCGATCCGCCGGGCAGCCCCGGAAGTACGGATAGGGGGTTCTTGCTCTTGTCGGCGGCTGGCAGCGCGGCCTTCGCGGCGAGCCAGTCGTCCGTGGACAGGTAGACGGCGTTGTCGTCGTAGTTCATGACCGGCTGGCGGTCGCCCACGATACCCAGCCGCTCGCCAGTCTGCGGGTGGAAAATCTGGGTCCCCGGCTCGACCTGAATTGCGAGGACCTTGCCGATCATCGCCATGCGGCGCGGCTTGATCTCGGGTTCTTTCTTCTTCACGAGCCTACTCCTTCGTACTCGAACGCCGTACCATAGGGACGCTTGATCCTGCGACCCCGGCGGTCATAATTATGGTCCGTACAGATGCGGCGGGCCTCGTCCTCAGTGTTTACGACTCGAACCGTCGTCTTACGGCGGGGCATCGTAACAGGAACAGTGTTCTTGGCGTCATCGTACCACCTTGCTTGGAATACACGGTATCGCATTAGTCTCGNCCTCCTCGCCCGTCCTTGGGCTTGAACTGCTTGTACGTCGCGATCATCTGCTCGCGCAGGATCGGAAATGATTTCTCGGCTGCCTCGGCTGGCGTCTCGCCCTCCTCCAGATCGACGGTGATAGCGCCCTCGATCTGAAAGTTCTCGAACGAGATATGCGGATGCTGGTACTTCCGCGTGAATCCGATAGTAATGGAACGGACCTTAGCCATGGGCAAGCGACAACCCGGCCACGGGGCGATAGCTGGGGCAGGTGGGCGCGTGGTCGTCCGCCCCGTTCATCCCGGCAGAACAATCGCAGGTTCCGGCAAGCTCGCCGTGATCCGCTGCCGGGGCTGCTTGGCAGTACCCCGCCTCGTCGCACTCCGGGCGCGGGCATACGACGTAGTGCGGGCACTCGGATACTGGGCGCAACGATCCGCTGACGACGGGCTTCGATGGGACCCTAGCCCGGAACGCCACCATGGGACCCATGGCGGAGGCCACGGCATCCAGTTGCTCCTCGATCCGAGGCCGGACCATCTGGAACTCGGGGATGATCTCGCAGAGCCGTTGCAGGCTTTCGTGGCGGACGGCTGCTTCCTCGCTCAGGAACACCTTGCCGTCGTATGTGGTGAAACTCTCGACCTTCTTGACCATGGGACTTCGACTCCTGTTATTCGACCCTCGTGACGGCGGCGACGACGACGAGAGCGCCATCGCGTGTCAGGAAGGAACCGTTCTCGACCTTGAACTTCCGCTCCTTGAGACGCCGCCTTGCCCGGTGCGCCTGCTGATCGGCGATGCCCCTGATCTGCTTGTTATGCTCGGAGATCGCGCCTTCGGCGAACCCGTGCTGCATCTCGATCCGGCGGGCGATGGATACGGTGTCGCCGATGTCCATCTGCTCGATCTGGGTTTGCCGGTTTTCCTTCCGGCTGATTTCGTACACTTCGTCCATGTAATCCTCGACCTGATTCGGTCGCCGTAGATGCACGAAACCTCCTAGACTGTCAATCGTAATCCTCCGACTCCCCTACAGAGGGGGTCCCCTGACTCCCCTACAGGGGGGTCTCGCGGTTGGAGAAATTCGGGCGGTCGTCGTGGAAATAATTTCCGCCGTCGCCGGTCGTTCGTGCGCGCCCCGTGGCCGATGGCCGCGCGGAATCGTTAGTCTCACCACTACAGGGGGGTCTCAGTCTCACCACTACAGGGGGGTCCAGGAATCCGGGCAATTTGGCCCCTTATACGTGCGCGCGCGCCCGCCCGTTGCGCGCGATTCGCGGGCGGGCGCGGCATGGACTCCCGCGCGCCATGCGCGGCGCGGGATTCGACTCTCCGCCGCGCCGCCCCCGGCTGGCGGCCCGTTCGATCCCGGCCCGGCTGGCGTTCGATCCCCTGCCCGGCGGAACCTTGCTCCCGGCGGCGCGTCTAGCTAGTCCCTAGACAAGCCCGGCGCGGTCCCGTAAAAGCGGCTTCGCCGGGGGCAATCCCGCCCCCGCTGATTCGTTTTGGAGCTTTCACAATGGCAACTTTCATCCTCCCCACGTCCGGCCCGGCCACGTATCGCGGCAAGTATCCGGCCCGCGCCCGCTCCGTCTCGCATTCCCGCGCCGCCGGACTCCATGTCGAGCTAAACGACGGGACTCGCCTCTGGACCGCCAAGGCGGCGGAGCTTCCGAAATGCGGGGACGATATGTCCGGCGCGCTGGCGGAAGCGGTCCCCATGACGGCGGAGCAATATGCGGAATTGCAGCGCGCCGCCCATATCCGCCGGGAGGCCGCCGGGCTTCCGGGATACGACGCGGCGGCGGAAGAATCGCGGGCAATTCTGGAGTCGATCCTTTCCCCGGACGAACGGGCGGAGACCGTCAAGGCGGAGCTTTTCGCCGCATACGGGACGGACCGGGCGGAGCTTGAAGCGGAAGCCAAGGCCGCCGCGCCGGTCCGCCTTGTCCAGACGCGCGGGCCGGACGGGGAGTCCCGCCTAGTCCGCCGGGACAACGTGGAATATCACGCGGGCAAGGCCGCCTTTGCGGCGGGAGAGGCGCAAGAGGATTGCCCCTATTGCGCGGGAGGCGAACGCGCCGCCCGCTGGAATCTTGGCTGGCGGGAAGCGGCGAAGGCGGCGGGCGAACGGGAGGCGGCGGAAGCGGACGAACGGGCCGCCAAGGTCTCCCCGGACGCGGCGCGGGCGCTTGGCGCGCAATCGTGCGCTTGCAATCTGGACCGCTCCGCCAATCCGTTCCCGGCGGATAGCGCCGCCGGGGAGGCATGGGATTCGGGCTTTTCGGAAGCCATGGCAGATTGGCGGGCGGAGCGCCGGGCGGAGATTGCGGACCGATACGGGGACGAAGCGGCGGACCATTTCTAAGCGGCCCGCGTGGCCGGAAACCATTTCCAACAGAGGAGTCGAACAATGAAAGCCGGAATCAACTATCACGCCAAGGCGGAGCATTTCGCGGAGCTTGCCAGCCGGGCCGCCTTCGCCGCCGCAACCGCCCTTTGCACGGCGGACCGGGAGGCATGGGAGGAACGCGCCGCCCGTTATGACGGGCAAGCGGCGCACTATCGCAACGCGGCCCGGAAGGCCGCTTAACAGTCAATCGGAAGTAAGGAGTCGAACAATGGCACAAGTTTTTAGCAATGACATGGTGGCGCACGTATGGGCGCAACAGAATCAGCAATCCGGGCGGAGCAATAACGGCAACTTCTACTTTGAAGGCCGGACTCTCTATTCCTACGGCGGCCATTTCCCCGTGGGCATATTCGCCGCGCCCGGCGGCCCCGTTTTCATGAACGCGGACTCCTATTCGGTTTCCACGTCTAAGCATCAATCCTATGCGCGCCGGGCGGTCTCCCACGTCTCCCCGCAATTCTACATGCCGAGTCTCAATGACATTGCGGACGCTATCAGCCGGGCCGGGCGCAACGGCGGCCTAATCCCGGCGGACGCGCGGGACATCCACGCGCCGCGCGTGACTCGCTATCTGGAATCCAACTGGCGGGAGATTGGCGCGGAATCGGAAGGCGCGGCATGGCTTTTGCGCGCTATCGGAAGCCGCGCACAATGGCCCGCCATGCGCGCCCGGCTGGAGTCCAAGGCGGACCGGCTGGCGGAGCGCAACGCGGCCCGCTTGAAGGCAAGCCAAGCGGCGGAAGGCCGGGAGCTTGCAAAGCGCCCGTGGCCGGAAATGCGGGATAGCGCATGGGAGCAAGCCGGGAGCTATGGGCAACGCGAATTGCGGGACTGGATCCGCGATATTCGCGCCGCCCGGCTGGCAACGCCTAAGGCGCACAAGCGAGTCCGCTCCGCCCTATGGGAGCGGGAGACCGGACTCCGTTCGATCCTCGCCACGGCGGAAGGCATGGCGGACCGCCACGGGAATCCGGGAGACGGACTCAAGGCGCGCGGCATTGTCGCGAAGCTCCGCCGCTTCCGGGACGGGCGAATCGGCAACGTCCCCGGATACGAAGGGCCGGACGGGCCGGACAAGCGGCAAGCGGCCCTAGACCTGCCCACGGGGGCGGGCTGGCGCAAACTGGCGGACCTGTTGCGGGACGGGCTGGCGCTTGGCGTTTCGATCCCCCCGGCCACGCGGGAAGCGGCGGAACGGTTGCGCCGGGAGGCGGACGCTATCGCCACGGAACGCGAAGGCGCGGAAGCGCAACGGCGGGAGATTGCGGAAGCCCGCCGCCGGACGCTGGCAACGCTGGCGACATTCAACGCGGAGCGCCGCCGCCTTCGCCATGCGGACGAACGGGACGCCACGCGCCGGGAGAAACTGGCGGCGCTCGACTCGATCCTTGCCCGCGTCCCGGACGCGCGCCCATGGGGAACGGAACGCGGATTCGAATTGCGCCCGGACCTTGCGGAGCGGGCCGCCCGTATCGCCACGGCGGCGGAGTCCCTTGTCGTTTCGTCCGGCTGGCGGGACCGCGTGGCGGACGAACGCCACGCGGCGGAGCGGGAACACGCGGAGCGCATGGCGGCGGAACGTGCGGAGCGGGAGCGCATAGCGGCCCTTTCCCCGGACGAACGGCGGGAGCTATGGGAGGCGGGCAATCTGGACCGCCAGCACGTCCGGGACGTGGAAACGGTTTCCGGTCCCCTGTTGCGCGCCACGGGGGCGGAGATTGACGGTTGCACGGTGAAAGGCGGGACGCTGGAGACAAGCCAAGGCGCAACCGTGCCGCTCCGCCATGCCTTCCGCGTTTTCCAATTTGTCGCCGCTTGCCGGGCGGAAGGCAAAACGTGGACTCCGGGGGCATGGGGACCGCGCCACATACGAGTCGGGCATTTCAGCCTAGACCGCGTGGAAACGTCCGGGAGCTTCGTGGCCGGTTGTCATTCGATCCGATGGGCGGAGATTGCCCGCCTTGCGGAGCGCCTTGGCGTTGCCGGTTGCCTTGTCCCGGCGCGCGAAGCGGCGGCGGAGCTTGCCGGGGAGGCCGCCTAATGCCGGGCCGCAAAACGTATGTTGCGCCCGCCAGCAACACGAAAGGGCCGGAAGCGGTCCCCGGCTGGCGGGACCCGGAACGGGCCGCGCAAAACTGGCGCGATTGCGCCCGATTGCTTCGCCGCTATGCCGTGGCGGTCCTATGCCTCGCCATGGCGTTCCTATGGTTCACGGGATACGCCATGGGCTTGCTAGACGCGGGGGCGGATTGCCCGCCCGCCGCAACACGAAATGAAAGGAATCCGAAATGACAACGACTCTTGAAACCGCCCGCCGCCTTATTGCCAACCGCGTCCCCGGTCCGTTCCGGGAGGCGGGCGGGCTTCCGGGAGACCGGGAGACCATGCGCCTAGACGCGGCGGCCCGCGCCTATCTCTGGAATCGGAACGTGCGCCACATGGGCGCTAGGGCCGCTCTGGAGGCCGCCGCGCCGGTTGCCTTGCGCCACCATACGGACCGCCGGGTAAAGCTCTGGTACGGCAACAGGGGAGGCGCTGGAGCGCCTTTCCAGCGCGGCGGGGACTCGCTCCGCTGGATCGAAAACACGGAAGCGGCGGGACTCCGTTTCGTCGCATGGGCGGACGAAGTGAAAGGCGCGGGAGTCGAGCATACGGGCTGGCATTGCACGGAAGAAAACTGGACCGGCGAAACCTTGCGCGGCGGAGTCTGGCAACTTCCGGGCAAGGGCGGAGCGGCCCGCCTGTTGTACGGGTACGCGGAATTTGAAGGGCGCGGGGAGATGAATCCCGGAAGCGCCGCCCTTGTCGTTTCGGACGTTGTATCCGTCCCCGTGGCGGACGATTGGCGGGGAGACCTGCTAGGGGCGGACGAAACGGCGGACGCGGCCCGATGGGCGGACGGGCTGGCGGAATCCACGGCGGAGACGCGCCGGGACGAGTCCGCCGCATACGAACGCGGAAAGGCCGCCGGGGAGGCGGACAACGCGGCGGCGGAAGCCCGCCGGGAGCTTTTGCCGTTGCTGGCGGAGCTTCGCGCCCTTCGCCGCTCCCGCGTGGCCGGGGAGACGCCAGCCGCTTGCAAGGCGCTCCGCTCCGCCGTGGACTCGTTGCTGGAAACCATTTCCAAGAAACGCGCCAAGCGGGACCGGGCATGGGGCGACTCGGGCTGGCAAGGGACGCTGGACTCGTGGCGGGCCGGTTTCATGGATGAAAGCGAAGGCGGATTCGTCCGGGCGGTCCGCCTTGGATACGCCAGCCGGGACGATTGGCGCGGCGCGCCGGAAGCCAATCCGTGCGGAGTCATGGCATGACGCGGCCCGGCAAGGTTCAAATTCTCTGGCGCTGGAAAAGCGGCCATGCGCCCGCCGGGGAGTCGATCCGCTGGCATTTCGCCGCCCATGGGGCAACATGGGAGCGCCGGGAGGCGGACGAAATGGCGGCCTTGCTGAAAAGCCACGGAAAGGCGGTCCGCCTGCTATCCGTGCCCGGCTAGGCGGGCGCTCCGCATTGATCGAACGAAGGGCCGCCGGGGAGACCGGGCGGCCCTTTTACGTTTCATTAACTGTTGCCCGGTACAACCGCCCGTAGGGCGGCCCGATGGGGGCGGCCCGATACGTGAAAGGACTCAACCATGGCTTTCCTGCTAGTCGCAATCTCCGCCGCCGCGTTCCTCTATGCCGGGCGCGTTGCCCTTGGCATGGCGCGGGACCGGGCGGCCCGGCTTGATCGAATCGCCCGCGCCGTGCGCCCGGTTCACGGCAAGCCCGTTTTGCGGGCCGCCCCGGCGCGCGCAATCAACCGCCCCGGCGAAAACTGAGAAACGGAAGGAGTCGAGACAATGGCGCATTTCATCAACACGAACGGGCAACCGGCGGACGTTTGCAGCTATTCGGAAGCGGCCTATTGCGGGGGCTTCGCTTTCCAGCACATAGCGGACCGGGACGAAGCGGACCGGCTGGCACGGAAGCGGGCGGACGGACGCAAGGCGGCGGAGCGGCTGGCACGGGACCGCCGGGCAATGGGCGCACGGTACGGCATGACGGGCCGCCGGGCGCTGGACAAGGCGGCCACGGCGTGACGGGGCAACAGATAGCGGACGAAGCCCTAAGGCTGGACCGGGAGCGCCGGGCCGCCGTGCGCCGGGGAGATACGGCGGACGCGGAACGGGCGGAGCGGGAGCTAGGGCGCTTGCTGGACTAGACGCCAGCCGGACAACACGGGAGACGGGCAAAGGCCGCCGGGGAGACTCGGCGGCCCTTTTCTTGTGCCCGGTTCGATCCCGTGGCCGGGGATTGCGGAGAGGCGGGGACGGGCCGCCCCATGCCAGCCGGGGCAACGGGCCGCCCGGAAGGCCGCCCACGGGAGAGGCGGAGACGCTGAATCAGCGGGCCGCCGTGCAAGCCGATATAAGCCCGTCTGAGCGCACGGAATTGATTCAGCTAGGGGACTAGCGGAGCGCCTTGGAATCGCGCTCAGCGGGCCGCCACGGGCAACCTAGACGCATGATTCAGGGGATAGGCCCTTTTAGGTACTATGGACCGACCGGGGATCGGGCGGTGGGGGCGCTGATCATCCCCGTCTCGCGCACCCCGCGCGATTATCTGGTCCTGTGGCGCAAGCCGCTGGTGCAGACCGTGACNTGGGCGGGCAATCCGGAAAAGCCGGTCGAGATGGGCCCCAATGGCGCCCGGCTGACCCCGCGCAAGAGCTTCGAAGCGTGGCAGGAGACCGTCGAGGGCCGCGCCGAGAAATGGTCCGATGCCGAAATCGAGATTGCCGAAAGCCTGCGGGTCACGCTGCTCGAGATCATCCTGCGGCTGACCGACGAAGCGGTGACCGAGCGCGCCCGCGCGCAGCAGCAGCAGGAA
>PBRG01000012.1 GCA_002726615.1 Marinobacter sp.
GGTCAGGGAATTCACCCTCAAGGTCGCCAATTTTGCCCGCAAGACCCTGACGGACAAACGGGTACGACCTTTCTCGGTGGAGCTGCTCAAACTGACCGCGCAATGGAATGTGCTGACGGTTCGCCTGATGCTGGCCGCCCGCAAGGACCGTGACGTCGTGAGTTCAGCAGCCCATGATTTCCTGATGTACAGCGGTTACGTCACCATGGCCTATATGTGGGCACGAATGGCTGCTGCCGCCTCTGATAAACTGGACAAGGGAGGCGCCGACTCCGAGGACTTCTATCGCGCCAAACTGGCGACGGCGGAATTCTACTACGAACGCCTGTTGCCACGGGCACAGGCTCATGCCACCGGAATGCTGAGCCCCAGCCGGAATCTGATGCAACTGGCCCCTGAGCACATGGCCTTCACTGACTGATTGCGGCTCATGGTATGGCGAGGCTGGAAACACAGACCTCGCTCATACACCACCAACGCAGGCTTACAGCCCGTATTTGGTTTCGATGGCCTCGAACATGCCGGATTCGTGCACCTTTTTGAGCCCGGCGTTAAGTTTTTCAACGGTGGCTTCGGGGGTTTCGGGGTTGATGGCGAGAAACAGCTCGGTGTCATTGAAAGAGAAAACGGGTTCGATTCCGTCCACATTCTGCTGCGACGCCACATAGGGCCCGCCCAGGCGGTCGGCGAGCCAGAGGTCAATCTGGCCGAGTTCCAGGCGCTTGGGATTGAGGTCATCACTGTCCAGTGCTGACACCTCATATCCATGCTCAATCAGATACTCGGTCTTGACGTCATTACGGTAGCCGCCGAAAAGCATGCCTCTGGTGTCTTCCAGCCGGTCAATCTGCAGATCGGTGCCCGGGGGCGCGAAAACAGTCCACAGATTACGGGACAACGGGCCAACCCATTTGAATCGGGGTGCACGCTCTTCGGTATAGGTTGTACAAAAGATGCCGTGGTTGCTCTTGTTCAGCGCCCGATTGTAACCATAGTCCCAGTTTCTAAGCTTGATCACGTATTCAAGATCGGTGTTGTTCAGAATGGCCTTGACCATTTCCGTGCAGATACCGTCAATAGCGTTGCCTTTGTGCTCAAAAGCGCGGCCAGTGGCACTCATGTTGTAAGGAGGAAAATTCTCCGTATACAGGTAGAGCTTTTCATCAGCCTGAGCTGTAGGAACACTCACCATTGCGACCAGAGCAGCCAGCAGCAGGGATAGAATATTCCGCACGGTTTACCTCCTTAACATTCATGATCGCCACAACGAGGCGTTATTATTTGCATATTAGAGCCTAACCCAGGCTTTGACGGTGTTTGACAATAAAAGTGTGTTTTCGTAAGGAAATGAACGCGTGTCTGCCTAGTCTGCAGACCCGGGAGTCGGTATCGGCATGCTGAAGTGTTCGCCCTGGGAAAAGTTTATCCCCAATTCCCGTACCCTAGCCTGAACCGGCTCATTGTGGACAAACTCCGCTACCGTTTGAATGTTCAGGCTGCGGGCGAACTGGACGATACCACTGGTCACCAGAAACGCGGTGTGATCCTGATGGAGATTACGGATCAGGCTGCCATCAATCTTGATGAAGTCCACGTTCAGGCTCAGCAGGTGGGAAAAATTGGAGTAGCCGGTGCCGAAATCGTCGATGGCAATACGGCACCCATAGGGTTTGACCTGTTCGATGAACACACGGATATCGTCGTAATTGGTAATACCATCGGATTCCAGGATCTCGAAGATAACGCGATTACCAATGCCTGAGGTCTCGATGGCGGAGAGAATCCGAGCGACGGTCTCCGGCTCGGTGATGTCGCCGTAGGAGAGGTTGATCGAAAACTCCTCGTCGCGCCCAGTAAAACAGGCGAAACACTTCTCGATCATCAGTTCGGTAATACGCTGATTCAGCCGCAGTTTATTAGCGATGTCCATAAAACGGCCAGCACTGATCACGCTGCCATCCGGTTCTACCATTCTCACCAGGCACTCGTACTTGGAGATACGGCCACTCTGGTTATCGTGAATCGGCTGAAACCAGGGCATCAGGCGATCATGGTCGATGGCTTCTTTCAGGCGATTGGCCCAGTACAGGTTGTTTTCGTAGTTTTCCTCAACCCCCACAGCCGGGTCATACAACAGATGGTGGCGACCCGTTTCGCGGGCCTGCAACACCGCCACTTTTGCCTGGCTGATCAACTGATCGGCGGCATCTTCCGGCTTCCGGTTCTTGCGAAGCGCGATGCCGATACTGACATCCACCGTCAGGCGCTGTTCCTGCCAGTACACCCGGTCGCCCGTAACCAGATGCCGAACCTGAACAGCAAGTTGGTGAGCCACTTCCGGCTCCATTGCTGGTGCCATGATAGCGAACTCGTCACCGGGAAGACGGTACACCCGAAAAATCTCACGGTTGTGATCGCGGCTAAACGCGGTCAATCGTGTGGCAACCGCCAAGAGTACATGGTCGCCACAGACATTGCCGAACAAGCTGTTGATCTGGTTGAAACGGTCCAGATTGATAATCAGCAAGGCGGCGGCTTGACGGTTCTGGAGATCCCGCAACAGACGAACACGGTTGGGGAGACCGGTGAGCTCGTCAGTATAGGATGCCTGCAATTCGCGAATCAGCTGGATAATCCGGTACAACAGGTACAGGCTCAGAATCAGCATCGCCGACACGGTACCGACAAGAATCCGGTAGTTGGTGCGCTCCATCGGCACCAGGACTGCATTGATCTCATTTCGCGGCACGCCCGCACCGTAGACCATGCCACCAGCAGTGGCCGCAAAGTAGAGTTCGTAGTCTTCGTTGCCCACTGAGAGGCCCCGGGTGGTCAATTCACCGAGCTCGCCCGGTAGCCGGGCTGCGTCAACATCGGCACCAAGGTCAAGCGCCAGGATGGCATCAATCAGGGCCTGACCCTCACGGGTGTCTTCCCCCTGACTGAGGCTCGAGAGGTTGCGATTGTTACGGTCATTCAGGAAGGCGAAACTGTGTTGGGTGACAGTGATGCGACTGACGACATCAATGATCTGGTCCGCACCCCAGGCCGTTGTGGCCAGGCCCAACAGGTTGCCGTCGCGATCGTACATAGGAGTGGCGAGCGTCAGCACTGCTCTTTCGGTATTAAGGTCGAAATACACTGGCGACCAATAGACGCGCCCGGAATGGTCGGGGTCGGCCGTCCACTCCTGCTCCAGTGTACGATTGAACCAGGGGGCGTTGCGATAGTGGTCAAAGCGGGATTCGGTATCCAGCCTCGTCAGGGTTTTGTCATTACCCTGCAGAAAGTAGGGCATATAGCTGGAGCCTGTTTCTGACAAAACGCCCGGTTCAAACCAGAGACCGGCGCCCGCCGCTCCGTCGAAATCCTGTAAGTGGGCCCTCAAGGCGTGTTCCAGGCTCTCCCGAAGCTCTTGGGAAGCGTTATCGGACATCCCGCTCGCAACCATTCCATGAAAACTCTCGCCGATGTTAGCCAGGGTCATGGTGTAGCTTGCCAATGCGGATTGGCGGGCGTTGATGCGCGACAGTCCCGCACCTACAACCTCATTGATCTGCTGCCGGCGGAGCTCGGAGAGGGCATCCCTTGAGTAGCTGAGATTCAGGCTCGACAACAGAAACATTCCAGCAACAAACACCAGCAACAACAAACCCAACATCCACATGATAGATTGGCGTGAAGATGGATTTTTCCGTTTACTAAGGCGGCTGGGAAGAGTCCCTGGCATTAAGGCTATCCTCGGACAATGGATCAGGTATCGCCGGCAGGGAGGTCTTCAAGGTGCCGATCCAGCGCTGCCTGGGCTCGCTTGTGGCCCCGCTTTGCGGCCTCAGTGTACCAATAAACGGCTTGATCCATATCCTGCCCGATACCATGGCCGGTGGCGTACATCTGGCCCAGCAGGAACGCGGCCTCACCAGAGGCCGGCGAGGCCTTTTCTGCCCACACCAGTGCACTGGTGTAATCCTCGAAGGCATAGAAAATTATGGCCATATTTGCCTGCGAGCGCACGTCGCCGTTGTCTGCCGGTCCTTGGCAGGCTTTTCTGGCCTCGCTGTAATTACGAATGGCCGTCAATAGGTAGCAGTCACTCAGGGCCCGGTCTGAAACTCCGTTGTCATCGGCAACCACCACCGTGGCTGGCTCCGGCTCAGCACGAGGCTTGGGTTCCGGTATCGGCGGTTGCCGCTCAACCCGTTCCGAAAAGGCAGCAACATGGTCCGGGCATGAGTAGTTGTAGCCGGCTTCATAGCGCTGGAGCGTTACTTCCGTAGCTGGCTTATTGGCGTATTTCACAGCCACAGCCTCACAACGCACATCCCTCTCGCGCTCTACCCGTTGCAGCATGGAAGCCCGGGACGGATCGTCGCGGTGCTCAGCAAGGTATTCCGTCAGTGGATCGATGTACGGCTGGTCAAACAGCGCCTGCTGCTCCCTTTGGTACGGATTCGACGATCCCGGGTTAACAATTTTCTTCATCACCTGCCCGGTTCGTTCCAGCAAATCGGACGATGCCTCGGACAAACGATCACCGTCAACGCTTGCGCACCCGCTGAGAAGGACGAAAATCAGAAGACAGGAATACGGACGATACATCTACACTCACCAGCCGTTTTCAGCAGTCGATTGAGTGCCTAGTTTTACATGGAAAAAGGCACGTTCAAACCGTTTCTTTCGAGGCTTATTTGCCGATGCAGAAACTGCTGAAGATTTTTCCCAGTAAGTCATCGGGCGTCATTGCGCCTGTGATCTCTCCAAGAGAATCCTGGGCGGCACGAAGGTCCTCTGCCAACAGTTCACCGGCGCCGTAGCCCTGCAACTGGTCCTCACCCTGCAGTAGCGAAACGCGAGCACGCTCAAGGGCATCCAAGTGGCGACGCCGGGCGATAAAGCCACCTTCGGTGGTACTGGCAAATCCCATGCACTGCTTCAGATGATCGCGCAGCACTTCCAGACCGTCTGCTGACTTGGCCGCAATGCGGACCACCGGCGCGGCACTGTTGTCCAGTTGCTCGATACCCGCAGGCTCGTCAGTCAGGTCCACTTTGTTACGGATGACGGTCAGGGGGGCGCCCGGCGGTAACTGGTCGATGAAGTCTGGCCACAGTTGATGAGGTTCGGTTTCCGGTGTGGTGGTCGCATCCACCATCAACAATATACGGTCGGCCTGACGAATCTCGTCCCAGGCCCTGGCAATCCCGATCTGTTCCACTTCATCAGGGCTGTCCCGCAGGCCGGCGGTATCGATGATGTGCAGGGGCATGCCATCAATATGGATGTGTTCGCGCAACACATCCCGGGTGGTGCCTTCAACCGCGGTCACAATGGCCGCTTCCCGTCCCGCCAGGGCATTGAGCAGGCTGGACTTGCCAGCGTTGGGACGGCCGGCAATCACCACCTTCATACCATCTCGCAGAATGGTGCCCTGCTGGGCTTCCGCAAGAATAATATCCAGGTCCTGAATAATAACCTGCAGGTCGTTCGCCACTTTGCCATCCGCCAGGAAATCGATTTCCTCTTCCGGGAAATCGATCGCTGCCTCGACATAAATCCTTAGGTGGGTAACAGCTTCAACCAGGGCGTCGATTCTGCGGGAAAATACACCCTGCAGGGATCGCACCGCGCAGCGTGCTGCTTGCTCCGAACTGCTTTCAATCAGGTCAGCGATAGCCTCGGCCTGGGTCAGGTCCAGTTTGTCGTTCAGGAAAGCCCGTTCTGAAAATTCACCGGGCCGGGCAAGGCGAGCGCCAAGTTCGCACACCGTTCTCAACAGCAGGTCCAGAATAACGGTGCCACCGTGACCCTGGAGCTCAAACACATCTTCGCCGGTAAACGAATGGGGATTGGGAAAATACAGCCCGATCCCTTCATCGATCAGTTCCCCCCGATTGTCGAGGAACGGCCCATAATGGGCGTAACGCGGCCTGGGCTCGAACCCCAGCATCTGGCGCGCAATGGCCGTCGCCTGCGGCCCAGATACCCGAACAATACCCACCCCGGATTGGCCCGGCGCTGTGGCAATCGCTGCAATGGTATCGGTGGCATAAAACATCGTTACTATCCCCTTGCCCCTTGGACCCCCTGAAATAACAGAGGCTCCTAAAAGGAGCCTCCGCAATCACTGGAACCGTTGGATGACCGGTCAGCTCTTCTTGGCCGCAACTTCTGCTTCAATCTTGCGGGTAATGTACCACTGCTGACTGATGGACAGGATGTTGTTGACCAACCAGTACAGTACCAGGCCTGCCGGGAACCAGAGGAAGAACACGGTAAAGATCAGCGGCATCAGCTTCATGATCTTCGCCTGCATCGGGTCCGGTGGTGTCGGGTTCAGACTCATCTGCAACATCATGCTGGCACCCATCAGGATCGGCAGAATGAAGTACGGGTCCATGACCGACAGATCCTGGATCCACAGCATGAAGGGGGCATGTCTCAGCTGGACACTTTCAAACAGCACCCAGTACAGGGATATAAAGACGGGCATCTGTACCAGTATCGGCAGACAGCCACCCAACGGATTTATCTTCTCCCGTTTGTACAACGCCATCATTTCCTGGGACATGCGCTGGCGATCATCGCCATACAGTTCCTTCAACCTTGTCAGCTGGGGCGCCACCGCTCGCATTCTTGCCATGGACCGGTAACTGGTGGCTGACAGTTTGAAGAACACCGCCTTGACCAGGACAGTCAACAGGATTATCGCCACACCCCAGTTGCCCACCAACCCGTGGAACCAGTCAAGAATAATGAACAACGGCAAGGCAATGAAGAACAGGAAGCCAAAATCGACCGTCCGGTCGAGGTTCGGGGCAACGCTTTCAAGGCGCTCAATGATCTTGGGACCGACATAGGCCTTGGCGGATATTTCGCTGGTTTGACCCGGCTCCACAACGGTCGCGGGGTACACAAAGCCCATCACGTAGAGCGGGCCACGACGAGTGGACTGGAACTGGGCCGGCTGATCACGTTCGGGAACCCAGGCCGCCAGGAAATAATGCTGGAGGAAGGCCAGCCAGCCATTGGTCACCGACTGGTTGATCGGGTTCTCGGAGAGGTCGTCAAAATCGAACTTCTCGTAGGGATCTTCCGGCGAACTGACGACCATGCCGAGGAAGGCACGTATACCCAGGCTGTTCTGGGCAGTGGGGTCCGGTGCCTGATCACGGACAATCTTGCCGGTCATATTAGCCTGCCAGACGCTGTCGGACTGGTTGTTGATCTGATAACGAACATCAATCTCGTAGCTGTCCCGGCTAAACAGATACTGTTTGGTGACTTCGACGTTGTTGTCTGTGGTGAAGGTGAGATCGACCGTCAGTGTATTCTCGCCCTCCTGGAGTTCATATTCTGACGCAGACGCGTTGTACACCGGTGCACTGCCATTGCGTTTACTGTCTATGCCATCGCGGCCAATCAGCCCACTCTCCATGATGTAGGTGCGCTTGCTGGTATTGGTCAACAACCTCAGCGATTCTTCACTGTCGAGCGACCGGTCGTGCTGTAGTAGAGAACTTTCAATCAGATTACCGCCTACACGGTCGATCTTGAGNTCGTAGACNTCGGTNCGCACNGTGATGAGTTGATCACTGGCNGAAACNGAGGATGTNTCCGAGGCNGAGANNGTCTGGCCNTCGCCTTCCGGAGTGGTGAATTCTTCGCTTGAAGTATCGNGGCCACTGGTGCTCTCGCCAGGGAGAGTCATGTCATCCGTGGATGCAGGCTGGGTGCCGGTACTGGCCTGTTCCGTGGCGGGTTGGGTCTGCGGCTGGTTATAGTCTTCGTTCCAGGCAAGCACCATCATGTAACTGACAATGGCAAGGCCGGCAAATAATACAATGCGTTGAATATCCATAAACTTACTGTTTGGTCGGGTTAGTGTTATGGGTTTGGCTGGCCGGCCCGCAGCAGATGGAAGGTACTACCTCAGTGCGAACGTCAGTGCCCGGAACGGGATCATACCCGCCTTTTGCCCATGGATGACACCTCATTAGACGTTTGACCGAAAGAAAAAGGCCTCTAATGGCGCCGTGGGCGNTGATCGCTTCGACAGCGTATTGGGAACAAGTGGGGTAGTGACGGCAATGACTGGCCATCATCGGGCTGATCGCGTACTGGTAGACTCGGATGGGCAGGAGCAGCAGTTTGCGCATTAACCCGTTCCTTTGCCGGTACCGGAGAGTTCCGATGTGGTTGGTTTCTGGAGCTGGNGGTTTTTCTTCCTGAGGCGTGCCCAGAGCTCCGTCAGGGTAGCATTGAGTGCCGTATTATCAAGCTCCGTCAATCCTCGCCGTCCAAGAACCACGATGTCCAGGGCAGGGTACTCCTGTTCGTGCCTGAAGGTTTCCCGAACCCGTCGTTTAACGCGGTTGCGCTGTACCGCCAGTTTGAGATTCTTCTTTGAAAACACCAAACCAATCCTGGCGTGCCCCAGGGAATTGGGTGTGGCCAGGATCAGGAAATGTCGGTGCGGAACCCTGAGCTGTACGTCATCGAAGACTTTGCCGTAATCGGATGGCTTGAGCAGCCGGGACGATTTTGGAAAGGTCAAAGCCTTCATCAGGCGGTCAATGTCTTATGCAGACAGACGGGCACGGCCCTTGGCGCGACGACGGGAAATTACCTTACGGCCGTTGGCGGTTGCCATGCGGGCACGGAAACCGTGAACGCGCTTACGCTTCAGTACGCTTGGTTGAAACGTTCTTTTCATGGTGTCGGTCTCACATTACAGATGTTGGAAATTCAATTGTTGGCTGGAAAATGAACAGCCAAAACAGGAGCGGCATTCTATGCAATGTGGCGGTGGAATTCAATGGTTATTCGAGACCAGTCACGGGTTATTTCCATCTCCGCTGATTCAGGGTTCAGGTAATAAATTCATTAAGTCTTTTTGTATTCTCTTTAAGGATTATTATTACTGTTATTACGCAGGCCTTTTTCTGTGGAAAANCGATGGAATTNATNTNGAAACAGNNGATTGGANGGTTNATAAAGTGGTTGAGAAGTGGGGNTGAGGCCTGTGTATATNCGAGGCAGGAAATGTGGGTAAGTTGCGGGTTTGCTCAGATCGCGATTTATCCACCGAACATCGGGGTGTCGTCCACAGGGTTAAGGGCGCTCTGTACACACAGGTCTGTGGGTAACTTTTTCTGCGCGATATTTCTGTACACAAGCCTGTAGGTAAGTCTGTAAAAAATTGAAATAAAAGAAAATAAATTTCCACAGGCTGTTTATTAAATGCGTTTGGCNCTTTCACTNGGGAGGNNCTCAGGTTAGAATCCTTGGTCATCTCTTTCGTCGGGTCATGGAGATCCGTGACGAGAAATTTCTGAGGCATCGGAGGCAAGACTGTCGTGCCGAACAACNTATGGCATCAGTGTCTGGAAGTACTCCGGGACGAGTTTCCCGCCCAGCAATTCAACACCTGGCTTAGACCCTTGCAGTCGGATCACCGCGAGGGTCAGNTGATGCTGTTNGCACCCAANCGGTTNGTCATGGACTGGGTGAACGAAAAATACCTCAGAAGAATTGAAGAAGTCNTGAAGGATCTTCACGGTGGCCAGGCGCCTCGAATTGATATGAAGGTGGGGTCCGCACCACGGTCGTCTGACCTGGTGGTCCGTTCTGAGAACGCGGTTAGTGGCGTAGCTGCAGAACAGGAGGAAGCGGGTAGTCGGGTAACGGAAGAAGAGAAAGGCGTTGCGGCCACAGTGACCACGCCGTCGGTAAAGGCCAAGAGTACCAGCGAACGGCGTTCGGTTCAGGTTGAGGGTGACATCAAGCACCAGAGTTTCCTGAATGAAGGCTTTACCTTTGACACGTTTGTGGAGGGTAAATCGAACCAGTTGGCTCGGGCGGCCTCGATGCAGGTCGCAGAAAATCCTGGTGGGGCCTACAACCCACTGTTTTTGTATGGTGGTGTGGGGCTGGGTAAGACCCACCTGATGCATGCCATTGGTAATGACATTGTACGGCGCAACCCGAGAGCCAAGGTGGCCTATCTTCGCTCCGAGCGTTTTGTGGCGGATATGGTGAAGGCGCTTCAGTTAAACGCCATCAATGAGTTCAAGCGCTATTACCGTTCTGTGGACGCACTGTTGATAGACGATATTCAGTTTTTTGCCCGCAAGGAGCGCTCCCAGGAGGAATTCTTCCATACCTTCAATGCGCTACTGGAAGGGGGGCAACAGGTTATTGTGACCTGTGACCGCTTTCCGAAAGAAATTGTGGATATGGAAGAGCGCCTCAAATCCCGTTTCGGCTGGGGCCTGACTGTGATGGTAGAGCCACCGGAGCTGGAGACGAGGGTCGCCATCCTGATGAAGAAAGCGGAGCAGGTGAACGTCAAACTCAGCAGCGAGGCGGCGTTTTTCATTGCGCAGAAAATTCGATCGAACGTTCGTGAGCTAGAAGGGGCGCTGCGTCTGGTGATAGCGAATGCTCACTTCACTGGATCGGAAATCACCCCGCCGTTTATCCGGGAAAGCCTCAAGGATCTGTTGGCGCTGCATGAGAAGCAGGTCAGTATAGATAACATCCAGCGTACGGTGGCGGAGTACTACAAGATCAAGGTGGCCGATCTGTTGTCAAAACGGCGCACTCGTACGGTGACCCGGCCAAGACAGGTTGCCATGTCCCTGGCCAAGGAATTGACCAATCACAGCCTGCCGGAAATTGGCGATGCGTTTGGTGGCCGTGATCACACCACGGTATTGCATGCCTGCAAAAAGATTGTAGAGCTGCAGGAAACGGATCCTGGCATCCGTGAGGATTATCAGAACTTTATGCGGCTACTGACAACCTGACCGGGTTAGCGGCGGCCAATACACATTCACCTTCCAATAAAAGAATGCTGAGTGCCATGAAACTGACGATCAGCCGAGAATCTCTGCTTACCCCCCTTCAGTCCATTGCCGGTGTGGTGGAGCGAAAACAGACAATGCCCGTTCTCTCCAACGTGTTGTTGGTGGCCGAGGACAATACCCTCACGCTGACCGGTACCAATATGGAAGTGGAACTGGTGGGACGGGTGTCACCGGTACACGTTGACCAGCCGGGCCGTATTACAGTACCGGCGCGGAAGTTGTCCGATATTTGCCGGGCGTTGGGTGACGAGGCGCCTATTGAGTTGGCGTTGGAGGGCGACCGCCTGCATCTGCGTTGCGGTGCCAGCCACTTTACGCTGTCGACCTTGCCGGCGGAGCATTTTCCCAACGTTGAGGATGATGCGGAAAGTTTTGGCCTGGAGCTGCCCCAGAAAGAACTCAGTCGAATGTTCGATGCCACCGCTTTTGCAATGGCTCAACAGGATGTTCGCTATTACCTGAATGGGCTGTTGCTGGAAGTTGACAAGGATCACGTTCGCACTGTGGCTACAGACGGCCATCGCCTGGCCATGGCGCATTTTGATTTGCCCACCGGCTGCCCGGAACCTCGCCAGGTGATCGTGCCGCGTAAGGGTGTGCTGGAACTGGCGCGCTTGCTGGATGATGTGGAAACCCCGGTGACCCTGGTGATCGGAGACAATCATCTGCGGGCGACGGTTGGTTCCTATACCTTTACCTCGAAGTTGATCGAAGGCAAGTTCCCCGACTATAACCGGGTGATTCCCCGGGGCGGGGATAAAGTTGTCCTGGCGGATCGCGCTACCCTCAAGAACACACTTCAGCGTGCCGGCATTCTTTCCCATGAAAACATCCGTGGCGTACGCCTGAACCTGGCGCCCAACGAGTTGCAGGTATTTGCCAACAACCCGGACCAGGAACAGGCCGAAGACGCGCTGCCGGTCGAGTATCAGGGCGAATCACTTCAGATTGGCTTTAATGTAGGCTATCTGGTGGATGTGATGAATGCGCTGGATGAAGATCAGGTCAAGATTACCCTGGCCAATCCCAACAGCAGCGCGTTGATCGAGGCCGAGAACGACAATCGCTGCCTCTATGTTGTCATGCCGATGCGGCTGTAGGTGAGCCGGATTGGTTGTGGCCGCCAGATATTTACCGGATCAGTAAGGAAGAGAGTCATGGGAACGGTGACGAACAGCCTCAAGGGTGCCTTTCGAATCGGTCAGACCGTATCGGTGTTGGGACGCGCCGGAGTGAATTGGGTGCGGGGCGATCGACCGCCCGCACCGCGGTTGCTCAGGCAGACGTTTGAATCCCTGGGTGCCACCTACATCAAGCTCGGCCAGTTTATCGCCAGCTCCCCCACGTTTTTCCCCAAGGAATACGTGGAGGAATTCCAATACTGTCTGGACCGTACCCCAAGCCTGCCATTCAGTGTGATCCGGAAAATTATCCGGGACGAACTGGGCCGACCAATCGAAGACGTTTACTCTGACATTGACCCGGTGGCTTTGGCATCGGCGTCGATTGCACAGGTTCATGCCGCGAAGCTGGTCACCGGTGAGGATGTGGTGATCAAGGTGCAAAAGCCGGGTGTGGAAAACATTCTGCTGACAGATCTCAATTTCCTGTACCTGTCCGCAAAAATTCTGGAAACCCTGGCGCCTAAACTGTCCTGGACATCGTTGTCCGGAATCGTGGAGGAAATCCAGCGCACCATGATGGAGGAATGCGACTTCATCAAGGAAGCGAATAACCTTAAGGTGTTCCGGGAGTTTCTCCATAACACCCATAACGAAGACGCCACTGTGCCACGGGTTTATGAAAGCTGCAGTACCCGGCGCATTCTTACCATGGAGCGCTTCCACGGCGTACCCCTGACGGATCTTGAAAGCATCCGGGGTTACGCTCGCGATCCGGAGCGCACGCTGATTACGGCAATGAACACCTGGTTTTCCAGTCTCACCCAGTGTGAGTTTTTCCATGCTGATGTTCATGCNGGCAACCTGATGGTGCTGAAAGATGGCCGGGTTGGTTTTATTGATTTCGGTATTGTCGGACGTATCCGTCCGGATACCTGGCAGGCCGTCAGCGATTTTATTTCGACGGTCATGGTGGGCAATTTTGAAGGCATGGCCGACGCCATGATTCGTATCGGTATTACTCACCAAAAGGTTCAGGTTGCGGAACTGGCAGCCGACCTGCGACGTCTTTATCAGCAAATGGATACCATGGTNCCGGATGAAGTTCCCTATCAGGCTGAACAAGCCGAGGATGACGTGAACAACATCCTGATGGATATGGTACGAATTGGTGAGGGCCACGGGCTGCATTTTCCCAGGGAGTTCGCGCTTCTGCTGAAACAGTTCCTGTATTTCGACCGTTACGTTCACATACTGGCACCNGAAATGGATGTCTTCATGGACGAGCGGTTGAACATGCTGCATTAATCGCGTTCACCCGCAAGGTTTTGTACACTGGGCAGCGTTGTCGATAAGGCACGCTGCCTTTTTTGTCCCCGTCTCCTGCAGGTTGATAACCTATCGTGACCTATGGCGCTCGTTAAACTTCAATCGGAACATTTCCGCAATCTATCGCCTGCGCCAGTCGGTTTCTCACCTTCCATTAATCTGTTGTATGGCGCCAACGGCAGTGGAAAAACCAGCGTGCTGGAAGCCATTGGTTACCTGGGGCTTGGCCGCTCNTTCCGGGTAAGTCGNCATCAGGCGGTGGTTAGCCACGGNGAACACAAACTNACGGTGTTCGGCGGTCTGGATCAGGGAATGTTNNCGGAGGAGAACANNCATCNNTTGGTGAGCTNAACCATCGNGTGGGTATNTCCAGGGATGTGACCGCNAAANAAACCACNCTTCGAGTGGANGGCGAAGCGGTTCGTAACCTGTCTTCACTTGCCCGGCATCTGCCCGTCTCGGTTATCGATCCGGGGGTGTTTGATATTGTTGCCGGCGGGCCTGGAAAACGCAGACAGTTTCTGGATTGGGCAGTGTTCCACGTGGAACCTTCGTTTGCTTCGTTGTGGCAGCAGTGTCAAAGAGTGACGTCACAGCGGAATCAGATCCTGAGAAATGGTAGAATAGATGACGCTCTGATGAAGGTCTGGGATTCCCAGTACACGGAGTTGGCAGAGCGCCTGACGCAAGCCCGGAACGAAACCTTTCGGCTNTTTACCAAGGCTTTTTACAGTTTACTCGGTGAGATAGATGCCCCCTGGGTTGATGGGCTCAAGCTGGACTATTACGTGGGTTGGGACGCCAGNCAANCCCTGGCCGAGGTACTACGTTCGCACCGGGAGCAGGAACAGAAAATGGGCCATACCCTGTACGGTCCCAATCGGGCTGACATCCGCTTGNGATACCAGGGAAGGCCGGTGGCGGANACCTTCTCCCGGGGCCAGCAAAAGACGNTGGTCATTTTGATGAAGATCGCACAAGGCATGGTGCTAAGCGATCTGGGAAAGCAGGTTACCTTTCTGCTGGACGATATCAATGCAGAGCTGGATATCGTCCACAGGGCCATGCTGGCCCAAAAGCTCTACGAATTGCGATGTCAGGTGTTTGTGACTTCGATAGAGGCACCCAGGCCTGATGAGTTATGGCGGCACACCATGCCGGAATACAGATTGTTCCACGTGGAACATGGCAAATTGACGGAAGAACAGGAACCCGGATGACCCACTTTTATCGCTCTGAAATAACAGCGGCAATGGCTTCACGCCGGGAAATCACCCTTCAGGAGTACCCTAATGAGTGAATCGAACTACAACTCCTCAAGTATCAAGGTATTGAAAGGACTGGATGCCGTTCGGAAGCGGCCCGGTATGTATATCGGTGACACTGACGACGGCACGGGCCTGCATCACATGGTTTTTGAGTTGGTGGACAACTCCATTGACGAGGCGTTGGCTGGGCACTGTTCTGAAATCGGGGTGATCATCCATCCGGACGAATCGGTCACGGTCAGGGATAATGGCCGGGGCATTCCGGTCGACCTTCACAAGGAAGAAGGTGTCTCCGCTGCGGAAGTCATCATGACGGTTCTCCATGCCGGTGGTAAGTTTGATGACAACAGCTACAAGGTCTCAGGCGGGCTTCACGGTGTTGGGGTGTCGGTGGTCAATGCCCTCTCCTCTTCCCTNACGTTGACCATTCGACGTGATGGCAAGGTTTANGAGCAAACCTACAACAACGGCGTACCAAAAGCGCCGCTCGATGTGGTTGGCGACACCGACGCCAGTGGTACGAAGGTTCACTTCATTCCTTCCCCGGAAACGTTTACCAGCATTGAGTTCCACTGGGATATTCTGGCCAAGCGCCTGCGGGAGTTGGCGTTCCTNAACAGCGGTGTGCGTATCCGCCTGCAGGATGAGCGTAGTGGCAAGGAGGAGGTATTCGAATACGAGGGTGGCTTGCGTGCCTTTGTTGAGCACCTTAACGCTAACAAGACACCGATCAACCGCGTGTTTCATTTCATTAAGGAACGTGAAGACGGTATCGCGGTGGAAGTGGCGATGCAGTGGAACGATGCCTTCCAGGAAAATATCTACACGTTTACCAACAATATCCCGCAGCGCGACGGCGGTACCCACCTCGCTGGCTTCCGTGCGGCCCTGACACGTTCGCTCAACAATTATATTGAGCACGAAGGCCTGGGTAAAAAGGCCAAGGTCAGCACATCCGGTGACGACGCCCGGGAAGGTCTGACGGCCATCATCAGCGTGAAGGTTCCTGACCCCAAGTTCTCGTCCCAGACCAAGGACAAGTTGGTTTCTTCCGAGGTCAAAACCGCGGTTGAGCAGGAGCTGTATCAATCCTTTGCGGACTTCCTGCAGGAGCAACCCAACGAGGCGAAGTTAATCGTCAACAAGATGATTGAAGCCGCCCGCGCCCGTGAAGCAGCCCGCAAGGCCCGTGACATGACGCGCCGCAAGGGGGCACTGGATATCGCCGGTCTGCCGGGTAAGTTGGCGGACTGTCAGGAAAAGGATCCCGCGCTTTCCGAACTGTTCATTGTGGAGGGTGATTCCGCCGGCGGGAGTGCCAAACAGGGGCGTGACCGGAAGACACAGGCCATCCTGCCCCTCAAAGGTAAGATCCTGAACGTGGAGAAGGCGCGCTTCGACAAGATGTTGTCCTCGGCGGAAGTGGGTACGCTCATTACCGCGCTGGGCTGCGGCATCGGGCGAGAGGAATTCAATCCGGAAAAACTCCGCTACCACTCCCTGATTATCATGACCGATGCGGACGTGGACGGTTCCCACATTCGTACGCTGCTACTCACCTTCCTGTTCCGTCAGATGCGTGAAATCATAGAGCGTGGCCATGTGTTCATTGCCATGCCGCCGTTGTACAAGGTCAAGCGTGGCAAGCAGGAGCAGTACCTGAAAGACGAGAAGGCCAAGGAAGCCTACCTGACACAGACCGCCCTGGAAGGCGCCCAGCTCTATGTCAATCCGGAAGCGCCGGCCATCAAGGATTCCGCTCTGGAAACCATGGTGAAGGATTACCAGGCGGTGATGGCAATGATTGATCGTCTGTCCCGCGCCTACCCGGCCAAGGTACTCCAGCAAATGCTGGACAACGTGACCCTGAAGCCGGAGCACCTGAAGGAAGAGGCGGAAGTGGCTCGCTGGGTTGCCCGCCTGGGCGAAGGGCTGCAGCTGGATACCCGTACCGGCACCAAGTACACCTTCTCGGTGGAAAAGGACACTGAACGCAATCTCTACCTGCCCAAGGTAGTGATTTACGTGCACGGTATTCCCCATAACCACGTGTTCAGCCATGAGTTCTTCGAGTCGTCCTCCTACGCGGCCATCGCGAGGATGGGTGAGACGCTGGACGGTTTGATCGAAGATGGTGCTTACATCCAGCGTGGCGAGCGCAAGCAAGCGGTGCTGTCATTCGAGGGCGCTCTGGACTGGCTGATGAAGGAAGCTCAACGCGGCCTGAACATCCAGCGCTATAAGGGGCTGGGCGAAATGAATCCGGAGCAGTTGTGGGAAACCACCATGGATCCGGAGACTCGTCGCATGATGAAGGTCACCATCGAGGATGCCATTGCGGCGGACCAGATCTTCACTACCCTGATGGGCGATGACGTCGAGCCACGGCGGTTGTTTATCCAGAGTAACGCGCTTGAAGTGACTAACCTGGACGTGTGATCGCGGCGGTTTTGTGATCGGACCCGGGTTATCCGGGCAGACGAAAAAGGCGACCTGATGGTCGCCTTTTTTCTTTATGATTCAGTTGCTTATAGTAATTCAGTATTGCTGGATGGAGTTAACCACCTTTCCTCGTGGATGTGTCAGAAGACTTGCTGTCGTGCTGGGCCGCCAGGTGAGGCGCCATAACATCCTCAAGGGTGTAGCCGGTGAGCCGGCGAATGGAACGCCACAGGTAGTAGAAAATGGCGATCATCATGATCATCGAGGGAATGGCGATCATGGGATAACTCACCAGGGTCATCCTGCCCAGTTCCTCATTGAACGCCTGGGTTCCGGACGGGCTGGTGACAATCCACTTGGCCAGCACGAAATTCATGATGGAGGAGAATAGAAAGGTCAGGCTGAAGAAATAGCTGGCCTTGAGCAGTCGAGCGTCGAACTCTTCCTCACTTCCGTTTTCCTTCAGCACCGCCTGAATCTTGTTAACGTTCAGCACGGACGGGTTGTACAGCAGGGTTCTAACCAGCGGATAGCGTGTACGGGTTGAAACAAGCACGGCAATACCGATGACGGCGGGAACCGCAGCTTCCTTGATCGCCAACCAGCCGGCATCCAGTTCCATCAGGCCGATACCTCCGGTCAGGCCTACGCTGACAATGCCGAGCACGGCTATAAAGTTGTATTTGCGATAGCGCACCAACTCGAACAGTCCCCATCCGAGGGGAAAGGCAAGCCCAATGACCAGGGCCATGACACTGCCCAGATATTCATCCCCGCTCAATTTCATCAGAATGAAGGAGGGAATGATGATACTGACGAGTAGGTCAACCCAGGGCCTTGGCTTGTGGGTCGGTGGTGATTGGGTTTCCGGGTCGGTCATAAATCAGCCTGATCGTTCGGGGAAGTGATGCCGGTGGAATCCAGCATACCGAATAAGTCGTCAGGCAGTATACGATGAAACCGTGATTGTGAGTAACCGAGGTCGGCGGTAACCGACCCGCTGATGCGGGCCGGTTGTCAGTTGGTGGCAGGTCCGTTCTAGAACGAACCGGAAGTGGAACTGATGGTGCCCTCTCCTCCGGTCTGGACCTGGTTATTACCACCCGACTGCCACTGCTGCTGCGCGCCAGGATCGGTTTCGCTGCGCTTGAGACATTTCCATTCGATGGAGGTCTCCGCTGGCAGATCGATCGACCCACTCCAGGTTGGGTAGGCTGTTGGATCCAGTTTTACCGCATCGGCGGGTGACCAGTTCCCCAGTGCGCCATCGTTGCCGGTGACGTACACGCTTTGCCCCATGGTGGTAGTGCCGTTCTGGCACTGGAAGGTGACGGATGCTGTTCCTGCCGTTGGCGGGTTGGGATTGCCTCCGTCACAGGGGGCTCCGGTATGAAGTGCGGCCGCTTCCATCGCTGGTACCGTCAAGGCCACCTGGCCATTCTGCACCGTCACGCAGGCACCGTTGCCAGCCACATTGCGATAGTCACCATCGGCCAGTCCGGTGCTAAAGGTCCTAGACAGAGCGCCCCCTTCACGATTGATGGCGACGAACCCCTTGTTGCCCCGACTGAACGCAATCTGGTTATTGCCGTTGTCCCACCAGTTGTTCACGCCCTGGCCGTCGGTTTGCGCCCGGAAGGCAACCATGTTGGCAATGGAGTCCCAGCGATGTTCGCACACCCAGGCCGAACCGCACTGGGCTGTACCATTCTGATAGACGTTTTGGGCCGGCGGGCCCTGGTCGCCGTTGGAAAACGTGTAACTCGACATTACCTTGGGGTAGCCATAGGGCCAGCCCAGCATGAACACGTTGGCCAGGTTGTAAAGAGCACCATCCTTGTAGGTCAACACATTGCTGCCACCGGCTCCATGGCCACGCTGGTTGTCATGGTTGTCGGTGAATACCACGGCATCAGTGCCGGACAGGAATCCCCAGCTCTCGCCAAAGGCGTTGAGATTGGCCAGTTGCAGGTTCTTGAAGACGTTGCCGATGGACGCGCTGTAGCGGAACTCGGTGACGTCTGACGTCCCGGTGTATTCAGTGGCACTGACGGCTTCACCACCCAGGTCGATCACCTCCTGGAATACGTACAGTGGGCCGTTGGCCTGATTGATGATGGCGCCGATATCACCGGGCGACATATGTTTGGCGGCGTCCACCCGAATACCCTTTACACCCAGCGAAGTGAGTTGATTGAGGTAGCCGGCCAGAGTGTTGCGCACATAGCTGCTTCCGGTATCCAGGTCCGGTAAGCCGACGAGGCGGCAATTGCGCACGCGCCAGGCATCCGAACTGTAATCCGAGCCGTTGATACTGCATTCGGCGTGGAAATCGTTGCCACTGTAGATGGGATACGTCAGGGAATCGCTATTGTAATAGGACCCCGCCGTACCGGTTCCCGTACCATTGGCGGTATGGTTGATCACCGCATCGACATAAACATCGACCCCTGCCGTGTTGCAGCGCGACACCATGTCGGCGAACTGGCTGGCGTTGCCACTGCGGCTCTGGAGCTGGTAGCTGACCGGTTGATAGCGCGTCCACCAGGCGCTGCCCTGAATGTGTTCCTGCGGCGGTGACACCTGTACGGCGCTGTAACCCTTGGGCCCGAGAAACTGTTCACATTCGGTGGCGACATCGCTCCATTTCCATTCGAACAGATGGACAAAGGTACCGGCATGGGCGGTATTGATGGGCAACGCAAGTGTCAGGCCGAGACTGACACCGGTTACCAGGCGTTGTATGGAGATCATTGTGTGCTCCTGTCTTGTATTTGTTGTGGAGACGATCCAATGGCCAATGCCGCCTGTTGACGGCAGTTGTGGATGTCCATTGTCAACATGAAGTGTTCAATCGTTAGCCAAAACATCCTTTCAGGCAGTTTGCGGGGAGTAGTCAGGGGGAGGAGTTACGATATGTGCGTAGCCTTAAGATACGTGTCACTAAACTGAAACACGCTTGCCAGAGGGATCGGTTAAGCTTGCAGCCGATGTTTTGATGGGGCTTTAGGAGGAAGCATGAAGATCATTGCGTTTTACAGTCTTAAAGGCGGTGTCGGTAAAACCGCTGCGGCTGTAAACATTGCCTACCTGGCCAGCCAGGCTGGCATTCCCACCCTGCTGTGGGATCTCGACCCTCAGGGGGCGGCCAGTTGGTATTTGTCAGGAACGGATGAGATCAAAGGGCGGAAACTGGCCGCACTGATGGATGGCAAGACCCCCATCGGCAAGTTCATTCGTGCCAGTGCCTACCCTGACCTCGATTTTATCCCGGCCCATAACAGTTTTCGCAACCTAGATGTCCGCCTGGATAAGAATGACAGCGCCAATACCCTCAAAAACTGGCTGGCGCCGTTATCGGAGGAAACCAGCCTGGTCGTACTGGATTGCCCACCCTCGATGTCGCGGTTGTCCGAGCAGGTGTTGAAAACCGCTGATGGCGTGTTCGTGCCAGTGGTTCCGACCTGGCTTGCCCTGAATAGCTGGCAACAGCTCCAGGCGTTCGCCAGGGACAAGAAGCTCAAACCCGGTCGTTTGCATCCGTTTTTCTCCATCGTGGACCGCCGCAAGAATCTGCATCGCGAGATGGTGATTCATCGCAAACAGCGCCTCGAGAATGGGTTGAACGCGCTGATTCCCAATGCCAGTGTGGTGGAGAAGATGGGTGAGAGTGGCCAGCCGGTGGAATTGATGGACCGGTCATCCGCGGCTGCCGATGCCTACCGGCGCTTGTGGAAGGAGATCAGGAAGTTGATCTAGAACGGTTAGAACCCATAAAAAACGCTGGTCAGCTTCACACTGACCAGCGTTGCGGTGCTCAGAGGCAGGTGTGTTAAAGACCCTGCCTGAGGGCGTTTCAGCCCACCTCTTTCAGTGCCTGCTCAACGATCGCCAGGCCTTCCTCAAGAATATTATCCTCGATGGTGACCGGCATCAGGAAACGCAGGGTATTGCCGTACATGCCGCAGCTCAGCAGGATCAGGCCATTTTCCTTGGCTTTCTTTGTAACGGCCGCCGCCAGGTCTGCTCTGGGTTCTTTGCTGGTCTTGTCGGTGACCAGTTCAATGGCTGCCATGGGCCCGAGGTTGCGCACGTTGTCCACGTGGGGGAACTGTTCCTGCCACTGATCAAAACGTTTGCGCAGCGTGTCACCCAGGCGCTGACTCTTGCCCAGAATGTCTTCTTCCTTGAACACGTCAAATACTGCCAGGGCTGCCGCACACGCCGTCGGGCTGCCAGTGTAGGTGCCGCCGAGGGAGTTCGGGCCGGACGAGTCCATCACCTTGTCGGTACCGACAATGGCTGAGATCGGCATACCATCGGCCATACTCTTGGCCATGGTCATCATGTCGGGCTCGACACCGCTGTGCTCAATGGCGAACATCTTGCCGGTCCGGCCAAAGCCGCTCTGAACCTCATCCGCGATCATCAGGATGCCGTTTTCATCGCAGATCTTGCGAATCTCTTTGAGGAAGCTGGCGGGTGCGGCGTAGAAACCGCCCTCACCCAATACCGGCTCTATCACGATGGCGGCGGTGTCACTGGCGGGTGAATCAGCTTTCATGGCCATCTTCAGGCCACGGAGCGCTTCATCCTCACTGACGCCGTGATAGGGAACCGGATAGGGGGCGCGGAAGACGGTGCCCGGCATCGGGCCGAAATCGGTCTGGTAAGGCGCGGCTTTGCCGTTCATGGCCATGGTGTAGAAGGTACGGCCGTGATAACCGCCGTCAAAACAGATCACGTTGGTTTTGCCGGTCGCCGCGCGGGCGATTTTCATGGCGTTTTCCAGGGCCTCTGCGCCGGAGTTGGCCAGCATGACCTTGGCGTGGCCCTTTACCGGAACCACTTCACTGAGCTTCTGTGCCAGCTTCACATAGCCCTCGTAGGGCATGACGGTCTGGCAGGTATGCATCAGCTTGTCCAACTGCGCCTTCACCGCTTCAACCACTTTGGGGTGACGATGGCCGATATTCAGTACACCAATGCCGCCGGCGAAGTCGATCATACGCTTGCCATCGGCATCCCAGAGCTCGGCATTGGTCGCATGGTCGGCAAACTGCTCGTTGGGGCTGGCAGCACCGGCCGCGACATAACGTTCTTTGAGTGCCTGCAATTCTTTGTTCGTCACTTTGCCTCTCCTCGAATTCGGTTTGGTACTGTCAGCATACACGAAATGATGGCCCGGTTTGAAAACCCGGCCCTGTTGTTTCTACGTACTGGGGCCGCCAATGTCTTCCCGGAACTGAAGTTCCGAAAGTCTCCGGTACAGCGGATTCCGTTCGACAAGTTCATCGTGGTTGCCGATATCTTGAATAATTCCGGCGTCCATCACAATGATACGATCGGCGTGCCTGACGGTGGCCAGCCGGTGTGCGATGACCAATGTCGTGCGGTTGGACATCAGTCCCGGCATGGCATGCTGGATCAGGTGTTCGCTTTCTGCATCCAGTGCACTGGTCGCCTCATCCAATAACAGTATAGGCGCATCCGCAAGTAGTGCGCGGGCAATCGCCAGCCGCTGCTTCTGCCCNCCNGANAGNCCGAGNCCNGTGTCGCCCAGTGGCGTTTCATANCCNTTTGGCAGTTTGCGGATAAACTCATCGGCATGGGCAATCCTGGCGGCCTCCACCATGGCAGTGTCGCTGGCCTCCGGTCGGGCGTAGCGGATGTTATCGGCAATGGTGCCGTGAAACAGCGCGGGATTCTGTGGCACCAGTGCAAAGCATTGGCGCAGGTCTGTAAGCGCTAACTTACGACTATCGATGCCGTCGATGAGGATCTGCCCCGTATCTGGGTCATAGAACCTCAAGAGCAGGTCGAACAGCGTAGACTTCCCGGCACCAGAGGGACCAACCAGGGCCACGGTTTCGCCTGCCTGGATACTAAGTGAAAGGCTTTGCAGAACCTTGATATCGCGACGAGCCGGATAGGAAAAGGTTAAATGGCGGATCTCGATATCGCCGCGAAGCGTGTCGGGCAGAGCCTGGGTCGCGTTTGCCTCACTGTGGATTTCACTGGGTGTCTGCAGCAGCTCGAAAATCCGCGCCGCTGCCCCGGCTGCGCGCTGCAACTCACCAATNACNTCACTNATGGCNCCGGCNGCNAGTCCCACCANCAGGCTGTAGAANACAAATGCCGCCAGCTCGCCCGGGCTGGTACGGNCGGAAATCACGTCCAGCCCGCCAATCCAGATCACCACACCGATGGCTCCCATGACCAGGGTAATGGCGATGGTGGTCAGCCAGGCCCGCTGGNGAATNCTCACACGGGCAATNTCGAAGGCATTNTCCGCCACCTGTGAGAAAAACCGGCGGTCATGGGGCTGATGGTTGAACGCCTGCACCGTCTTGATCTGGGTGAGGTTCTCTCCCACGTAACTGCCCACTTCCGCGACCCGGTCCTGGCTCAGCCTGGACAGCTGGCGGACGCGGCGCCCGTAAACCAGGATGGGAATAATCACCAGCGGAAAGCCGAGGATGATGATGCTGGCAAGTTTGGCATTGGTCACGAACAGCAGGATCAGCCCGCCCACCAGCATCAGGGTGTTGCGCAGCGCGATGGAGACCGTGGAGCCAATGACGGATTGCAGCACAGTGGTATCAGCGGTGAACCGCGACTGTATTTCCAGGCTTCGGTTTTTCTCGTAGAAGCCAGGGTGAAGGTCGATCAGGTGGTTAAACACCTGCTTGCGAATATCCGCCACCACCCTTTCGCCAATCCATGAGACAAGATAAAAGCGGGCAAAGGAACCAATAGCCAGCCCGATCACCAGCACAAAAAACAGNCCNACNGCTTTGGNCAACATCGCGGGNGACTGNGTGGCNAGGCCCTGGTCCACCAGAATNCGTANNCCCTGACCNAGNGCAAGNGTGATGCCGGCNGTAATAACCAGAGCCACGAGAGCGCCGGCAACNGCTCTTTTGTANGGGCTGATNAAATNGACAACCAGNTTCAGAGCCTTNCGNTGANGGGTGTTGATGGTGTGCCTCCAGGNTAAGGGGTACTGTAAACTCCGATAACAATACGGTTTTTACTCGTATTAGAACCTATCATACAGCTACGTAAGAGCGTGCGGGGTGGGACTTGTCTGCCAGGACCGTCAAAAGCCATGGATGGCTTTTGTCGAGCGTACAGGGACGTATTTACAGCGTGTCCTGGCAGACAAGTCCCANCNCGTGCGCTCGACTACTCCGTTATNGAAGGGAAANCCGAGTGCGCGCCTACGCTGACAACGAGTACCCCGTCAACCACAAACCCGACTGGAAAGTTATCGCTGGCCTGTGGCCCTATCTGGCGGAATTCCGGGGCCGTGTCGTTCTGGCATTGGCTTTCCTGTTGATCTCCAAATTGGCGACAGTTGCGACCCCAGTCGCCCTGAAATACATCGTCGACTACCTGGACGAAAATCAGGGCGGCGAGGTGCTGCTGTGGATACCGGTCATACTGGTCGTCGCCTACGGCCTGCTCCGATTTGGCAGCACGCTGTTCAGTGAACTGCGGGACGCGGCTTTTGCGAGAGTGGCAGAGAGAGCCATGCGACGCGTGTCGCTGCGGGGTTTCGAACATCTGCACAAC
>PBRG01000013.1 GCA_002726615.1 Marinobacter sp.
GGGCTATGCCTTGCTGGGCTCCACCTGGCTTATCATGAAAACCGAGGGCCGCCTGCAGGACTGGGCGTATCGGATCACCATTCCGCTGCTGCTGGGTGTACTGGTGGTGTTCGCGATGATCAGCGTCTGGACGCCGTTTGTGGATGAGATGGTGAAAGACCGCTGGTTCTCGAATCTGAGCATTATCTGGATCTTGCCCGTACTCGCCCTGCTCTGTGCTTTCCAGATCTTCCGGTCGGTTCGGAACCGGTTCGAAGGCATGCCGTTTGTCGCCACGGTGGGGCTGTTTATCTTCACCTATCTGGGCTTGATCGTCAGCCGCTGGCCCTATGTGGTGCCACCGGAATACACGCTCTGGGACGCCTCCTCGGCGTACGGCTCACAGTTGTTCCTGCTGTTGGGACTGCTGTTCGTGATTCCCATTGTGCTGGTCTACACCGCCTGGACCTATTGGGTGTTCCGGGGCAAGGTACGGGCTGGCGAGGGATACCACTAGGTGGCTGAACAAGCCGAGTCAAAACGTTGGCTGGGGGCGCTTGCCGCCCACAGCCGGCGGCTGATCCTGGCAACGGTATCGGCTGGCGTTGTGGTGGCCCTTGCCACCATCGCGCAAATGGCATTCCTGGCGGGCATTGTTCACCAGGGTATTGTGGATGAGGTACCAGTGGCCGAACTGTCACTGCTGTTCACCGGTGCCATTGTCGCTATATTGAGCCGCGGTGTGGCTCAGGGGCTACAGGCCCGTTACGCAGCGCGCTGCAGCCGCGAGGTGCGTAGCGAGGTTCGCCATCGCATCAACCGGTGCTGGCAGGCCAGCGGGCCGGTTTCGATGAGCCAGACCTCCGCCGGTACCCTGGCGCGGGAATGGTTGGACCACACCGACGCCCTGCATGGGTATTTCGCCCGCTTCCTGCCCCAGATGATGCTTGCAGTGGTGGTGCCGCTGATGATCCTGGTGGTGGTGTTTGCACTGGACTGGCTCGCGGGGATCTTCCTTCTGCTGTCCGCCCCACTCATACCGGTGTTCATGGCGTTGGTCGGAATGGGCGCGGAAAAGCTGAACCAGCAGCACTTTCAGACCATCGGTCGTTTGTCAGGCCAGTTTCTGGATAAGGTTCGGGGGTTGACCACTCTGCAGTTGTTCGGCCAGACGGCACCCGCCGCGGAGACCTTGCGCCAGCGCTCGGATGAATACCGTCAAATCACCATGAAAACACTAAAAATTGCATTTTTGTCCTCGGCCGTATTGGAGCTTTTTTCGTCCGTTGCCATTGCCGTCGTGGCCATCTACATCGGCTTTGGATTGCTGGGGTACATCACCTTCGGACCGTCCGGCGATCTGACACTGTTTTCCGGGCTGCTGATCCTGTTGCTGGCCCCCGAGTTTTTCCAGCCTCTGCGATTATTGTCCCAGCATTATCATGATCGCGCAGCGGCGATGGGGGCCAGTTCTGAGATCGTGGATCGGTTGCAGGGCGTTGATAATCCAAAACCGCAGGCAGAGCCCCGTCACCAGCCGGAATCTCCCGATATTGTGGCCGTTCGCGATGTTTCATTTGCCTACGATGCCGCCAGGCCGGTTCTGGACGGCGTGTCCCTGGTGATCAACAAAGGCGATGTCATCGCCCTTACCGGGCCTTCCGGTGGCGGTAAAACCTCCCTCTTGCATCTGTTGGCCGGTTTCATGCGACCAGATCGGGGGCGTATTTCAGTGTTTGGAGACCGTGCCGGCGACGAGGCGCTTGGTTGGCTCGGGCAATCCCCTTTCCTGGTTCATGGTACCTGGGCCGACAACCTGCGCCTGACCACGCCGGACGCGACGGACATCGCCATAGAAACCGCCTTGCATCACGTTGGCCTGGAAAGCCTGATAAAAAGCCGGGAACGGGGAATCTACAGCGCCATTACCGAAGACGGCCAGGGGCTCTCTGGTGGCCAGGCACGCCGCTTGAGCCTGGCGCGGGTGTTTGTGGCCAGTTACGACCTGATATTGCTGGATGAGCCCACGGCGGGGTTGGACAGTGACAGCGAAATATACGTGCTGGAAGCGCTCCATAAACTGGCGCAGGCCGGCAAGACGCTGGTTTTCGCCACCCACCACCAGGCACTGCTGACGCTGGCCAACCGCACTCTACTGGTGACCGAAGGAGGCGTTGGGGATGCGTGAGCTTGCCCCCTGGTTGGCATTGATTTTCCGTCGCCCCGGTCACCTGGTGATCGGCGGCCTTCTCATACTGGCCACCCTGGTTGCGGGTATGGGGCTGCTGGCATTGTCGGGCTGGTTTATTACCGCCACGGCGCTCACCGGTATCCTGCTGGCAGCCGGTGTGCAGGCATCCATTAACCTGTACGTACCTGGCGGTGGCATTCGGTTTTTCGCTGTGGCCCGAACGTTGGCACGGTATGCCGAGCGGGTGTACAACCACGACACCGTGCTGCGCCTGCTGACGGATATCCGTGTGACCCTGTTCCAGCGTTTATCCAATGCCGGTCGGGACCGGAGAACCCGTTTACGTGGCCCACAATGGCTGTCTCGCCTGACCAATGATGTGGACGCCCTGGACACCCTGTATCTGCGGCTAATCGCACCTACGGCACTCGCAGCTTTGGTAACGGCGATACTGGTGATCGCCGCGTGGTTGATGTATCGCGGGGAGTTGGCCGTCGGCCTGGCACTGGTGCTGGTACCGGCGTTTTTGGTGGCAACGCTGCTGGTTTACCTGCGCACCCGGCATCTGGTTTACCAGCAGACGGCAGCCCGTGAGCGGGTAAGAACGGACGTGATCGAGCACATCGAAGGCTTCGGCGAACTCACCGCTGCAGGACGCATTGGCAAACATGCCGCCCTATGCCTCCGCAAGGCGGGCCAGATCACCCACAACGAAGCCCGCACCGACACACGCACCGGTTGGAACCTGGGGCTGTCCCAGGTCATGGTGAACCTGTCGGTGGTGCTTGCACTGTGGGTGGGGCTGGAGCTGTTCCAGGCGGGGGCGGTTACAGGCCCGATGGTTGTGCTGCTGCCAATCGCCCTCCTCGGTTTACAGGAAATTTATTCAATGCTCCCGGATGCATTCGCACGCCTGGGAGGCACGCTTGCTTCTGCTGCGGCACTGAATCGGGACTGCGCTCCGGAATCCTCCCAAGGTGCGCACGAACAAGAGCCACACGACAGTGACTGTGCCCTGGAACTCGAACGTGTGACGATCCGTTTCGGCGACCATGCGCCGGTGCTCAGTCGTTTCCATATGGCGGTCGCGAAGGGCGAATGGGTGGGTATGATTGGCCACTCCGGGGCGGGAAAATCCTCTCTGGCGGATATCATCGCAGGTCTGGAGAAGCCGGCCTTCGGGCGTGTTCACGCGTTACCGTTGGCGTATCTGACACAGAAAACCGTACTGTTCGATGACACCCTGAAAGCCAACCTGCTGATCGGCCGGCCAGACGCCACGGATGCCGACCTCTGGCGAGTCCTGGAGCTGGTCGCAATGGCAGGCAGGTTTGTTCACGAACCGGCACAACTGAACACCTGGCTGGGTTCCATGGGCAGCCAGTTGTCTGGCGGTGAAGCCCGGCGTATTGCGCTGGCACGGGTGCTGCTGAACAAAGCGCCGCTATTGATTCTGGACGAACCATTCACGGGAGTAGACTCCGAAACCCGGAACACCATTGCGACCGGTATGAGGCGGTGGTTGGCAGGAAAAACGGTAGTGTCACTGGGGCACGCGCCGGGGGCCCTACCCGCCTCCGACCGCACCATCCGGCTGGCCTAGCGGTCTCAGCTGGTTTCCAGTACCTCGAAGGTCAGGCCAGCCTTGCTGGTCAGACGCTCATAGAGCTTGCCATCAAGAAGCGACGATGGTGTCCAGAAGCCACCCTGTTTTTCGGCCGGCACATCAAACGCCAGGCTCATACCTGCTTCGCCCAGCATCTTGCCGGTTGAACCATAACCTGGATCGCGGTCACCCGTGACTTTGGTCTTGATGATCTTACCGTCCGTCGTCTTGCCCACAAACCGCAAATCATAAAAGCCATTCTTCTGGGCTTCCGGGCTCGGGCCCTCGCCCGGCTTGGGCACGAACTTTTCCACCACCCAGCGAGTTGGCTTGAACGCAGACGCGGTGAAGAAGCCCCCAAGCGCGCCGGTAATTCCGTAAGCCGCCAGACGACCTTTCATACCACGACCGGTCATCATCGCCTCATCGTAGGTGAATTCCTTGCCATAACGAGCGTTCTGCAACGCGTTGGAGCGATGGACTATCCGGGTGTTGATGGCCCCCATTACGAACGGTGCCAGCCAAACACCGAAGTCGTTATCGAACTCTGCGCCTTTCTGGCTCGGTTGACGGGTTTTGGAGCGGTGTTCCGGCGGACAGATCGAGAACGGGTTGGCCAGTTCCTTGCGCAGTTTCGGGTCGGCGGCCGCTTCCTTGGCGATGTTCATCATGCTGGCCACGGTGCCGCCGGAAAACTCGCCCTTGGCGACTTTGACACGCATACGCACGTCCTGGCACGGAGCGCCGAGGGTTTCCTCGGATTTTTCCTGCAGGAACCAGACCCCCATGTCCGACGGGATGGAGTCAAAGCCACAGCAATGGACGATACGTGCTCCAGAGGCCTTGGCTATATCCTCGTAGGTGTCCACCATCTTGCGGATCCACTGCACTTCACCGGTAAGGTCGCAATAGTCCGTACCGGTTTCGGCACAGATTTTCACCAGTGGTTCTCCATACAGCGCGTAGGGGCCAACGGTTGAGATCACCACCCGTGTCTGGTCACACATGGCATTCAGGGCACTTTCATCGGCAGCATCTGCCACGATGACGGGCAGCTCAGAAGCCGACGGGCCCAGGCCCTGTTTGAGTGTGCCCAGCTTGCTTTCTGAGCGCCCGGCGATGGCCCAGCGAACGTCTTTGCCGATACCATAGGATTCCAACAGGTAACCGGTAAGGATCTGCCCCACGAAGCTGGTGGCGCCGAATACCACGATGTCGTAGGTGGTGTCAGTCTTTGTGCTCATTCGTTGTCCTTAATCCGTCCGGATCAATTATGAATTGGTGGCGGTCGACCGCGACGCTTTTGCTCCCATCAGTACAAGGAAAAGTGCCACACCCAGGCCCCAGAAGCCGTTCAGTATCAGCCCGCCAACCCAGGTCTGGGCGGTGACGGCAATGCCCTTGAGTGGGAAGACCACCAGCATGGCAACGGCTGTCGGCCCAATGGCGCCTACTATTACATTACCCAACCAGAACTTAAAGCCGCCGAAGCGGCCAAGGATCGCCCAGAGCACGATTCCCCAAAGCCCGCCAAAGAAAGCCAGCGAAAAAACAGCGGGAATACCCAGCGGCGGAACCGCGGCCATGTTAAAAGGGGCGGATGGCACCATTCCCACGAAATAAAACACGGCAAACAGCCCTTGATGGAAAATCAGGGTGGCAAGAAGACCACTGACAAACGCTTTTAACCAGATCATGTCACTATCCTTTCGATTATTTCCCCGGAGATTGCAACAAAACGTCGCATCGGCCAATCGAATCATGGTACCGATACTGCACACTCTGTCAGACTCAATGAACCCGAATCCCGGAGGTTAACCCATTGAACACCCTGCTTCTGGTACTGAGCCTCATACTCGCCATTCTCAGCGCCTGGCTGTTCTGGCAGGTACGTCTCCAGCAAAGATCCATTGGCAAGGCGATGGCTGAGAGCTATGGCCCTGATAATACACGGGAACCGGAACTGATACTTACGCTGCGAGTAAAAGATCCGATTACCCTGGCAAAACGCGAATCCAAATCAGCCCGCATGTTGGCAGACCGTCTTCCGGTGATGGTGAAACGACTGGTGTATCAGGAAGTCATGAAAGAGCTCGAACTGGAACTGGCCGAACGGGAAATTGACGTGGAAATGAAGCTCGAGTATCGATAGGAGGCGCCATGGACATCGTATCACTGCTCAGTCTAAGCGCCATTGTTACGTCAATGGGGCTTATGACGGGTGCGTTGCGGCAACACAGCCGCAATACCCGAACCCTTCGCCTCCTTCACTCCCAGAGGATTTCGGCCAACAGTCATATCCAGAAAACCCGTATGGACTTGATGGAAACCCGAAACCGGGCCCGCTTGCTGGAGGAAACCGTCAAGAATGGCACCAGCGCGGTAGAGAAGGTTCACAAGGCCATTACCACCACAACGTTCAGCCTGATTGACCGCTTTTCAACCAACGAGGAGTTCCGCGAAAATGCCCGGCGGGCGCGGGAAACCCACGACCAGACCAGTGACCAGATTTATCGCTCGGTGCACACCACCAACAAGGCGTTGCATATCCTGGCGGACACGCTGTTTTTCGGTAAGAAAGAAAAACAGCTGACGTCACGGAAAAGGCCGAAAGACGAGCAATAAAAAAGGCACCCTAAGGTGCCTTTTTTACGTAGAGTCAGAAAGTTACAGGACTTTCTTCAACTCTTCTTCAAGCTGCGGAACCGCTTCAAACAGATCCGCGACCAGGCCGTAATCAGCCACCTGGAAGATCGGNGCTTCTTCNTCCTTGTTGATCGCNACGATCACCTTGGAGTCAGACATNCCCGCCAGGTGCTGGATGGCACCGGAGATACCCACGGCGATGTACAGCTGNGGCGCAACGATCTTACCGGTCTGGCCGACCTGCATGTCGTTGGGCACGAAGCCTGCGTCAACGGCNGCACGGGAAGCACCAACAGCGGCGCCCATCAGATCGGCAACCTGCTCNAGCATCTTGAAGTTGTCGCCGTTCTGCATGCCACGGCCACCGGAAACCACGATACCCGCGCTTCCCAGGTCCGGACGGTCAGACTTGGCCAGCTCTTCGCCNACAAAAGTGGACAGGCCAGCGTCTTTGACCACGTCCANCTGNTCAACGGAGGCGGAGCCGCCNTCACCNGCCACCGGATCAAAGGCGGTCGGGCGCACGGTGATGACCTTGATGCTGTCAGCGGATTTCACCGTGGCAATAGCGTTACCAGCGTAGATCGGGCGAACGAAGGTGTCCTCGGACTCCACACGCATGATGTCGGATACCTGGGCAACGTCCAGCAGCGCCGCAACGCGTGGCATGAAGTCTTTACCCGTAGTGCCGGCAGCGGCGAGGATATGGCTGTAGCCCTTGCCNACTTCGGCCACCAGCTCACCCAGGTTCTCACCCAGGAAATGACCGTACGCAGCGTTGTCGGCAACCAGTACCTTGTTAACGCCTTCGGCCTTNGCAGCCGCTTCGCCTACAGCGCCGCAGTTTTCACCGGCAACCAGTACGTCAATGTCGCCACCGATGGCCTTGGCAGCAGCCACAACATTCAGTGTGGCCTGCTTCAGCTCGCTGTTGTCATGTTCAGCAATTACAAGGATGCTCATTTAGATCACCTTCGCTTCGTTCTTCAGTTTGTCGACCAGCTCAGCTACGTCAGCGACCTTCACACCCGCCTGACGGGAAGCCGGGGCCTCAACCTTCAGGGTGGACAGACGCGGAGCAAGCTCAACACCCAGATCAGCCGGGCTCATGGCATCCAGCGGCTTCTTCTTGGCCTTCATGATGTTCGGCAGGGATGCGTAGCGCGGCTCGTTCAGGCGAAGGTCGGTAGTCNCAACCGCCGGCAGGNTCAGGGCCACGGTCATCAGGCCGCCGTCGACTTCGCGGGNCACGTTGACCTTTTCGCCTTCGACAACCACTTCANACGCGAACGTGCCNTGACCCATACCGGTCAGCGCGGCCAGCATCTGGCCTGTCTGGTTGTTGTCGGAATCGATGGACTGTTTGCCGAGAATGACGAGCTTGGGCTCTTCTTTCTCTACCACGCTCTTGAGCAGCTTGGCCGCTTCGAGAGACTGAACCTCTTCGTCAGTTTCGATGTGGATACCCCGGTCAGCACCCAGTGCCAGAGCGGTACGGATTTGCTCCTGGCAGGCCTTCGGGCCGATNGATACCACCACGATTTCACTGGCAACGCCCTTCTCCTTCAAACGAACCGCTTCTTCAACAGCGATTTCGCAGAATGGGTTCATTGCCATCTTGACGTTGGCGAGATCAACGCCGGNGTTGTCCGGCTTGACGCGCACCTTCACGTTGTAGTCGATTACTCGTTTTACAGCGACCAGAACCTTCATAGATTCCTCGTTCTTCTACGATGAGTTTACAATTGAGAACAGCACATATCTTGCAGGACCTGCTGTCTGTCAGGGCGTCATAATACTGCAGGCAAAGACTACCGGGGTCAATAGTCCCTCAAGACGTTGCATCGCCGTATGAATGGCCAATGAACACCGGTTGACTCCACCTGAGCGTGAGACGATACTAAAAAACGATTCAAAAAACACGTTTTGGCCCAGCGCCACCAAACAATGCCAAAGGTAAACCCAAATTTCAAACAAACGTTTGTTTGATTATTCAATTGCGGTATCCTTTTACTTGATAAGGCAGGTGCTTTCGCTTAGAGGGAGTCGTCTATACGAGCTTTTACCGGTATGATGATGCCCCTAAGAATGTGCCTGTTGGCATCACTATAAAACAGATGAGGAGACCAACGTGGAACGCGAATCGATGGAATTTGATGTTCTGATCGTCGGCGGTGGGCCGGCTGGCCTCTCGGCAGCCTGTCGTATCATGCAAATGGCCCAGGAAGCCGAACAGGAACTGACCGTCTGCGTCGTTGAGAAAGGGTCCGAAATCGGCGCCCACATCATGGCAGGTACTGTATTTGAGCCCACAGCCCTCAACGAGCTGTTCCCGGATTGGAAAGAGAAAGGCGCACCGCTGAACACGCCGGTCACCCGTGATGACATTTTCCTGCTGAAGAACCAGGAAGGCGCCACCAAAATTCCAAATGCCTTTGTGCCCAAAAACATGCACAACCATGGCAACTACATCATCAGCCTGGGCAACCTGTGCCGCTGGCTGGCCGAGCAGGCCGAAGGCCTGGGCGTTGAGGTGTATCCCGGTTTTGCCGCTTCCGAAACCATCGTAGAAGATGGCCAGGTCAAGGGCATTGTCACCGGCGATATGGGTGTGGCCCGTGACGGCTCCGAAAAAGACGGCTTCATGCCGGGCATGGAGCTACGCGCCAAGTACACCCTGTTCACTGAAGGCTGCCGTGGTCACCTCGGCAAGCGCCTGATCAACGATTTCAAATTGGACGAAGGCAAAGACCCCCAGCACTACGGTATTGGTATCAAGGAACTGTGGGACATCGACCCGGCCAAGCATGAGCCGGGCCTGGTCATCCACACGACTGGCTGGCCGCTGAACGAATCCGGCTCAACGGGTGGCTCCTTCCTTTACCACCTGGAGAATGGCCAGGTCTACGTTGGCCTGATCAGCGATCTGTCTTACAGCAACCCGCACATGAGCCCGTTCGACGAGTTCCAGCGCCTGAAGCTGCATCCTGAGATCAAAAAGCACCTGGAAGGCGGCAAGCGAGTGGCCTATGGCGCACGCGCCATCACCAAGGGTGGCTTCAACTCCCTGCCGAAGATGAGCTTCCCGGGTGGCCTGCTGCTGGGTTGTGACGCCGGCACCCTGAACAGTTCCAAAATCAAGGGCTCCCACACGGCCATGAAGTCCGGCCTGCTGGGCGCAGAAGCTGTGTTTGAGGCGTTGAAGGACGGCAAGAGCGGTGAGGAAATCACCAGTTTTGAAGAGCGTTTCAAGGACAGCTGGCTCTATAAGGAGCTGTATGCCGAGCGCAACTTCAGCCCGGGCATGCACAAGTTCGGTAACTTCGTGGGCGGCGCGATTGCCTACTTCGAGCAGAACATTCTTCGGAGCAGTCTGCCGTTTACGTTCCACGACACCACGCCGGACTATGCCACGCTAAAGCCTGCGGATCAGGCTAAGAGGATCGCCTATCCCAAGCCGGATAACAAGCTGACCTTCGACAAGCTGTCCTCGGTGTTCATTTCCAACACCAACCACGAGGAAGATCAGCCGGTTCACCTGAAGCTGTCCAATCCGGACATCCCCATCCAGGAGAACCTGCCCAAGTACAACGAGCCAGCGCAGCGCTATTGCCCGGCCGGTGTGTACGAAGTGGTTGAAGCAGATGATGGCAGTGGCAAGAAGTTCCAGATCAACGCGCAGAACTGCGTTCACTGCAAGACCTGTGACATCAAGGACCCATCCCAGAACATTACCTGGGTGACGCCGGAAGGTGGCGGTGGTCCGAACTATCCGAACATGTAAAAGGTTTTGGATAGCCAAAAAAAACGGCCCCAACAGGGGCCGTTTTTTTATGAACAACTATAACGAAATCAGTGAGCGTGACCGTGCTCTTGCTCTTCGTCAGTTGCTTCGCGTGCTTCAACCACTTCCACGTCAAAGTGCAGGGTCTGACCTGCCAGCGGATGGTTGGCATCGATGGTGACGGTTTCGTCGCCTACTTCCACGACACGAACGACCTGGGGGCCACCCGGAGTCTGTGCCTGGAACTGCATGCCCGGCTCGATGGTGTCGACACCTTCAAACGCAGAACGCGGGACCGGCTGGACCAGCTCTTCGTTGACTTCGCCGTAACCTTCACCCGGCTCAACAGATACTTTCACCTGATCGCCGGCGTTCTTTTCGTTCAGCGCATTTTCCAGTCCGCCGATAATGTTCTGAGCACCTTCCACATACGACAGAGGCTCGCGACCTTCTACACGGGAGGAGTCCAGCTCTTCTCCCTGGTCGTTGGTGAGCGTGTAGTGGATGGTGACAACACGAGGTTGGGCCATGTGATCTCCTTGCGTGTCGCAATGACTGTTTGATGTAAATTTGGGCAATCGAAAGTGATCTTGAACAGCCAGACTGCACAGAGGGACTTACGACCACCGGGCCTCGTTAGAGAGCCAGGCTCGGTAACAAGTTCGAAAAGACAGTTTAACAAGTGTCAGACTGCGTTTTCTACCGTGAGTTAGTTGGGACGGCGGCTGGTAATTCAACCGTTATCGG
>PBRG01000014.1 GCA_002726615.1 Marinobacter sp.
CTCGGGCAACGTATCGTGCACATTCTCAACACCCAGACGCCGTCTGGCCAACTCTATGAAGTGGATATGCGCCTGCGACCATCGGGGAGTTCGGGGCTGCTGGTCAGTACCCTGTCTGCCTTCGAGAAGTACCAGCGTAAGGACGCCTGGACCTGGGAGCATCAAGCGCTGGCCCGTGCTCGTGGTGTGGCCGGTTGCCGGGAAACGTTGGAAGCGTTTGAAAAGCTGCGCGCCGACATCCTGTGTCAGCAGAGGGACCAGGGCAAGTTAAAAGAAGAGGTGGTCGGCATGCGCGAGAAAATGCGCACAGCCCTGGGCACCCCGCAAATCGAAGGCAAGATACCAGAGGTTTTCCATATCAAACACGACCATGGTGGCATTATCGATATCGAGTTCATGGTGCAGTACCTGATGCTGGCCTGTTGTTCCGAGCATCCTGAATTGACGCAGTGGTCCGATAATATTCGCCAGATGGAGGAACTGGGCCGGGCAGGGGTTTTGCCGGTGGAAGACACCGAGAAACTCCGGGAAACGTTCATCACCCTGCGCTCCACCATACACCGGCGGGCACTGCAGAACCTGAACAGCCAGGTGGCGGGTGACGCGTTTCCCGAAGAACGTGATTACATCCAACGTATGTGGAATCGGGTTATGTTGGGTTGATGGAAGAGTCATTGTGCCTCTTCGTAAGCCCGAGTTTTCCTGCTAGAATGCCGGTTTTCCGAATAGAGCGCTTTAGGAGCAGAAACAATGTCGATGGCTGATCGCGATGGCCTGATCTGGCTGGATGGTGAAATGGTTCCCTGGCGGGAAGCCAAAACTCACGTGCTGACCCACACTCTGCACTACGGCCTGGGTTGTTTCGAGGGTGTCCGCGCCTACAGCACTGAAAAGGGTGCTGCAATTTTTCGGCTGGAAGATCACACCAATCGTCTTTTCCGCTCCGCCCATATCCTGAACATGACCATGCCGTTCAGCAAGGACGAGTTGAATGCGGCACAGACTGCCGCAGTGCGGGAAAACAACCTGGACGAAGCCTACCTGCGCCCGATGGTATTTCTCGGCTCTGAAGGTATGGGGCTGCGCGCCGACAACCTCAAGGTTCATGTCATGGTCGCCGCCTGGAGCTGGCCATCCTACATGTCACCGGAAGCAAAGGAGCTGGGCATCAAGGTTCGCACCTCCTCCTACACACGGCATCACGTCAACATCACCATGTGTAAGGCCAAGGCCAATGGTAACTACATCAACTCCATGCTGGCCCTGAACGAAGCCATTGCCAGTGGCTGCGAAGAAGCCCTGTTGCTGGACAACGAAGGCTACGTGGCTGAGGGCTCGGGCGAAAACATCTTCATCATGCGTGACGGAGTCCTGCATACGCCGGAACTGACGTCCTGCCTGGAAGGCATCACCCGCCAGACCATTCTGGATTTTGCGAAAGAGCTGAACATTCCGGTAAAAGAGCGCCGTATCACCCGGGACGAGGTCTATATTGCGGATGAAGCCTTCTTCACCGGCACCGCTGCCGAAGTACTGCCGATCCGCGAACTGGATGGACGTTTGATTGGCGCTGGCAAGCGCGGCCCGCTGACCGAAAAGTTGCAGGGTATGTATTTCGATGCTGTGAAGGGCAAGAGCGCTGCGCATTCACACTGGCTGACAGCGGTCAACGGCTAACGCCGTGTTCCACTAACAACACCTGCAGGAAGAGCAAATGGCAGACGTTATCAAAGTGCCGGTCTCCTTCGGCGAAGTGCTGGATAAGATCACCATTCTGGAGATCAAGTCTGAACGCATTGCAGACGCGGAAAAGGTCAAAAATGTTCGGCTCGAGCTGGACGAACTGAGCGCCACCTGGAACGAAGCCGTTCAGGATCAGGAAGCCATCGCAGATCTGCGCAAGCAACTTAAAGAAGTGAACGAGGCGCTTTGGGAAATCGAAGACGACATTCGTGATCAGGAAGCTGCTCAGGATTTCGGCGCAAAGTTTATTGAACTGGCTCGTGCCGTCTACGTCACCAATGACAAACGCGCTGCGATCAAGAAGGACGTGAACCTGGCCCTGGGGTCACGATTTGTGGAAGAAAAGTCCTACCAGGATTACACTGCCCCCAAGTAAAACGGTGCTTTCGGCGACTTGAGTTGTTATGCCCTCTCCCCTCGCGGGAGAGGGCGCACGGCGTCAGTGCTGAGCAACCCACTGATCCAGCATCCCCGTCACGTCCTCCACTGTCACCATCTCCATAGCCCCCTCGAATTCCGCCTTGGCGCCCCAGCGAGCCTGCTCAACGGTCTTGCCGGTAAACTGCTTCAACGCTTCCGGATATCGATTTACGCACCATAGCAGCGAATTGTAGGGGCCGGAACGATAGGGATTGCTGGCCGCGAAAATACCCAATACATCCGTGCCTATTGAACTGGCAATGTGGGCCGGCCCGGTGTCCGGTGCGACGACCAGGTCGGCGCTTTGCAATAAGGCAGTGAGCTGCTTCAGCGTATCCTTACCACAGATATTGTGCGCTTGCTCCTCCATAGTGCTTTCTATCGCTGTGCAAAATTCCGCCTCAAAAGGCGCGGGGCTGCCCACCAGGATTACTTTCATGCCGTGGGTGCGGATGGCGTGATCCGCCAGACGTGCATAGCGCTCGGCAGGCCAATTGCGAAGTGTGTGGCTGGCACAGGGGCTGATTACGAGGTTTTTGCGGTCCGCGGCGAGGTGTTGCCCAGCGAACTCATGGTCTTCAGAGGTCAGTGGGATGACCCATTTTGGTGCGGCGGGTTCCAGGCCAAGTGGCTCCAGGAAGCTCGCCAGGCAATCCCGTACGTGCTGTTGTGCTGCGGGGGCAATTCTCCGGTTAATAAACAGACTGTGAAGGTCTTTGCTGCGCGCCTTGTCATAGCCAACCTTCACCCTGGCCGGAATCATCGCTGCCGCAAGATTGGCTCTGAAGGCCACCTGCATGTGGAGTAACGCGTCAAATTTCCTGTCTTTGAGGGTGTTGCGCAAATCAGCGTACCCTTTGCGACCGGCTTTTTTGTCGAAGATAACGAACTCGACGCCGGGCAGATCACCAATCAGCTTGGCTTCAATCTTGCCGATCACCCAGGTGATCTTAACGCCTGGTACCTGTTCCTGAAGGCTCAATACCACGGGAATGACATGGGTGACGTCGCCAATGGCGGATAGACGCAATATACAGATGGAGTTAATCAAGTTACGGTCCGTTTCCAGGGCAGAAGGCATGTATGTAGAGCTTTGGTGTCATTCATTGATAAACTGCTGTGTATTCTAACTTACTCGCTGGTTACCGTCTCAGGGCGAGCCGCAGTCCGTCTCTTTGGCTATTGAATTGTATTAAGGTGAGCATGGCCGAGTCTGAAGTTTGCGTCCGGAATAACCACTCAGCCTTCCTTCTCCATCCGGATTATCGTGATCAGGTGTCGGAGGCCTGGTTCAGTCCTGAATACTGGGGAAAGCGTGCCCGTCCAGTCAGTAGCGGAGGGCGTGGAGGCGCATGGTTTGTTGACGCAGGCGGCCACCAGATTGTACTGCGGAAATACCTGCGCGGCGGATTAATGACAAGGTTTTCCCGGTCATCTTATGTGTTTTTGGGAGAGCAACATGTTCGCTCATTTGCTGAATTTCGCCTGCTCAACTGGCTAACAGAGATGCAACTGCCGGTGCCCAAACCGGTGGCGGCGTGGTATCGGAAAGTTTCGCCGTTGCATTACCAGGCATCGATTATTATCGAACGGATTGACGACACTACGCCACTAGCCGACCTGATCGGATCACTGGATGATAACGGATGGAGGAATCTCGGCGTGAATCTGCGCCGGTTCCACGATGCTGGCGTACAGCACGCGGACCTGAACTGTTTTAACGTTCTGGTCCGCAAGGGGGAATTTTTCTTGATTGATTTCGATAAGGGACGGATTGTTCCGTCACTGGCGTCGGCACGTTGGAAATCTGCCAACCTCGAACGGTTGGCTCGGTCTCTTCGGAAACTGGCAGGCGTGAATGCCCAGGAGCGCGCCTGGTATTTTTTAATGAACGGTTATAATGGGAGTCAAGAGGCTTGAGTGAAACGCAAAAAACCGGGCCGCTGCCGGCTGTCCTTTGTCTGACCGATGCATGTGATCGCCCTGAAACCGAGCTATTCATTGGCCTGAAAAAAGCCGGATATGATGTGGATGTAATGTGTAACCCGAAGGGGCGGAATTATCAGCGGCTGGTGGATGAGGGATTGGTTGTGCAGCCAATGGCGCTGCCCAATCGGTTTGATAAAGGCGGAACGGCTGCCATCAAATCGCAACTGGGCAAAAAGCAATACGACATTATTCACGCTTATAATCCACGCGCCCTGGCGTGTGGGTTACGAGCCTCGAAAGGAACGGGGATCAAGATCGTTGCCTATCGTGGGATTATCGGGAATGTCAGCTTCCTGAATCCGGAATCCTGGATTACTTTCCTTCATCCGAGGGTAAGTCGTATTGTCTGTGTGGCCGACGCAATCAAAGATTATCTGGCGGGTATTAATCTACTTGGCCTTCGCCTCCCGGAAAGTCGGCTGCAAAGGATCTACAAGGGGCATGATTTGGAGTGGTATCAAGATGAGCCTGCCGATTTGGGGGAGTTTGATATACCGAGTGGTGCCTTTGTGGTTTGCTGCACCGGTCGTAACTCTCCCCGCAAGGGCTATGATGTTCTGATAGATGCCTTTAGCAAATTGCCTGATGACATTGAGGCGCACTTGATTCTTGTGGGCGATATGGCTGAGAACAAGGAACTCCGGGCCCAGGCAGAGTCGGTTAATTGCTCCTCACGTATTCATTTCACTGGCTTTCGCAGAGATGCGCCGGCCATCGCGGCAGCCAGCAGTGTCTTTGTTTTGCCTTCCAAGGAGCGAGAGGGGCTGCCGCGGGCTGTGATCGAAGCGATGGCTTATGGTGTCGCACCGATTGTAACAAGTGTTGGCGGAATGCCTGAACTTGTCGTGGACGGAGTCAGCGGGCTGGTGGTGGCCCCTAAAAGCTCACACGCCCTCGCGAGTGCTCTAGAGCGCCTGTATCGGGATGACAGCCTGTTACAACAGTTAGGGCGTACCGCCAGAGAGCGGATAGCCAGTGATTTCCATACCTCGAAAACTGTCCAACAGACCGGTGAGCTTTATAATGCTTTAGCGGGCAAACTCTGAATGCGTCGTTATCTTTTATTTGTTAATCAGCCTTACTCATATTCCATTCTGCGGCCCCTACAGGAAGAAATACGCAAACGGGGCGATGATGCCGCCTGGTTTGTGGCAGGCTGCTCTGCAGCGCCTCTGCTACCGGGTGAACGCCGTCTGACAACCGTGAAAGACGTTATGGAATATGATGCCTGTGCCACTTTTGTGCCGGGCGACTGGGTGCCGTATTTCTTCCCCGGAATCAAAGTTGAGGTGTTTCACGGCTTGGCTCGTAACAAAAGAGGGCACAGCAGTGAGGACGAAAGTGATCATTACCGGATTCGGGGTTTTTTCGATCTCTACTGTACTCACGCAAGCAAAGACACCGAAAAGTTTGGCGAGCTGGCAAGGCAGTATAAGCATTTTTCGGTTGCCAAAACCGGCTGGCCCAAGTTAGATCCGTTGTTCGATAATCGGCACACTGGTGAGCGTCTGCGGAAAGATGGCGAGCGCCCCGTCGTTTTCTTTGCGTCCACGTTCAGCCGCTCCGTGACCGCAGCTCCTGAGTTGTTGAGTACCATTGCAGGCCTGTCTCAAGGTAATCGCTGGCGGTTTATTGTCACACTGCACCCTAAGATGGATCCGGCGATTACCGATCAGTATCGGTCGCTTGCAGGGCCAAACCTTCGTTTTGTCGAGAGCCACGAAGACTTGCTGCCGATATTGCCAGAGGCGGACGTGATGTTGTGCGACACGTCCTCGATCATGTTCGAGTTTATGTTTCTGGACCGACCGGTGGTGACGCTCAACACTAAAATGCCTGGCCCATACCTGATTGACGTCAGCTCGCCTGAACGCGTCGAACAAGCGCTGGACACTGCGATGGCTCGCCCCCCTGAGCTCATGTCAGCAGCAAGAGCTCTGTGCGATGATCTGCATGAGTTCCGTGACGGCAATGCCAGTGCTCGCGTTATCGATGCGGTTGATGAGTTCTTTGCCGGCGGGAAGAATGGGCTTAAGCGAAAGCCATTAAATATCCTTCGGAAAATCAAAGTGCGCCGGCGACTCAAACGGGAACTGAGAAAGTCGGGCGAGCGCTGATACCTGTACGTCAGAGGGATAGAATCTATGTCGGATGGGACCTGCCCAGTTAAAGTCATCGTGCTCACGTTGAAACGGGCAAAAGCCCGGCAAGCTCGCATCAAGTCCCTCCTGGACAGCGCCGGAATTCCTTTCGAATTTTTCTGGGGGGTAGATGGCCAGCGCGATCCAAACCCCATTGAGCCATTCTACAACGAGGAAAAAAGACTGAAGGTGAAAGGTGCGCCTTTAAGTCAGGGGCAGCTTGGTTGTTTTGCCAGCCATTACAGAATCTGGCAAAAGTGCCTTCAGGACAATCAGAACCTGGTGATTCTGGAAGACGATGTCACGTTTGATGAGGGTTTATTCAAGATTTTTTTAGAGAATATTGCGGAACTGCCTCAAGAAGCTGGTTGTGTCAGGTTGTTCGAAAACAAAACACGGAATCACAAGGCATTTGAATACGCTCAGTTGAAAGGATTTCGATTGCTTCGTTATACCAAAGGGCCTATGAGCACTATGGGGTATTACTTAACCCCAGGCGCCGCAGAAAAATTTCTAGAGTCGATGAGACCGGTTTTCCTGTCGGTTGATATCTATATGGACCGGTACTGGTCAAATAAGGTGCTGTGCTGCGGCGTTGAGCCGGGCTTTGTTTTTCACGATCATCGATTTGAATCGATGATCGGTTACGCCGAAAAAACACATCGCAGATCCATCGTGGTCACAATTCTCAGAGAGCTGTTTACTCTGGGTGAGCGGATTCAACGGTATGTCTACAATAGAAAATTTGGGTCAAAGTAGAGGGCGATATGGGAATTCGAGTAGGGCTGTCAGGTAGGGGTGATGAATAAAACAATACATGCCGTTTGGTTGGGACGCCGAATGCCGCCTTTGGCCCATGCCTGTATTGATGATTGGTCAAAGCAGGGTTACGAGTTCAGGCTTTGGACAGAATCCGACAAGGCGATCAACGAATGGATCGACTCATGCGTATTTGCAAAGATGTGCTACCAAAAAAAGCTGTATGCATTCGTATCCGACTATCTAAGGCTGAAAATCCTTCAGAGTGAAGGTGGCCTCTACCTTGATACCGACGTTACCATTCGGAAAAATCCGTTTCCGCTTTTTTTCGGCGTGCAGTTTTCCGTTGGTTATGAAAACGAGGATTTCCTCGGAACCGCGTCGATATATGCGGAAAAGAATTCCAGGATCCTGGCAGCGCTGATTGATTTTTATGAAAGCTCGATATGGGAGTCGCCATTGTATATTGGCCCCCAAATAGTGACCAGTCTACTGATTGATAAAGGGCTGCAAGAGATTGAGTGTTGTAAGCTCTATCCAGTGGAATATTTCTATGGCTATCAACAGGAGCCTATGAAATTTGTTGCTCCAGACAACAGTTATTTAATCCACTGGTTTCAGCATAGTTGGGGGCGTGCTCCTGGAATTGGATTTTTAAAATCGAAGCATCTCGGTTTTTGGGGACGGCTTTATACCTGGCAGAAATATTTCTTTCGAGGTCGATCTTAAGGTAATCTTTCGAGCCCAGAAGTACAGATGTTCAGATGCGAGGATTTTGCCAACACATTTGGCGCTGGTTTAATCGAATCTGAGGCTGTTAATTCACTGCGCATTAAGTGCCTGATTATTAATTTAATCATGAGGCAATGATCCCTGTGTATGGATACGAAACTCCGTCCCTTGGTGATTAGATTGCACAAGTTCAAGACTCCACCCAAGACGATCCGCTACCAATCGAACAACCAGCAACCCAAACGTTGAGTTCCTGAAATTACCGACTTGCTTGGTGTCGAACAGACGCTGATCAGCTCCAGACAAAGTCTTCATATTTTCAGCGGACAGCCCCGCGCCAAAATCCCGTACTACGATTTCCCCGTTTTTCACGGTCAGCTCAACGTTCGAGCGTGTGTGGCGAAGCGCATTCTGAATCAGATTCCGTAAAAGCATTCGGACCAATGATGGGCTCGCAACGATAGCCCCCACTTCTTCACAGGATAGCGTCACTCTTCCCTGAAACTCGGGTGTGCCATGCTCCAGATCGGCGATCAGATCCTTGGCGAGTTGTTGAACCGAGAATCTCTGAATTGGCTCTTCACGATCCTCGCTTCGGGCAAGCGCGAGAAGAACTTCGATGTCATCCTTCATCGCGTTGGTTGTTGTGCGAATTCGGTTAATCGTTATCTGGTTCGCTGCCGAGAGGCCTCCTCGTTGGCCGATCACTTCAAGGGCTCCAGAAATGACGGCTAAGGGAGTTCGAAGCTCATGACTTGCAAGCTTTACAAAAGAGCGTTCCCTCTCGATGTGGCTCTCAAGCTCTGAAAGGAACCGATTGAATATATGTGCAATATCGGCAAACTCCCGGTCGCGATATTCACTGTGGCATCGACGCATACTCTTCGATGGTTCAATGCTTTGGATTTCATGGGTCAACCTTTTAAGAGGCCGGACAAGATAGTTTGCAGAAGCTCGCGAAAAGAAAAACGCCGCAAGAAACATAACGCAGGTAATGCCGATGAGAGTCCATTGAATAAGCCCCTGCCTGCTCTCCAAGGTGGTCGTGTCTTGAGCCAAAAAGAGGCGGCCAGCGGGATCTTCTAGCTCTTTGGCATAGACCTGCTTGGTAACACCATTTTCCTCAAATTCATCTGCGTAGGGCAGCGTGAGGTCTTGAAAGTAGAGAGGAAGTAGGGATTCTGACTCACCTGCCGGGAGAAAGAAAACGTCAAGCCTGGGCGTTTTTATTGGACGGAAAGTTCCCGCTTCCAGCTGTTCTTTGAAAAATTCCGCGTCTTCCTTCAACTCCAGATTAAGGATGGTGTCATCTGCATCATCGATAAAAAAGTCAACGGCAAACATTGCAGTTGCGGTCGCCGCCGAGATCAGAATGAAAATGGTTCGAGCCAGGCGCGCAGCCACCGAAGGCTTCACTGATGTTTTCTCATTCAGCATTCGGTGGTTCCAGTCTGTATCCACGTCCGTGAACGGTCTTTACCATCCCCTGACCCAGTTTTTCCTTCAGAGATTTCCTGAGAATGTATATGTGAGTTCTCAGACTTTTCCCCTCAAAATCATCATCCGCGCCCCAAAGGGCGTCGCACAGAGCTTGATGGCTTAGAAAGCTTGGATACGCGCGGACGAGCAGTTCAAATAACCTGGCGGGTGTTCCTGAAACCTCTGCCTTCAAACCATGAAACTCGACTTCCAGTGTCCCCGGATTGAATACAATATCTCCCGCCTTCAGTATTGGCTTTTGAGGAGCGTGCCTGCGATGAAGAGCCTCAATTCGTAATTTAAGTTCTTTCAGTTCGAAGGGCTTGACCAGATAGTCGTCCGCGCCGGAATCAAACCCTTTTTCCTTGTCATTAATGTCGCCAAGTGCCGTCATCATAATGACAGGAGTTGGGCATTGCAGATCCTCGCGGATTCTTCTGGCAATCTCGAAACCGTTCACACCCGGAAGCATCAGATCAAGTATGACAACATCATAGGCCTGAGTTGCCACAAGGTGTAATGCCGTCAGCCCATCTGCCGCATAATCCAGCGCATAATGGTCCCCGCTTAAATATTCGAAAATATTCTCTGCCAGGTTGACCTGGTCTTCGACGATTAATAGTTTCAACATATCGACATTAACCGTTCTTTGAGTTTGTTGGTTGACGCATAGCGCTACTTTCACTCTTACTCGGTTGAGGATCGACAGAAAATAGCTGGTATCTTAGGTTCTCTCCCACCTTTCGAGCCTTAGTTGAGTGCTGATCAAGGACTTCATCGACCGCATTCTTTGGTATTGCAGTAAAGACTCTCGTGTATTCGTGATCTTTTATGGCACGGTCGATCTCTGTCTGTGTCGTTTCAACAGCTTCGCCAGATGAATAAAAGCGTGCAGAAAATGGCATCTTCCCAACGTAGAGGATGGGGCTGTCTCCCTCCTGCTGGATGCTCTCATAGCGGCGTATCAGTTGCTTCTCGGTTTTAAGCGGCACTATTCCGCTCTCCCCAAAGAACACGAAAACGGTAATGAGCACAGGAGCCAGAAATACCGCGCTTGACCTGACCCGTGACCAGGGCTGGATATTGAGGTGCGACACCCACCCAGCAATAAGGATTGCAGAGAACGGCAGAGAGGGAAGTATGTACGTCCAAAGTGTATTGCCTGCCAGGGTGAAGAACATCATTGGCGTAATTGCACAAAACAATAGATACAGCGTTGGGGCATCCTGAGTGACGCTCGTGACAATATCTCTTGCCTGGCCACGTGTCGCCGCAACACCAAAGCCAACCAGACCAATAAGTCCCCAGGGAAATGACGCCCAAAGCCAGAATACCCAAATCATTCCTTTGGGTCGGTCATGAGCGCTGCCATACAAATCGCCCGCCCATCCAGGATCCAGAAAGCGGCTAAAGTGCTCACCAATAATAAAGTAATTTAGGAATCCCGGAGTTTTTAGCTCTGCAAGAAAGTACCACGGTGCAGCAATTGTGACGGTCAACAGCGATCCGAGAACCCAGGGCATTCTCTTTAAGGGTTCCAGTTGCTGTCTAAAGACAGCGGCCCAAATTGCTAGAGGTGCAACGGTCAGCACGACAGCCAGTGGCCCCTTTGCCAACAATCCAATCGCCAGGCCTACGAAAAACCACCAGCGCCAAAAAGCCGGTTGCCCAGAAATCACAAACCAGAAGCTCAAAAGCGAGAGGGTCGTTCCGAACACCAGAAAGGTATCGGTCATTACGGCACCGGCACTGATGTATGTTAGTGCCATAGTGGAAAGGACGAGAGCAGACCATCGAGCGACCGCAACGCCCTGCGTATGCTTTGCAAAACGCCAGGTCAACCAGATGATTCCAACAGAGGCAATCCAGGCAGGTAGTCGAAGAGAGAATTCAGACGGCCCGAATATCTTCAGAGAAGCCGCCTGAGCCCAAAATGACAGTGGGGGTTTTCCCCAGAACGGAACGCCAGGTTCGAACCAAGGAGTAATCCAGTCTCCGGTTTCAACCATCAAACGGGCGATCTCGGCATATCGAGGCTCCGTTGTGTCCACAAAAGGAAACAGTATCATCCCGATAAAGCGACTCAACAATATTGCGGCCACTACCCAGAACCAAGGCTCAAATCGCTTTAACATTCTTGACGCCTCTGAAGGTATTTACTTCGTCCCGGTTACGCACCTCACGGTTTTCGACCACTTCTTCGGTCAGGTAGAGGGGGCGCTGTTTTGTTTCTATGTAGGTCTTGCCTACGTACTCACCGACGATACCGACGCTCAACAACTGCACACCTCCAAGAAAACTGACAATTGCGATCAAGGAAGGGTAACCGTCGGTCGGATCGCCAAGCAGTATTGCTTTTAGTACGATCCAAGCACCAAACAAGCCGCCGACGGAGGCAGCTATCAAACCTGCAAGCGTTGCCCATCTGAGTGGTGAAACAGAAAAAGAGGTCAGCCCTTCCAGAGCCAGGCCAACCAGACCCGGATAATCCCATTTGCTCTGGCCAGCGGCCCTGGGCGCTCTGTCGTACTTGATGATAGTTGTAGGCATGCCAACCCACGCGAAGAGACCCTTCATATACCGGTTGCGCTCCTTGAGCCGAAGAAGAGCATCCACTGCCCGTCTGCTCATCAATCGGAAGTCGCCTGTATCGACCGGTATCTCAGTTCGACTGGTCCGATTCAGTAATCGATAAAACAGGTGGGCACTCAAGCGCTTGAAAAAGCTCTCTCCTACCCGTGATCTGCGCTGCATCAAAACAACATCAAAACCTGACTTCCAGGCCCCGACCATCTCTGGGATATGCTCAGGCGGATCCTGGAGATCGGCATCCAGAACGATTACGGCATTGCCTCTTGTATTCTCCAGTCCGGCTGTCACCGCTGCTTCTTTACCAAAATTGCGACTCAGTTTAACAAGCCGGATGCTCGGCTCTTTTTTGATGACTGTCTTTATGAATTCGGCACCGCCATCTTCACTGCCATCGTCCACCAATATGATTTCTGATCGCATGTCCAGACTCGCGAGAATTGGCAAGACATGATCGAAGAATATAGGAAGCATTGATCGTTCATTGAAAACCGGAACCACCAGCGAAAGCAGGGCTAATTCGTTGGAGGCGTTAGAAGCACTAAGAGGTTTATTCATGAAATACCAGCCTTTGGTATACGACGTAGTTAAATGCGGCGACCATGACGGTGGTCAGAACCTGTGCAGGCGCAATGGGAACTTCACACAGTTGTTGCAACACGAAAAAAATCAGAACATTCAGAAGAGATGCAAGCGAGCAGGAAAAAACATATCGCCATATAGCCTCAATATGTGGCCGGGAATTTGGAAAGGCCAGCGTCCGTTGCAATCCGTAATTGGTAACAGCTCCAATGACACTCCCAGAGAAGGTAGCGGTGACCGGGCTCATCCCGAGCAAAACCAAACCGGACATGGCAGCCCAGTGAAAAAGGGTTGCCATTCCTCCAGCTGCAATAAATCCGCTAATTCTTGTGAAAGGAACTTTTTTCATCCCGCTCGAAACACCTTTGCAATCGAAGCTTTTGGAGTGTTCCGCACAGGGTACTGAGGGAGTAGTCAGAGTTTGTTGAAGGATTCATCAAGAAAATGTCAAATCTCAACCTTGCGTTTCGAAATGCTGTAAACACGATTAAATTACGTGGCGGACGAATGTTGATTCGCCGGATAGCACCCAAGGTGCTAGGTCGTTCAGGAAATGCACCAAGTTATGTCGAATAGCCAGCTTTACAGCTTTTTCTGATCACTCCCTTTCAGAAGCTCATAATGCAGGCCTTTAGCTCGGCGTACATCTGCTTCAAACAGCGATTTTAGGGGATGCTTACACGAGGGCGGGTTTTTTGAATTGGAAACTATAGATAATGCCGTAGAACACCGAAAAGACATATATGCCGTTCCAGGAGAAGAAAAATGACTCAAAACAGTTGACGGTCATCCAGAATATCGCCGTCGTTGTTGCGAATATGCGCCATGTATTGCCAGTGACGCTTCTGGGACTCTTTGAAACCCTGATCACGGGGAAAAAGATCAGAAAATAAATAAACACAGTACCTACCAACCCAAAGCTGACCAGGCTCTCGACGTGAGAGTTGTGAAGGTGGCTAAAATGGGATTTCATTGTGTCTGAAAAATTGTCAGATTCAGAGATAACCAACTCTCTGGCATTTTCGCCGCTGCCGAGTAGTGGCCGCATTTTGAACCACTGCCAGGCTTCGATCCACAGGTTAATCCTTATACCGACACTGCCACTGTTAGGAATAGATTCTATGTCCAACGTTGCCGCATTTTTTATGTTGTCAGTTTCAGCGTTGATCCTTTTGGAGACGATTTGTGATGTTGACAGCGCCATCAGTACAAAAAACAAAGCGATATAAGAAAGCACCACAGCTTTTGTTGAGATACGTGACTGTGGCAGGAGTTTCAGGGTTAAAGGGGCCGCTAGAAAACACAAGAGCAAGGAAAGCCAAACCTGGCGCGACTGGGTGATAACGGTAATCAGAAGGAAAAACAGGAAAAAAACGATGGCGAGCGATGATTTTAGTAGTTTCAGGTGTTTTGAGGTTGTCGTTCTGGCAAGGAGCAAAAAAATGGATGCAATTAAACCAAATCCTGAAAATAACGAGGTGTGCTGAGCATTGACCACATTAAAATCAATACGGGAACCGGAAATTCCGGCGTATATTTCCCCGAAAAAATCACTCGAGTTGCTGACAAAGATTCCCAGCGCGCTCAAGCAATAAGCGATCAGGATTCCAGCGATTATGTTGGTATTTCCTCTCGTCCAATAGGCGATAAACCAAAAAATGAAAAAGCTGTAGAAGAAAAACGGTGACGGTTTTGGCATCGCCAGATCGGGGATGGCAATGATGCTGTTGATCCAGCTCAACAGGGGAATGGCAATGGAGACAAAAAATGCGATGTATATCGGGTCTTTTTTAATCTTCTCGAAATTACAGAAAATGGATAACAAGGTGCCAATAAAGGTGATGATAAAGAAGGCGTCACCGATATCCCGATAGAATCGTTTGAACAGCACGAAACCGATGATAGTGGCCACCATCAATTGGCTGAAACGTTGACTGGCCACAATGCTTTCAAGTCTGGATGACAAAGACTCACCTTTGATTATGAGTGTGCCGAACTGAGTGATTTTCAGCTGCGTTGGCAGCGCAGCCGAGCTCAATCAGTACAGATTTTTTACTATGTGAAGACGATAGCTATTCGACAGGGTGTTTGTTTCGGCCCAGTGTCCAGAGGCCGGCGTATTTATTAAACGTCACCTGTGCATAGGTGACCGCCGTTAGGTACCCCACAGAGCCATCGAGAAAACCAAAACGGATAAAGTAGACCTGTATGAACGTCATTATCGCCCTTAGGGTCGGATAAACCATTGTGCGAGTTCTTTTGCCGCGACGGTGTTTTTCCCTGGATCCCAGCCACGCGTATTTCGCGCTCTTTTCCAGAGAATGCCCAAAGTCACGATGGGTGTAATGGGTGAGTCGTCCTCGGAGTGTTTTTATGCTGCGGCCTTCAGGGATAAGTATCCGCTCATGGACCAACGCATCGGAAAAGGATACGCCTTCACGGCGAAAAAGGCGCAGAGGAGCGCGCCCGCTGCGACCGAAGTCCAGTCTTTTCCCATAGATCGTAACGGCCCAGGGAAGTTTATAAGCATCGGCATCCGGGTTGGCCAAACGGTGATTTATTTCGCGGGCCAACTCTTCAGTAATGCGTTCGTCGGCATCCAGAGACAACACCCAATCGCCCGTTGCCCTCTCAAGAGCTCTCTGTTTCTGTACGCCGAAGCCTGGCCAGTCGGTGGTTTCAACAATGTCGGCATATTGCTGTGCAATCTCTACAGTGCGATCGGAGCTGCCACTGTCCAGCACAATTATTTCATCGGAGACCTTTCTGGCTGACGCCAGGCAGTCCGCGATGTGGTCCTCCTCATTCATGGTGATGACGGTTGTGGATACCCGACACCTGCGCTTGCGAACGTATGACGCCTTTAATTCATGAATAAGAGTGGCCGCCAGTGCTGAAATGATCAATAGATAGAAAGTCAGAAACAGGCTGCGATTAAAGGTGGCTTCCGTTAGCCCAAAGAAAAAGTAGCCCACCGTGACCATGGTGCCGGCCGCAGCAACGTGCGCGGCCGGGAAGTGGTTGCTACGCAGGTGTTGGCCGAATATTACCAAAGGAATAAAGATCAGAAAGGTCCAGCTTAGGACGCCGGGAATGCCGCTCGTCGCGGCATTATTGAGCAGATCATTGTGAGCATGACCAACACAGCAGTCCAGAAGGGCTGGCGATGCCGTACCGCTTTCAACCGCAGACCTAATGGCATGGCTAAATCCGCCCAGCCCAGCGCCCGTCCAGGGGTTTTCAGCAAACATATGCCAAGCATGGCTCCAAAGCTCCAAGCGGAGTTCGATTCCCGAGTCGAGGCCACTCTGATTTAGTGCAGCGTCGATTGATTGCGGCGCCCGATCAGATGAAAAAACTGCGCTGAGGGTCAAGATTGGAATAAGTAAGATAGTTGCTAGTTGGAGCTTTCGACCAAGTAATGGAATAACAGTGAGAAACAGAAAAGGTAGCGCCAAGAGGTTGCTGCGGGTTTCGGATAGCAGGGAAATCAGCACGGCTGAGGCGCTCCCCGCGATAAAGAGCATCGCCAGGAATCGTTTTTTGTTGCGCAGGAAAAACAATCCGCTTACCAGGGTGAGCATACCTCCCAAAAGCGCAATGTTGCCGAAACTGATTGGGTTGATGCCGCCCCCAAACCGTGAGCTCTGAAGGTCGATGGGCGATGCCGCACCTGTCTGCAGCTCAATAGCTAGTACACCGATAGCGGACAGGGAAATTAATCCGATGGCCGTAAACACAGCGGTAGCGCGCAGCTGAACATGGCTTAGAGCGATAATGAGTGGCCAGAACAAAATAAAGCGAGCGTGTGTGCCGAGTGTTTTACCACCTTCATAATCGAACCCTTCAACAATCCATGAGTAAGCGCTGACAAAGACGAAAAACCAGAAAGCGAAGTGGATTAAGCGCAGTTCTCTTGGGGGCTCCCAGCCTGCTTTCAGGAGTGATTTGCGTGCCAAGAGAGCAATGCCGACACTGGCAAGCATCAAAGTTGCTGCCGAGAGCACACTTGACGAGATAAGCGCGCCCCCAAGGCCGATCATCAGCAGCAGTGCAACAAGACGGTGGGTGTGCGAATTAGTATTTATGCTAGCCATAGTCGACACATTTCAGACCTTTGCCATCGAGTCAGCATACACGATCAGGTTTGTAGGGATTGATTTCTCCGGGGACACGGTGACGGAATCGCTTGTACTCCCATTGATATTGTTCCGGGATCTCTCTGACCACATTCTCTATCGAGCGGTTCAGAGCCGTTGTAGCGATGAGCGGATCCGAGTCCGAAATGCCGTTTTCACACTCACGGATAACCAGTCGAAAACCCCGTCCGTCTTTCAGGCGTTCGGAATAGGTCATCAAAGGCTTGGCGCCGGACTTTTGCAGCAGCTTGGAAACCAGTGTCATGGTACGTACGTCCATGCCAAAAAAGGGCGCGTAGGCGTTTCCTTTTCCTCGTGGGCTCTGGTCTGGAAGAATGCCGGTTACCTCGCCTTCACGTAGAAGGGCAATAAGCCGTGCCAGGCCACGACGGTCGCCACGCACCAGTTCAGAGCCGAGCCGGCCGCGAACCCGGATCATATAGTCCTCAAATTCCTTGATATGTGGCGGACTGTACAGCGCCGCCATACGGTAGCGTGACGAAAAGTAAAGTCCTGTGAGTTCCCAGTTGCCCAGATGTGGGGCCAGCAGCAGTAAGCCACGGCCGTCCTTCTTTGCATTTTCCAGTAGTTCCTCGCCTTCGATTTCCCGAATCAGGCCAAGGCAGCGTTCGACCGGCCATTCCCACATCAGTGGAATTTCCATCATGGTCTGTCCGGTATGACGTAGACTGGAGCGAGCCATGTTCTGATGCTGATCGTTCGTAAGATCTGGAAAGGCAATGCCGAGATTGATCTCGGTGACACGCCGAGAATTTGTTCTGAACGTCCATGCGATAGTGCCCAGAAAGCGGCCGGCCAACTGGGCCGCACGTAGTGGCAGCTTGCCGGCAAGCCCAAGGATAGTGATCAAAAACGATGCTTTGGACATAGCCATAAATCGGAGGACAATCAACTGAAAAAAGAATGAACGGAAGCTACCACCATCCGGCTTGTGCGGCAAGGCTCGTTGGCCTTTGAGGCTCGTCATTTGCCCTAAAGCTTTTGAGAGTCCTCCCAGCTTTCGCTGCGATTACCGGTTTCCCAGCCAATCCTCAGGTAAAAGCGCCGGATACGACGGCCAATGTATCGCTTTCGCCAAGCGG
>PBRG01000015.1 GCA_002726615.1 Marinobacter sp.
GCGATCTCCAGAGTGAACGTTCTGCGTCGCCGCAGTTGCAACTGGGCACTGCGACCGCATCGTCTGTTTTTTTCGGTAACCCTTCTTACATTTGGAGCACCCTTTATAAGTCACCGAATCGCCCAAACGAATGAAAGCGGATGGGACTTGATACAAGGTCTTAATGTCGCGCTGAGCTTCGCAAGCCGAAGCCGCTGCCAACCAAGGTGATGGGCCTGGAGTTTCCCAATCCCGTTGGGCTGGCTGCGGGCCTCGACAAGAATGCCGATCATCTGGATGCCCTGGGCGCATTGGGATTTGGGTTTATCGAGGTAGGCACTGTCACGCCTCTGGCCCAGCCTGGCAACCCGAAACCGAGAATGTTCCGGCTCCCTGATCACAGCGCGATTATTAACCGGATGGGTTTTAATAATCATGGTCTTGAACACCTGCTGGATCAGGTAGACAAGCGTCGCTACGCTGGCGTACTGGGTATCAATGTTGGCAAGAACAAGGCGACACCCAACGAGGAATCCGAGTCAGATTATCGCAAAGGCATCGCAGCGGTGTATTCCCGCGCTGACTACATCACGGTAAACGTATCATCCCCCAACACGCCAGGTCTGCGAGATCTTCAGTTTGGTGACTCTCTCAAGAGCCTGATGCATGCCATCAAGGATGAGCAGGCGCGTTGCGAGAAGGAGCATGGGCAGTATGTGCCATTGGCGGTGAAGATCGCCCCGGATATGGACGACGATGGGGTGCGTTTTGTGGCCAACGCCCTGAAAGCGTCGGGGTTGGACGGCGTCATAGCCACTAATACCACCATTAGCCGCGAAGCCGTTGCCGGGCATCGGTATGCGGATGAGGCAGGGGGGCTCAGCGGCGCGCCGGTAAGAGCGTCTTCCACGCGGGTGATTCAGGCACTGTATGCGGAACTGGGAGAGTCGTTACCGATTATCGGGGTAGGCGGCATTACCGACGGTGACAGCGCGGCTGAGAAAATTCGTGCCGGCGCAAAGTTGGTGCAGATTTATACCGGTTTTATCTATCGAGGGCCGGCGCTGATCCGGGAGTCGGTCAACGCGATTCGGCGTTTGACTTGATGCGGTGGTGAGAACGGTGCGCCAGGAAGCGAGGCCAGAAATAAAGTGGGCCCGCTTAGCGGGCCCGTGCGGGGAATGAACCCCGTGGCGTTTCATCGCATGGTACGGGTCGGGAGGACCCGTTTGGGTTGCTCTGGGTACTGCGCCAAATTGTGTGTTGTTGAAAGATCAGATTAAAGATTCGGGGTGCTGACAAACAACGTTATGCCGTTACGTTTGCCAGTCTGTGGATGCCGGATACGCCGGTCATGCCCTCCCATTGATCTGTGCGGCCTTCTCGCCACCCATTAAGCCATTCCTGGCGAACTTCCGGCTGTTCCAACGGGCAACTGTCTTTTGCTTTACCGGACACACCGGCCAGGTAACCCCGTTTGAATGCACGAGCGTACATATCTCTTTTCTGTCTTTTCATGCCGTTCCTCACTGATGGATTAACAGAACAAGTGTGTACACATCTGCTGTGGCCGGGACTTGGAGAAACCCTTCCGGGGTAACCCACTATTGTCAGGTATGGCCAGAGCAGTCAGGATCCTGTTAACAGAGAGCCCTTTGTTGGCTCCCCGGAACGACGCGTCACCTACAAGGTAAGACTAAGCCAGCGCCCTTGTACACTATTTATTTCATCTATATGAAGCTTCTCTTATAGTTGTGTGACATAACAAACCCGTGAAAATCTGGGAAAATGCGCTAATCCCACGACCTTAGCCACCGTAGAAACGACTCAGGAGTCGAACGTGCCAGACCTTAACTTTTTCGTAACCTGCCCCAAGGGCCTGGAGTATTTGCTGGAGGACGAACTGCGTACCTTCGGCATGGATCCGGTCCGGAACGCACCGGCAGGTGTCTGGGCCAACGGCACCCTTGAAAGTGGCTATCGTGCCTGCCTGTGGTCGAGACTCGCAAACCGAGTCATCCTTCATCTGGCGGACGTGGATGCCACTTCTGGTGACCAGATGCTGGGTGGTGTGACGGACCTGGAATGGCAGCAGCATATTCCGATGAATGGCAGCTTTCGCGTCAACTTTGTGGGGCAGAACGAAGCCATTCGCAACACGCAATATGGTGCCCAGCGTGTGAAGGATGGCATTGTGGACCGTCTGCGTAGTGCCAGTGGTCAGCGGCCTTCCGTGGACGCGAAAAACCCGGATGTAACCGTGTCCGCACGCCTGAATCGCGGCAAGTTGTCGGTCGGTATCGACCTGAGCGGCGACAGCCTCCACAAGCGTGGTTACCGCACGGAAAAGGGGGCAGCACCACTGAAGGAAAACCTGGCGGCGGCTCTGCTGATGAGATGCGGTTGGCCGGAACTGGCGAAAGCCGGCGGTGATTTCATCGACCCTATGTGTGGCTCCGGCACACTGGTGATTGAGGCTGCCATGATGTCTCTGGATCTCGCGCCCGGCCGCAAGCGTGAACGTTTCGGTTTTGAGCGTTGGCTGGGCCACCAGCCGGAAATGTGGCTTTCATTGCGCCAGGAAGCCGAGAAGCGCGCCTATGTCGGTAAACAGGGCATTGAAGGGCGCGTCCCTGTCTTCCAGGGGTTTGATCAGGATCGCAGCGTGATACAAACCGCAGGGAACAACCTGCAACGTGCCGGCCTTGAGAGCATCGTGGTCGTCAAGCAACGGGCGGTTGATCAGTTCAGTCGCGAAGAAGCCTGGGCCGCAAAGGGCCTGGTTCTGGTCAACCCTCCCTATGGCGAACGCCTGAGCGAACGTAGGGAACTGGGTGGTCTTTATCGAAGCCTCGGCGAAGCCGTTAAGGAAGCGTTACCGGGCTGGCGGCTGGGTGTATTCACCGGCGCGCCCGAGTACGGCAAATCCATAGGCCTTCGCAGCTACAAGCAGTATCGCCTCTACAACGGCAAATTGCCGGCGCAACTGCTGTTGTTCAATGTGGACGACACCAGCGCCATGACGCCACGGGAGCCCGATGTACCGGGTGAAGTAACGCCTCGCATCGCCAACGAAGAGCGCGCGGCCATGCTGCGCAATCGTCTGAAGAAAAACATGAAGACAGTTGGCCAGTGGGCCCGCAAACAGGGCATCGGCTGTTACCGACTTTACGATGCCGATATGCCGGAGTTTGCACTCGCCATTGATATCTACGAGGGGCGCGTTCATGTTCAGGAGTACGCCGCGCCCAAGTCAGTCGACGAGCGGTCAGCGCGGGAGCGGCTGGCGGAGGCCTTGGCGGTGATTCCTGACGCCATCGGTGTCGAAAGGGAAGACATGGTCTGCAAGCAACGCCAGCGTCAGACAGGCACCAGCCAGTATGAAAAGCAGGCGGCCAGCGGAGAGTTTTTCAACGTTCACGAACACGGTTGTGTGCTGAAGGTAAACCTCAAGGACTACCTGGATACCGGCCTGTTTCTGGACCATCGGCCAGTACGTCATTGGATTCAGCAGCACGCTGCGGGTAAGCGGTTCCTGAACCTGTTCTGTTATACCGGGGCGGCTACCGTGCATGCAGCGGTCGGAGGCGCGACCCGTTCACTGAGCCTGGATATGTCGAAAACCTACGTGAACTGGGCGCAGGAGAATCTTGCGCTTAACGGTGCGGATGCGTCCCATCACCGTGTGGAGCAGGCGGATTGCCTGGCGTGGCTCGCGGGCAAGCCAACTAACGATCAGCGTTTCGACCTGATCTTCATGGACCCGCCCACCTTCTCAAATTCTGCCCGCATGGCCGGCGTGCTGGATATCCAGAAAGATCATGGCAGGTTGATACGCCAGGCAATGCAGCGGCTGACCTCGGAAGGCCTGCTGATTTTCTCGACCAACTTCCGGCGCTTCAAGCTGGATGACAGCCTGGAAGAGGAATTCGCCATTGAAGAAGTGACCCGCGACACCCTGGACCGGGATTTCCAGCGCAATGCGCGAATTCACCGGTGCTGGCAGGTCAGAACTCGTATTTAAACCCGGTTGAGAACTGGAAGGTGTTCGCGCCGGTTTCGGTGTCTTCAAACAGCCGGCCGCCTTCCAGAACGATGAACCCGTTCTCGATAACCTCGAAATCCAGGCCGAGCAACCAGCTCACGCTGAAGGAACTGTCCGGATATTCGTCCGCGATCGAGGCGTAGGGCGAGTCATCGTCGGGGTCGGCTTCCCGGGCCTTACCGAGCGGGGTGAGGGTGGCAACCCCTTGCACGTGGGAAAAGCCGAACTGGCCATAGGCGTTGGCGTATTCGGTGATCGGGTAGTGGCCGCCAATGTACCAACTGGCGAAGTATTCGATGTCCAGTTCCAGCTCGTTGTCGATTTCGGCGGTGGTTGTGCCGGCGCCAGCCCGGATTTCCACGTGAAAGTACTCGGAAATATGCGTTCCAAGCACCATGGACCCCGTGGTTGACCAGGCTGTTTCGAGGGTGTTCTGGCCAACAGACCGGTGGTTGAGGCCGGTGGCCAGAATACCGACGTAGGTCAGGCCTTCGCGGGGAGCTCTATCCTGTGCGCTGGCCGTCACCGGTATGAGCAAAGCGGCGGAAAGCGTGGCGGCCGTGAAGAGGTGTCGCAACAGCGTGTTCATTGTTATCGGGCTTCCTGGCGTTGTCGGATTCCGACAGATTCTGCCTTCTGTAACTGTTTGTTACGTCGACACAAGTCACAGTTCGCATTGCCAGCGACGTTGTAGGATGGGGCTCAGTCGAAGAAGCCTTCCTCGCGCGCAATCAACAACAGTGCATAGACCCCGTTTTCGGGCAATTGAGGTTCCAGGCCTTCGTCGGACAGCAGTTGCCTGCGTCGGTCGTCCAGCGCTTCACGGGGAAGGGATGTGACCAGTTCTTCCATGCCGGCGATTTCGAAGGGCGCGTCCATGCCGACGGCGGTGAAGATGAGGTCCACCAGGATTTCGTCCGGGTCCATGCCGTCAACATAGACGGTCTGGTCCGGCAGGTCCTGATGGAGTTCCTGGGCCAGCTCAATCAGCGGAACGCCCTGTTCTTCCAGGTAGAGCAGGTCGATATCGCCGAGGTCGGCGTCTTCCGGTACCCATTCGTCGGCCGGAGCGATGACGACGGTTTTCATCTGCCCGTCTTCCAGTGACCAGGCCATGGCCACGGGGAACAGAACGTCGTCGGTCTGGCAGTATTCGATATCGAGAAAACGCGGTGCGGGCAAGGTACACTCTCCGGGTAGCCGGGCTGCGCGGGCAGCTGTTTTGTACGGATATGACGTCGGGCGCCATCATGCCATACTTGCGCCGCCATTATCAGTTTATCAGGGACATCATGGAACACGCTGAATTTAACACCGATTTGCTCGAATTTCTGAACGCATCACCGACTCCCTGGCACGCCGTGGCCAGTATGAAGCATCGTCTTGATCAGGCGGGTTTCAAGGCTCTGGATGAAAAAGAGGACTGGGCACTGGAGGCGGGTCAGGGGTACTACGCCATCCGTAATGGTTCCTCCATCGTGGCGTTCCGCACCGGTCGTCGCGATGTCGCAGAGGCAGGTATTCGTATGGTGGGCGCTCACACAGACAGCCCCTGCCTGAAGGTGAAGCCAAACCCGGAATTGCGTCGCAAGGGGTTTTTCCAGTTGGGCGTGGAAGTCTACGGCGGCGTGCTGCTGAATCCCTGGTTTGACCGTGACCTGTCCCTGGCGGGACGGGTGACGTATGTGGATGAGTCCGGATCGGTAAAGGACACGTTGGTCGATTTTCGCAAGGCCGTGGCGTATATACCCAGCCTGGCCATTCACCTGGACCGGGAAGCCAACAGCAACCGCACCGTGAATCCGCNAACGGATCTGCCGCCGGTGCTGATGCAGGTGCCGGAAGACGACACCACTCGGTTTGTCGATCTTCTAACGGAACAGTTGACCATTGAGCAACCGGGTATCGGGGTTCGCAAGGTTCTTGGCTACGAGTTGGGTTTTTACGATGCCCAGCCGGCATCGATCGTGGGTCTGCGCGATGATTTTATTGCCTCGGCCAGACTGGACAACCTGCTGAGTTGCTACATCGGATTGCAGGCACTTGTTGAGTCGTCGGGCGATGAGCCAGCGCTACTGGTCTGTAACGACCATGAGGAAGTGGGCAGCATGTCGGCGGAAGGCGCGCAGGGGCCGTTCCTGTCCGCGGTTCTGGACCGCTGGTGCGGCAAGGGCCGGGCNCGGGCGATCGCCCGCTCGATGATGATCTCGGCGGACAACGCGCACGGAATTCATCCCAACTATATGGACAGGCATGACGAGAACCATGGGCCTATCCTCAATCGGGGGCCGGTTATCAAGGTCAACCATAATCAGCGCTACGCGACCAACAGTCGCTCTGCTGCACTCTACCGCCACATCAGCGATGAACTGGATCTGCCATACCAAACCTTTGTGGTACGCAGTGACATGGGGTGTGGAAGCACGATTGGTCCGCTTACCGCTGGTAATCTTGGGGTGACAACGCTGGATATCGGTGTGCCACAGTTTGGAATGCACTCAATCCGGGAAATGGCGGGAACCAGAGATGGGGTGACGTTGTACCGGGTGCTGCGGGAGTTCATGCAGCGAGAGGAGGTGCTGTAAATGGCTCCCCGAGCTGGGCTCGAACCAGCGACAAACGGATTAACAGTCCGTTGCTCTACCAACTGAGCTATCGGGGAACAAAGTCGGAATGGCGCGCATGATAGGGGCTTTGCCCGTCGGCGTCAACCCCATGAATTGAAAGGTTAAATTTTGTACGACCACAATCTGTATTACAAGCCACCCCTGTGGTTGCGCAATGGCCACGTACAGTCTGTCTGGCCGACTCTGTTTCGCAAGGTGTCACTGACAGAGCCGGTCAGGGAATCGCTGCCAACGGAGGACGATGACGAGTTACATCTGGATTGGTATCGCCAGGGGAGCGATCGGTTGGCGGTGTTATCCCATGGCCTGGAAGGGCACAGCCAGCGTCCTTACATGCAGGGATTGGCGCGGGCGCTGTTGAACGACGGTTGGGATGTATTGGCCTGGAACTTTCGTTCGTGCGGCGGTGTGATGAACCACCAGCCCCGCTTTTACCACAGCGGCGCAACCGGCGACCTGGACAGGGTCGTGAAGCATGGACTTGCTCAGGGATATGGAAAGGTGATGCTCTCGGGTTTCAGCATGGGCGGTAACCTCACACTGCTATACCTGGGGCAGAAGTCAGAGCAGGTGGATAACCGTATCTGCGGCGCTATCACCTACTCCGTACCCTGTGACCTGGCTGGCAGTGCCGATACGCTGGCCCGGCCCAGTCGGCGTATCTACATGCAACGTTTTCTACGCGACCTTCACGTGAAGATGGCAGAGAAGTCGAAACGGTTCCCGGGGCTGATTGATGTTACCGGATTCGAGAAAATTCGCAGTTTCCATGAGTTTGATGACCGCTACACCGCCCCGTTACACGGTTTCCGCGATGCCAGGGACTATTGGGCCAACTGTTCAGCACTATGGACTCTCAAAGACATCCGCGTGCCGGCGCTGATGGTTAACGCTGCGGATGACCCGTTCCTGTCCCGGCAATGTTTTCCGGAATCTCGCGCACAACTGGGCGCGTACGTGCGGCTGGAGGCACCCCGCTGGGGCGGCCATGTCGGTTTTGTTGAGCACGTCCAGGATGGCTATTACTGGTCGGAGCGGCGGGCTGTGGCGCATGCCCGTACGCTGGTGGTTTAAGGCAGGGCTATTCCCTGAGCATGGGTTCCAGTACCGGCCAGATGTTATCGAGCAATTGACCCTGCGCTTCCGCCGTCGGATGAATGCTATCGCCTTGCATCATGCCCTCCTGGTCATAGATGCCTTCCAGGAAAAAGGGAAGTAGTTCGGTCTCGTATTCGTCGGCAAGTTCGGGGTAAATGTCTGCGAAGGCGCGGGTATATCGCTGACCGTAATTGGGCGGAATCTGCATGCCCACCAGCAGGGTTTCGGCGCCTGCCTCTTTTACCTGNTCAATCATCCTGGCCAGGTTCTGGCGGATAACGTTGGGTGGAAATCCCCGCAAGCCATCGTTACCACCGAGCTCGATGACAACAACGGCCGGTTCGTTCTTGTTCAGAAGATCCGGCAGGCGGCGCAGACCGCCATCGGTGGTTTCGCCGCTGATGCTGGCGTTCACNACCTGCCAGTGGTCCAGACCCTCGCCGTCGAGNCGTTCCTGAAGCAGCGCCACCCAGGATTCCCCGGTTTGCACGCCGTAGGCTGCGCTGAGGCTGTCTCCAACGATCATCAGTGTGCTCTGGCTGGCCTGAGCCTGCGCACCAACACTCATTAAAGCGAGAAAAACTATTGATCTCAGGCGTAAAAATACCGTATGCATAGAGGTCCTGTGTTCAATACAACCGTTGTGGAGAGCTCGTGAGCGACTTAAGTGATCACAAACCGGATAACGTTAGCCCCATGCTGAAAGTCAGTAATCTGACGCACAAGGTCAGCCTGGAGACAGATACGTTGACGATCTTGCAGGGGGTCAGTCTGGAAATCAACCGGGGTGAATCAGTCGCCATTGTCGGGCGCTCCGGCTCCGGCAAAACCACACTGTTGGGGCTGTTGGCCGGGCTGGATACTCCGTCTGATGGCATCGTTGAACTTGATGGCTCGGTGATCAGCAAGCTCAGTGAGGATGAACGTGCGAAACT
>PBRG01000016.1 GCA_002726615.1 Marinobacter sp.
CCCAGTGACGTTGAATACGATTCCGACACCGGTTGGGGTGCGGTTGACGAAGAACCTGAAGCCGATATTGCGGACACTGGCCCTGATGAAGACGCAGCGCCCCCCACTGTAACCACCGAGGTGGAGGAGGACACTGCAAGGCGGGAAACCGCGGCACGACAATCAGAGCAGCCCCTCGCAGGCGCCAACCGGCCGGAGGCCCGGGAAGTGGTCGTTATCAATGTTTGGGCAAAAAGTGAGCAGAATTTCGCGGGTACCAAACTCAAGGCGCTGTTCGAAGCCTGCGGCCTGGAGCATGGCGACATGGACATCTACCATCGCCACGAGCAGTCGGACACCACCAGCCCGGTCCAGTTCAGCGTGGCCAGCGCCGTTGAGCCCGGTACCTTCAAACCCGAGGATATGCCGGCCTTGTCCACGCCGGGGATCAGCTTCTTTATGAGCATGCCCGGGCCCACCAATTCCATGCAAGCCTTCGAGTTCATGCTGGAAACGGCGCAGTGCGTGGTACGCAATCTTGGCGGTGAACTGAAGGACGAGCGGCGAAGCGTGATGACCCCGCAAACCATTGAACACTGCCGCCAACGCATCCGCGAGTTTGAACGCAAACAACGATCCCCCAGACAATGACCAAAGCCTCTCCCGACGTTATCAGCCGGGCCGGAGAACTCCGGGACATCATCACTGAGCATAACTATCAATACTATGTTCTGGACGATCCCCGCGTACCGGATGCCGAATACGACCGCCTGTTCCGGGAATTACAGGACCTGGAAACGCAATACCCCGATATTGTGACGCCTGATACCCCCACCCGACGAGTGGGGGGATCGGTGGAAACCACCTTCGAGGAGGTGGTTCACCGTATTCCCATGCTTTCCCTGGACAATGCGTTCAGTGACGAGGAGCTGAGGGACTTTGATCGCCGGGTGAAAGCCCGGCTCAAGACCGGCGACGACATTGAGTATGTCTGCGAGCCCAAACTGGATGGGCTGGCCGTTAGCCTTCATTATGAATCCGGCGTGCTGACCCGTGCAGCCACTCGAGGCGATGGGTATACCGGTGAGGACATAACCGCGAACATCCGCACCATTCCATCGGTGCCCCTCAGGCTTCGCGGAGGCAAGGTTCCTGAGCTGGTGGAAGTCCGGGGCGAAGTCTATATGCCCCGGGAAGGGTTCGAAGCGCTGAACAGACGCCTGGCGAACAAGGGTGAGAAGACGTTTGTTAACCCTCGCAATGCCGCCGCTGGCAGTCTGAGACAGAAAAAGCCCACCGTGACGGCTCGACGCCCACTCGAATTATGTGCCTACAGTGTTGCGCTTGAAGACGAAAGCCTGCTGCCCACCACACATTGGGAGGGCCTGAAACAGGTCAGCGCCTGGGGGTTCCGAATCAACCCCGAGATGCGTCGGGCGACCGGCGTGGAGGACTGCCTGCAAGCCTACAATGAGCTGATGGATAAACGGGCCACGCTCCCTTATGAAATCGATGGCATTGTTTTCAAGGTAAATAGCCTGGCATTGCAACAGCAGTTGGGGTTTGTTTCCCGTGCCCCCCGATGGGCCATCGCCCAGAAATTCCCGGCGCAGGAAGAATTGACGATCATTGAAGACGTGGAGTTCCAGGTCGGCCGTACCGGTGCGATCACGCCAGTCGCCAGGCTCAAGCCGGTATTTGTGGGAGGCGTCACGGTTAGCAACGCCACTCTGCATAATATGGACGAGATCCAACGACTGGGTGTCCGTATCGGAGACACCGTGTTCGTTCGACGGGCCGGGGACGTGATCCCCCAAGTGGTCAAGGTTGTGGCCGAACGACGCCCCGACAACGCCCGTGAAGTCGAACTGCCGGATGCCTGCCCGGTATGCCAGTCCGACATTGTGCAGATCGAGGGCGAAGTGGTGGCCCGCTGTTCTGGCGGGCTGTTCTGCCCGGCACAGCGCAAGGAAGCCATCCGGCACTATGCGTCCCGCAAGGCCCTGGACATAGAAGGGTTGGGGGACAAGTGGATTGATATCCTGGTGGACAGGGAGCTGGTGAGCACCGTTGCTGACCTGTACCTTCTTAAGAAAGCCGACCTTACCGGCCTTGAGCGTATGGGAGAAAAGTCGGCGGGTAACCTGATCGACGCTATCGATCGATCCCGCAATCCGGTCCTTTGGAAGTTCCTCTACGCTCTTGGTATCCGGGAAGTGGGTGAGGCGACGGCCAAAGCCCTGGCCAGTCACTTTGGAACCCTGGAATCCATCAGTGAGGCTGATGAGGATACCCTGCAGTCAGTGCCGGACGTTGGGCCCATTGTCGCCGGTCACATTCGTAGCTTCTTCGACCAGACCCACAACCAGGAAACCATCCAGGCCCTGAAAGACGCAGGGGTTCAATGGCAAACTGAAGTGATCACCGCCAGTGAAAAGCCCCTGAAGGGAGAAACCTGGGTACTGACCGGGTCTCTGTCTGGCATGACGAGGGACGACGCCAAGGCAAAACTGGAGTCCCTGGGGGCCAAAGTGGCGGGAAGCGTCTCTGGCAAGACCTCCTGTGTCGTCGCCGGCGAAGCCGCCGGCTCGAAACTGACGAAGGCCGAAAACCTGGGTGTCCCGGTGATGGACGAGTCTGCCTTCGTCGATTTTCTCGCGACCCACAGTCTGGAATAAAACCTCCGGCCACGGCGTACCCTGTGATCCGTCCGTGGCCAGAATCTGAGAACTCGCGCAGATCCTGCCTCCGTGAAATTGATTACCATGAGCTTGTTCTGTAACGGTGTGTAAAGCACCNATAAAAACAATGCTCTGAAACGGACTTTTTCATGCGCGCCGATTCGCTCTCTTGCCTCTCCTGTATTCTTCGCCGTTTTCCCCGCGGGGGCTGTATTGCCCTGCTGTCACTGATCCTGGTTGTCATTGGCGGTTGCAAGACCGAGCAGGACGCCGAAGACCCCTACATTCTGGGAACACCGCCGGACGATGCTTATCTGGGCGTTGAATACGCCTACAATTTTGGCGCTTTCGACAGCGACGACATTCTCGATTATTCGCTTACCAATGCGCCGTCCTGGCTGGCGCTGGAAGACACCAGCAACAAGGCGCGCCAGGGTGTCATCATGCGGGGCGTTCCGGGGCTGACCGGTGGCTCCAGAGGCCGTGATGACCTTGGCACGACGGAAAACATCACCCTGGTTGGCAATGATGGCCGTGCGGCTGGTTCACAGCCATTTGACATTGAGGTCCAGGAAAATGTGCTTAGCCTGGCCATCGACGATTTTACCGAGGGAGAAGCATTTGAGGCGCCGGAGGAGCGTGATAATCGGTGCGAGGCTCCGGATGTCGGAGAAATCGGTCGCCAGACATACGAGGTAAACGAATACGACGATGATGGTGCCGTCGTCAAGACCGTTCAACGCACCAGCGACACCTATCCCGTTCTTGTGCGCGTACTGCTTGATCAGCCCTCTGTCACCCGTGTGTCGGTGGCCTTTGAACTGGACTCAAGCTTCAATCCACAACGCTGTGACGAGGATATTGATCCCCCTCATCAGCGTTGTGAGAATGGCGCCGCCAACGACAACGAGGCAATCATCGGTAAGGACATTGTCGGTTTGGGCACGCAGAGTGAGCCGACCTTACCGGTGCCTTCCTATCTTCAGTATCAGCCGGACGATGACGGATTTTTATCCAAAGGCGTAATCACTCTGGAACCCGGAATCACCGAATGTTACATCCGCCTGGAAGTCATTGAGGACACCGAGGCCGAACCCCTGGAAACCCTGAACATCCGGCTGACCGAAGTGAGGTCTGGCCTTGCCGGGCTTGGCAGTTCCAATTCCGGTGTCAGGGAATTGCTGCGGATAGCGGACAATGAACCGGCCGTGCGCCTGGAAACCTTGGCCGGCGGAACCCGCGATGCGCTTAACGTCGGCGCTGTTCGCGAGTATGTTGCGTTGATCAGCGGCGAACGGGCCGGCGCCTTCAGTGTGAAGCTGGGCGAGGATGATGATTCCGATGTGCTCCTGGGCGAGGAGTTCCTTGTGGAAGTCCGGAATGCGGACGGCGACTGGGTGGAAGGGGATCTTCTCACCTTTGCCGAGGGCGTTGAGCAAATGCGCTTTCGCATCCGCATTCCCGACGACTACACCAACGGCCAGTTGGAGAACGATCGCTTCGTTCTGCTGGGTCTGGACGAACGTTATCAGTCGGGACGGGAGAATTTTGCCGCCTCGGCAGATGCTGACAAGCTGCGGGTGAACATCAACGAACTGACCTCATCGCTTGAGGTGGGCAACAGTACGTCGTTTATTCCCACTGACACGGCTTTTGGGCACAACGGCCGTCTTTTCATTGCCGGCTATCGTATCGATGATGGTGACCGTCCCTGGGTGCGTATCGTCACGCAGAAAGGGGAAATAACGGAACAGCGATTGTCAGAGGCCGCCATTGCCCCGGGTGCGGAACCGGTTATCGGTTTTGTCGAGCGTGAGGTCAAGGAAGGGGAGGACGATGTTACCCGCTATGAATTCGTCGTCTCGTTCGGCAGTGGACAGGCACCGGACGGTACCCCTGGCGGCGACGGTGTGGACGCTCATACCCTGCTTTATTTCTTCGACACCGCACAGGATCCGGACAGTTATGTACCGGTTTGGAGCATTGTGACCGGCACACCCGGTGATGACATTCCCAGGTGGACCGGGATTGATGAAGACGGNGGTTACGTAGTGAANGCCGGGGAAACCAATGGCCAGTGGCCGAACGAAACCGCCGCTGGTGGTGTGGACAGCTTTCTCCAGAGAATCGACACCACCGTTGATGGCAATTCGGTTGTGCCGGTGGTTGCCTGGACACGACAGGTAGGATCGGCAGGCCATGATGAGTCGGTTGTAGGGGGCAGTACCTCCACCAGCGGTCCGCTGCTGATCGGTGATTCCTCGGGCGCGGTGAGTGGCCAGTCCCAGCTCGGCGGAAAAGACGCGTTCTTTTTCATCGCCTCCAGCGCAGACAGCACGATTAACGTCAGGCAGCGGGGAACCGCCGGCAACGAAAACCTGTCCGACGGCATCTACGGGACCAACAATGTCTGGCTGGTGGGCCAGGGTGACGGCCATTATGGCGTCGAGTCTGGCGATGGAAACCGCTCATTACGGCGCCGTCAGATCAACAGCCAGGCAGGCTTTGCGTTGTCCTACACGGCGTTGGGTGATGTAACTCGGGCCTTTACTTTCAATGATGGGGATGATGCATCCACTGAATCGCTGCGTGCGGTGCGCACTTACGACCGGGATATTCTGGTCGCAGGAAGTACCAACGGTAATTTCAGCGAAAGCGAGGGAAATAGCCTGATCAATCCCATCCTGGCGCGGATTTCACTTGAGGAAAGCAGCGATGATGACAATGACAGCAGCCGGAAATGGAGAACGCAGTTGCCACTGAATGGGGCAGAGGGCGAAATAGAACGGTTGGAAAATTACCGCGATGACGAAATAACCGCCCTGGTCAAAATCGAAAGTGGTACGTCTGAGACCTGGGAGGTTCGGCTGTTTACTGGAGAGGGGCTATCGTTGCATTAATCGAGTGCGGTAGATCTACCCACGGCTAAACGCTACCCTCGTGCCGGCTGGCGTTCGCGTACAGCTTCAGGTAATCGGTGCTGGTGACGATGCCTGCTGACTGGCCCCTCTCATCAACCACCAGAGCGGCATTCAGTTGATGGGCGAGCATGAGTCTTGCCAACTGGTGGGCATCGGTCTCGGGAGACGAGGTCAGGAAGGCCGGTAACTCAATATTAACGAAACTGGCACTCATGGCGTTCGCATCGGTTTCGTGCAGCCAGGCCAGCAACCAGCGTAGATCCACGAGCCCCGCTACGTTGCCATCTGCCGTAATCACGAGATGGTTAACGCCGTTTTCATCCATGGCGTCCATCGCATCAGCGACGCTTGCGGTGGCTGGCAGAGAATGCAGGGCAGGGGTGCAGATCTGGGATACCGGCAGGTAGGCCCGTCGCTCTTTGGATTCACCGGATGCTGCAGCACCGTATTCCTCGATGGCACGCTGGCGGCCGGAGCGGGCCGCAAGCTGGAATTCGGCGTCGGTTGCTTCACTGTGCCGAACGTCAATATTATGGGATTCACTTAATTCTGTGACATCGCCCACCCGGCGACCCCGGAATATCTCCGGCAGGCGTGTTCCGACGGGTCTGCCGGGTTCACTGACATGAATGGACATAATGATCTGCTCCGGTTGTGACAGGGTCTTTTCCGGTTATCGGCAGAAGGTTTGATTTCTTCAGGCGCTGATTGTTTCCTGCGATGTTATATCTACTCGGTGGCAGCGGTCCGTTGCCACGCGTTTTGCGAGGGATCTGGGTATGCAGGAGGGCTGCCCTGAGAGTCGGTCAGCCAGATATTCTGCGAGCAGCGGAGCGTAACTCAGCCCCTTGCTGCCCAGCCCGGTAAACAGGTTGATTCCTTCCAGTGGTTGGTTACGGGCATCCATTAGCGGACCAGCGACCGGTTGATAGTCATGGGTGGTGCATCGAAACCCGACTTTGCCATCAAGACTCGCGGGATCAAGCTCGCCTGCGTCGCCGTCCATCGCGCCCGGTACCATCGCATCGAGCATCGAAAGGTTATCCCGGTGGCTTTCGATAGACAGGGTCGGCGATGGGTCATGAAGATCGAAGGTGGCACCCGCCAGCGTCATGCCGCCGTGGGCGGGATTGAGGTACCCAGATCCGCACACCACCACATCAGGGCATTTCACCGCCGTCGCCGGCAAGTGAGTCACTTGCCCTCGAATCGCACGGAAACGGAAGTCACCCTTCAGCGGAATAAGGTCCGGTGTCTGATGGCCGGCGCATATCACCACCCGATCGACTACAACATCCTGTTCACCATTGCCCGCAATATGCCATTTGCCATTGCAGGGGGTAAGTCGATGGACATCAAAACCAAAACACTGAAAGATTCGCTCATGCGCCATTAACGCCCGACAAAGCCCGCCGGGCTCAAGCCATCCACTGCGAGGGAACCAGAGGCCTCCCCGAGTCAGCGGAATGCCGGCAAGATCGGACGCCTGTTCCGCACTGATCTGCTGCAATACAGCGTTGGGGTAGTCGTTGCGGGTGATGAAACGGTTCTGGCGGTCTTGCTCGCTGTCACTGTGTGCCAGTTGAACAAGCCCGGAAGGGTGCCAGTACTCGCCGCCGAACTGTTGATAGTAGCGTTGACTGAACAGCAACGATGAGAGGCCGAGCTTTGCCTGATCATTGAACTCGATGCCCAGTTTGACATACAGCGCACCCTGGATATTGCCAGAGGCGGCTGTTCCAGCCTCTTGAGCGCGGTCAATCACAGTAACATGCAATCCACGCTCCGCCAGATTCCGGGCCAGCAGGCTGCCAGCAACTCCGGCGCCAATGATGGCAATGGACTCAACGTCGTTCGCGGCTGGCGGTGTTTCTGGGCTGGTGGCGTCTCCCAGTGTGCCGGCCAACATGTCCCATTTTGGGCCAAATCCGGGAACTTTCCGCATGGTGAAGCCAGCCGCAATCAGCCGTCGCCGCACCTCGCCAACGGATGTAAAGGTGGCGAGAGTCGTGCCGGGCTTGCTGTGGCCCGGTATCGCGTCGATGACTTCACTCGTCCACATGCCCGGATTTTTCGCGGGCGCGAAACCGTCCAGGAACCAGGCATCCGCCCGAAAATCCAGCTCGCGCCAGGCATCGGCTACGTCGCCGAAAAACAGTGTCAGCCTGACGCGACCACCGGCGAGCACCAGGCGATGGACGCCGGAGGTGGGGGCAGGATACTGTTCAAGCAGTTGGTCAGCGTAGACTTTGAGCTCTGGCCACAGAGTAAGTGCTCGGGCAAGGTCGTCGTGAGTCATCGGGTGACGTTCGGCGGAGACGAAATGCAGGCAACCGTTGCGTGGTGTGGCTGTTTCATCCCAGACTTGCCAGGCTGCGAGGAAATTCAGGCCAGTGCCAAACCCTGTTTCTGCTATGACGAAGGGGGAGGCTGCGGTCAATAAGGAGAAACGTTCACGAAGCCGGTTCTGGTCGATAAACACATGTCGTGTTTCTTCAAGGCCATTCTCGCTGCAGAAGTAAACATCGCCAAAGCGGCGACAGCGGGGTGCGCCATTACTCCAATCAATGTCGGCGGTTGCAATGGACGGTAGCCTGGGGTCAGTCACGATCATTGTATCCGGTCAGTAGGCTTAACGGTCTACTCTGCAGCCGTATCGGTTTTCCGCACCGAAACGCTACGGATAATGATGGGGTCCTGCGGCACATCTGCCATGCCTCGGGATCTGACCGTTTTCTTGCCGGCGATGGCATCCACAACCCCCATTCCGCCTGTCACCTTGCCAAATACCGCGTAGCCCGGGCCGCGGACACCTGCGTTCAGGAAGCCGTTGTCGGTCAGGTTGATGAAAAACTGGGAGGTGGCGGAGTCCGGTGAGCTTGTGCGTGCCATGGCGATCGTACCGCGAAGGTTCTTGGCGGTTGGCTTGGCTTCGTTCCGGATAGGGCTACGAGTCTGCTTCTGTTTGAGATCCTGGTCGAAACCGCCGCCCTGGATCATGAAACCCGGAATGACCCGATGGAACAGCGTTCCCTCGTAGAATCCATTTTTAGCGTAGGTGATGAAATTCTCAACGGTTTCGGGAGCGATGTCCGGGCGCAGGGTCACCTCAATGGCACCTTCACTGGTTTCAATAATCACCTGTGGCAGCTCGTTTTGTTGTCCATCAGCCGCCAGGCAATTCGCAACACCCAGCATGAAGGTTACAGATAGAGCGATTTTCATCACATATCGAAACGGTTTTACGGAATTTGTCATTCTATAATGGCTCACGTTGTTAGTATCAGGGAATAGTCGTTAGCTATGGGAATATTTGCTGCGATACTGTCCCCATGAATCCAGTCTGTTGCAGGATGTTAGCAGATAATACTTGTCAAGTCGGGCATATTCCCTGCGGAGTTCATGACTATCAGCTAATCTTCTGTCGCATCAGTGTCATTGATGCTCTCTGACCGAGCCAGGTTGTACGGCAATCACTGTAAAGCTATTGGAGGCATACCTTGAAAATCCGTCAGGGCTTCGAAGAAAAATCCCGTCTCGGTCGGTTGCTGATAAACCGGGGATACCTTTCCGAAATTCAGTTGGAAGAGGGCTTGCACCTACAGCATGAGACCGGTCAACGGCTCGGTGAGGTGTTTATAC
>PBRG01000017.1 GCA_002726615.1 Marinobacter sp.
ATGGTTGCGAACCCAGTAGCCCACGGCCGCGCCGAAGCGGTCGACCTTCACCCCAGCCCGCAGGCTGTTGTTGTCCGGTGCGTGATTCGGGTTGCACACCCGGTGGTGGTTCACCAGCTTGATGGCCGTGTTGAACAGCGCACCGGGCCGGCCCGTGATCCACTCGGCGGAGGCCATGCCCTCGCCGGCGCTGGTGTGGGTGGCGGTGATTTCCCGACACATCATGGTCAGGGTGCGCTTGCGCTCGGCATCCACGTAACAGTTGATCGGGTCTTCGGCGTATTCGGTAAAGGCGTCCTCCACTTCTTTCGCGAAGGCCCGGGCATCCTCTTCGCTCATGCCCAGCGCCCGCCATTTCGGCTTGTAGCTCAGCCGGAACATGTGGCCAACGATGTTATCCACGTGCAGCTGCACGCCGTTTTTGGCCAGTGCATGGTTGCGCACTAGGTCTTCAGCACGGGCATTGCCACGCTTCAGGTCTGGCAGCAAGGCCGCATCCGCCGTTTTGGCGCGCGGGTTCCAGCGCTGCAGCTGGCCACCAAAGCCGGTACCGGTGCCGGTGTAGCTCTCAGCCTTCCGGATCGGCTGGCCTGAACTGTCGACAAAGCTGATTTCTGGAGTCTTCACAGAATGAACCTCGCAGGACGACGGCGCCCAACTCCGCCAATCTGGCGTTCCAGACTGTCGATGTAGGCCGCCAGGTCTTTCTTGCTGGCCTGGGAGAATTCAACGGTTTTGCCGTCCCGCTGAATGCGAACCACGGCCTGCCCGGTCAGCAGGTTGTGGTAGGCATTGCGGGCCTCCAGCAGCTGGGTTTCAAGACTCATCGCATTCTCCGGGCAATATCAGCCAGGCTTGCACCTTCTGGCTTTGAATTCTGGGGTTTGGTTTCGATTCTCTGTGTCGGCTTCTCCGGAACTGGTGCCGCTACTGACGGTGCCAGCAGATCTCCCTGCATCAGCTGCGCTTCCAGGGCATCCCACTGGTCCGGCTTGCGAACGTGAACCTTCACAGTTCTGGCTGCATGGAGGGCGTACACTTCGCAGTCCAGCCCCTCATTGCGCACACCGGCTTTCGGCTGCCAGGTCTTCCGGCCGCCTCGCCTGCGATCCGGCGCTTTGATCTCAGCCGTTATCTGGTTGTAGTAGTCATCCCTCACACCCTGGTACCAGTGCATCCGGCCCGGACCGTTGCCGGTGAGCTTCAACCGAGCGTCGATCAGGTCCTTGCCCTTCTCGGTACCTACCATGAACACCGGCAGCCCGTAACGGCTGGCCTTCGTGGTCTTGGCGTTTACATCGATCTTCTTGGCTGGGGTGACAATCTCGCGGTTCAGGTTGTTGCTTTCACCCTTGATCGCCATCACTTTCACGCCCCGACCACGCCGGCTGCGCACGTAGTGATAAACGGCGTCGTTGGTCTGGCCATCGGAAGAGTCGATACTCGCCGCGGACACCTGAAGGTTAAAGCCGAGTTCATGCCGATAGGCGCCGAACAGGAACTTATCCAGCTCATCCCAGACAGGATCTGCCTTGTCGCTGCAGCTGCCAGCAGCGTATATCTCGCCCCAGAACACCAGCCAGCTTTCCTCTCCACGGCCCCAGGCACGAACGATGATGGCCAGGCGATCGTGCTGAACGTCGACGCCAACGGTGAGCACCAGCCCGCCGGCCGGTACCGTCAGTTCCTGGTACTCCTCTGCCCGCTCGCGCAGGGTGTCGGTATCCGGAGCGTCTGTCCGGTACTCGTAAGAGAGACCAAGGGTGTTGTTGACGAAGCCGATCATGTAGCTGTCATCACCCAGGTTCAGGTGATGCTGGGCCTTGAGATACTTCTCCACCAGCAGTGGCAGCTTCGAGCCCGGGAACGGGCTGTAAAGTTCGTTGATGTAGAAGCCGGCGGTACCACGGAACGGCTTGTGGGGTTTCCAGTAGCCCTTCTTCACATTCCGGTTTTTGTCGATATCACGCCACAACACACCGCAGTGCGGGCAGGCATAGCGGGCGGTTTCAGGCTGAGATTTGCCCAGCACCTCATCCGCAACCGGCGCGTCTTCGTTCCAGATCACGTTGTCCCAGCTGAGCACGTGCTCTTCACCGCACTCATGGCAAGGCACCATGAACATGCGCTGGTCACTGGAGGCGAAGGCCTCATCAACACGGGAAAGGCCCTTAACCGTGGGCGTTCCGCCGAAGATCACCTTCCGGTATTCGTAGGTTTTCGCCCGCTCCTCGAGGAGGTTAATGGAATCGCCCTGCCCGCTGACGCTGGTGTTACAGTCGTCCGGTTCCTCAACACAGACCACCGGCGCCGAGAGCGACTTCACGTTGTCGGCTGCGTTCGAGGCCACCAGGGCCAGAAACCCGCCCGGGAATTTCTTGAAGTCGTTGCGGTTGCCAGAACTGCGAGAAGTCGAGACATCCACCAGGGCCCGCAGCACAGGCGTAACCTCAATCATCGGATTGAACTTCTGATCCAGGTACTTCCGGATCGTCTTCTCTTTCGGGAACAGAAGCACGATCGGGCATGGATCGTTGTGGATCCGCCGGCCCAGGTAGTTGTTCCAGGCGCCATCAGTCCAGGCAACCTGAGAGGACTTTCGGCACACCAGCTTCTTGACAGCAGAGTCATCCAGCGCATCCAGAATGCCAGGCACCCACGGCGTCAGATCCGTGGAGTACTTTCCAGACCAGGCACTACTCTCCTGGGCAATGTACCGGTGCTTGTTGGCCCAATCAGTTGAGCTGATCTTCTCCGGTGGCCGGAACTTGGCCATGGCCTGGGCCATCACCCGGTCCAGATTCGCGGCCAAGCGCTGCCAGCTGTCGGAGGACGGATCGAGAATGCTCATTCAGTAGCTCGATATCGAGATCGATGTCGTACAGCGTATCGATCTCAGTCTTGAGTTTCGGGTTGCCCGTCAGCAGCTCAGTGCGGATAGACAACGCCACGGATTCCAATCGAGCCCCCACCAGTACCGCCGGTACCAGTTCTTCAAGATCCTTCGCCAGGGCCAGCTCCTCGCGGTCCCCTTTGATGCGCTCCAGGCGCTCACGGGCTGACTCATGACGGGCGCCGTTAACCGCGCGCTCCATCAGCCACTCGTGAACATCCTGGGTGTCGTACTCATTCGCCTGTCCGCGACCGCCTGCCTTGGCGATCGGGAACGAAGCGTCTTTCTGGTAAGCCGTAAAAGACCTTTCGGAAATACCGAAGATCTCAGCGAGCTCTCGCTTGTTTACTCGCTTACCCATTGCTAACTCTCTGATTCAAAACCAAGGAAGGAAGGCCAAGGTTGCGCCAAGTCTGCGAAAAAACCGCGAGTCTGCGCCCCCTCAGTGGAGCCACCCGCCAGAAGGACCCGCGCCCATCAGGCCGTGACCTTGAACTCCGTGGAACCACCATCGGCAACACAACGGATGGCAGTGACAGCGTTCACCATGAGCGAATCGGTGTAGCCGCTTACGTCTCCTTCTGACCAAGGCTTACCAACAGCCGTGTCAGCTTCAACGGCTTGCAGATCATCCTGGGTGTATTCCACTCGGGCTGTGCCAGCTGCTGGTGTAACACTGACAAACAGATCACCTACACCGGCAGGCAGGATCAGCCACTGGCCAGTCGCATCGTTCACGGTTTCGTTGTGGTTAAACCGCTGACGCGGAACGGTACGGTTTTGAAGGTACTGCTGATCGTCCAGATCCGGTGAAAGCGTATTGGTCATCATGGTCACCTGAAAAGTGTTTGGTTAACGGGTCCAGTCAGTGATCGGAACAGCGGCTGGAACAGGCCTCTGGGCGTCGTAACCATCTCATCGACCACTCTCAGAGTTGCACTGGCCTCAACCGCCGCATTGCCATTTGCGTCCTGCCCGTTCAGCGTCATGGGGTAGTCACCAAGTGCCAGGGTAGGCAACTGCTGACTCCATGAGCCACCGGAGGGAGTTGGGTTATAGGTGCCAACACCAGTCACAACAAGAGTCAGACTGGTCGCATCGCCTGCACTGCCTGAGACAATGGGACTGGTATCCAGGGTGGTCAGCGGGTTGACCGAGATTGCCGGGCCAACACCATCAACCAGCACACCCGAGGTATCAGCCACGCTGTTCAATGCCAGGTTGGCATCAACGCTGTACTGGTCTTTGATCGTTCCACCGGCCAGGCTCAGGCTTGATACACCAATACCGTCCGTATCCAGATCACCAGAGGCGACGGTATAACGGAACAGGAGCGCCGTGGTGGTAGAGCCGGAGACATAGGCTGAAGATTTCTGTTCACCACCCACATCAATCAGCAGTTCTGGTGTGCCGGTAACGGTGACAGCTGCCTCAAAGGTAACGGTGAAGTCCAGAGAGTTACCCGGGACATAGGTGCCGGCAGTGGGCACGGCCACCGACTGAATCAATGCGGCATCGGCATCGACCAACACGCCGGAGGTGTCGCCAACTGAGTTGAGCGTCAGATAGGCGTCATTGCCTGCGCCGTCCTGAATTGTCCCGCCATCCAGTGAGAGGTTGGAGACTGCGATGCCATCGGCATCCACATCGCCGGCCTGCACCGTGTAGGTGAACACCAGGGCCGCAGTGGTCGAGCCGGAAGCATAGTTGGCCTGCCTTGCCGATCCGCCAATGCTTAGGTTCAGGGCGGGCGTGCCCGTAACCGTGACGTTCTCATTCCAGTTGACCGTGAAGCTCAGCACATCGCCCGCGTGATATGTGCCCGCTGTCGGGACGCTCACTGAGTCAATGGCAGGGCTCAAGGTGTCCGTGGTGGTGACGGTGCGCTCAAAGGTGCCCGTTGCCCCGGTTTCCTGAACGTAATAGCCCAAAGTAAACGAGGTTGAACCATCAGCCACGCTGGTCACGGAGCTGGCGTTACGAATATCCGTCAGCCATTGCTGGTTATCGCTCATCGCTTGCCAGTCAATATCGGCAATGGCGGCGTCGGTATCCGTGATGACCTTCAGCTCTACCGGCTGGGTAGAGCCAAACTGGTTGCCCTCCATAACGGAGTTGGGCTGTGGCGTGCCGTGGTTGGTCAGGACATACGGATAGCTGTTCGCATAGCTGATCTGCGTGCTGACGGTTGTGCTGTCTACGCTGACGACCAGATCCGCCGTTGCGTCATCCGGAAGCAGGGGCGGGGTGTAGCTGTAGGTGGAGCCGCTAACCAGAGTCAGCGTACCTACGTCTGTGCCGCTCAGGGTTGCGCCAGTGGGTGCGCCTGAGTTGTTCGCGAGGGTGAAGGTCGCTGTCTGCCCTTCACTGGTGATATTGTCAGCGGATGAGATGGACAGGGCAGCGGTATAGGCTCCCAAATAGGAAACCTGAACCGTTCTGCCCGATAGGCTGCTGACGTTTACGGTGGTCATGCGTTATCTTCCAGGTTCTGAGTGAAGACAAACCCGTAATTGTTGGCGCTGCTGTAGCCCTCGACTCTCACTGAATCGCCCACGCTGCCGCCTGTGGTATTGATCGCGGAGATCACGCCGCTGGCATCGCTTGAGATAGTTGACCCTGAGTAAACTTCCGTGCCGTCCGAGACGAGAGCGATGTTGATTGCCCAATCAGAGGCTTGAACCGCTGTGCCGTCTTTCTGAACGGTGATTGCGGAAATGCCGGGGACGGTTGTCACCTGCGTGCTGTTGTTGGCAACAGCCTGCCCGGTGAGTGTCGCCAAATCATTCGGCGTTGATGCCTGATCCTGAAAGCCGTCACCGGGCTGCGTGTAGCCAATGGTAAAGCTGTCTGCACTAAGAAGCGTCCGAGAGGGCGTCAGGTTTATAATCGTGTTGTCAGTGCCATCGACCGCAGCGGAGCTGATCGTTGCGTCACCAAGGCTGATTGTCCAGCCATCAGAGCCACCGGCGCCGACTTGCATGGCTTCGGACATTTGAACGGCTATCTTGTCGCCTGCCGTCGGAACGCTTCCGCTGGTGATTGTGGGGGCGGTGGTGTCTGCTGCACCCGTGGTAATCGTCCAGTCAAACTGCTCACCCGCTACCCAGCCCTGGTCATCCTCTGCCCATACATGAACGCTGTAAGTNCCCTCCGAACCACCAACTGGCGTTCCTGACATTTCACCGGTCGTAGGGTTCACGGTTATGCCCGGGGGCAAGCCCGCTCCCTTGTAGGCGGTAATGGTTCCGCTGCTGGTGAATATTGGATCGCCAATGCTGTTCACCATCTGAACTGACAGCGGAGCATTGGTTGGGTGGCTTTGGGCAGGGACTTCGCCTGGCTCACTAAAACTACTGACTGTCCCGGTCACATTGCCGGATCTGAAACCCGTAATCTCGATAGTGCTGCCGTCTTCCAGCAAGATTCCGGGCTGACCTCCCGGCAACTGGCTTGCGGTGGCATTAGAAAAGTTCAGTTTTTCCTCGCCGTCCACGTAGGCGCGAACCACATCACCGGCCCGAATAAGCCGAAGCACAGAGTCAGGGTAAACATCGCCTGAACCACCTGAATTGCCGGTATAAACGCCCGCGATTTTCTTGGCTACACGGAGTGTCCCGCTCGTCTCTGAGCTGAACGTGATGTGTGACATGTAGAAGTATTGAGTGGTGTCCGGTGCTTGCCCTGCAACAATCAGACCAGCCCGGTTGCCATTCCTCACACCACCGAAAGTGATTTCAGCGTAATGGTTTGCTGTATGCGCAGCCGTATGTTGAGCGGTGGCCTCACTGTTCGGAGTGCCGTTTTTGAGCACTCCACCCGTAATAACAATCTCGGGGCCATCCGTCTTGTGCTTTTCCCAATCCGCGAGGGCGCTTAGGTTTCCATCGGCAAGTCCAGACGGGTCAAAATTAATGACTTCGCTCATGACTGAACCCCCAGTGAGTAAACTGAAACAACAATTTCAATAACGCCGCCGCCTTCGTACTTTTGAGCAACATAGAGGCGGTCGTTGTCCGGGTCGTAAGCGCCGCCGCTGACCATTCCGTTCACATCGTCAAACATATAATCCGCCCAGCGGTTGTTCTGAAACACGCCGTAATCGTAGGGTTGCGTTGAATAGGAGTTTGGAGCGGCCACTACTTCATTAAGGTCAAACGCCCAGAACCAGTTGTCCCGGTCTGTCCGATCCAGCGGCGCCCCGCCGTTGTCCGCATTGCCACCCTGAAAGCCGATCTCTTTATAGCCGATGCCGTATCTGCGCCCTGACATTCGCCCAATCGCCAAGAACGTGCTTGTGCCTGGAACGATAAACCCGATTTCAGGGTGGCAAACGCCGTGCGAGTTGTTCACCCAAAGATCGTTCACGATAGATGGGTCAGGCGGTGTCAGCGTTGACCACTCAGTTCGGGGGCTGGAGGTGCGCCATTCTTCATAGGTCGCAAAACCAAGCTGGTTCAGGTAATGGCGAGTAACGGACTCGTTGTACTGGTCCCACTCGGGGTGGACGTTGTTTTCTTCCCAATCAACAGGACGAGGGTATATGTCGGTTGCCAAAGCTCCCGGCTGCCCATCGCCTTTATCGTGCGGGAATTGCATGTGCTTGACGGTGGAGATTGTGGTGTCGGTTGGCCCGACATCAGCGGGCGTAAACGCAAACAGGGCCGGGCCGTAACTGGTGCGACTCGATATGCTCATGCCGCCGCCAGACCCTACCAGATGCGTTCCGCCCAGTGCTGACTGCCATTCAGCCGGGATCGGTGCAAAGTAATTGACAGTCGAATCCCGACCGACAACCTCAATGGCGCCTCTGCCGCCCGCTTGCAAATTGGCGGCATTGTCAAAGATGGCCACATTTTCTGCTGATGAGCTGTTGTCATAGTTTTTATAGGTCGCAACGTAGAGCTTGCCGTCCGCATAACCGATATACCCGATCCGGTCGCGCCCGTTGTTATCGGTGTAAATGTCGTCCAGCTCTTTGAAGTTCTGAATGTTGGTCGCCTTTGGCAGCGCAGTTCTGTCTGTACTGGTGCTAAGGGCCGGTATCTCAAACTCTGCCACCGCTGCGCCGTATATACTGTCTGTATAAACGGAGCCGAAAGAACCGTTGGTGCTGCCATCTGGCGGCCTGAATCCGAGCCTGCCCATGTTGTAGTCCGTCGTGCTCACACCG
>PBRG01000018.1 GCA_002726615.1 Marinobacter sp.
CCTCGACCAAATCTTTGTCAGTGCCGGCCTTCAGTGGCGTGAGCCGGGCTGCTCCATGTGTCTGGCCATGAACGCCGACAAACTGGGGCAGGGAGAGCACTGCGCCTCCACTTCCAATCGTAACTTCGAGGGCCGCCAGGGCTTCGGCGGGCGTACCCACCTGGTCAGTCCGGCCATGGCAGCTGCAGCGGCGATCAACGGCCACTTCGTTGATGTCCGCGAGATGATGAACTGATCCACAGGAGACACACCATGCGAGCATTAAAGCAACACCAGGGCATCGTTGCCCCCATGGACCGGTCCAATGTGGATACGGACATGATCATTCCCAAGCAGTTTCTGAAGTCCATCAAGCGTACCGGCTTCGGGCCGAACCTGTTTGACGAACTGCGTTACCTGGATGAAGGCAAGCCGGACCAGGACTGTTCACAGCGGCCGATCAATCCTGATTTCATGCTTAATCAGGATCGTTACAAGAATGCAAGCGTGCTTCTGGCGCGGCGCAACTTTGGTTGTGGTTCCAGCCGCGAGCACGCCCCCTGGGCGCTTGAGGATTTTGGGTTCCACGTTATCATTGCACCCAGTTTCGCCGACATTTTCTATAACAACTGTTTTAAGAATGGCTTGTTGCCGATTGTTTTAGAAGAAAAAATTGTGGACCGGCTGTTTCACGAAACCGAGGCGGAAGAGGGATACCAGCTGGCGATCGATCTCGAAGCCAAAACCGTTACCACGCCGTCTGGCGAATCGTTCAGTTTTGAGGTCGATGATTTCCGTCGACATTGCCTGCTGAACGGCCTGGATGATATCGGTGTCACGCTTGAAGACGCGGAGGTCATAACGGCCTACGAAGCGTCGAGACGCAAGACTGCACCTTGGTTATTTGATGCCGGTCGCTGATTCGCCCTGTATTCCCAAAACAAATTGACCTTCAAGGAATCACTATGTCCCGATCTATCCTGATGCTCCCTGGCGATGGCATTGGCCCGGAAATTGTTGCCGAAGCGGAAAAGGTTCTGCGTAAGATAAACGAGCAATTCGGTCTGGAGCTGCACTTCGAGTCCGCCCTGGTTGGCGGTGCGGCCATCGACGAAACGGATACGCCACTTCCGGACGATACCCTGGACAAGGCTCGTAAAGCAGATGCCATCCTGCTGGGCGCCGTGGGCGGCCCCCAGTGGGACAAGCGCCCCATGGCCAGCCGTCCGGAAAAGGGGCTGCTCGGGCTGCGCTCCAACCTTGAGTTGTTTGCCAATCTGCGCCCGGCCATTCTGTATCCCCAGCTTGCTTCTGCGTCTTCACTGAAACCAGAGGTGGTCTCGGGCCTCGATATCATGATTGTGCGGGAGTTAACCGGCGGCATCTATTTTGGCCAGCCACGAGGTGTGCGTGATCTGGAAAGTGGAGAGCGTCAGGGCTACAACACGTATGCCTACACGGAATCGGAAATTCGTCGTATTGGCCGTGTCGCCTTTGAAGCGGCACAGCAGCGTGGCAAAAAGCTCTGCTCTGTCGACAAGGCGAACGTGCTGGAAGTGACTGTTCTGTGGCGGGAAATCATGGAAGACCTGCGCCGGGAATACCCGGATGTTGAGCTCTCCCATATGTACGTGGACAACGCTGCCATGCAGCTGGTCCGGGCACCCAAGCAATTTGATGTGATTGTGACTGGCAACATGTTTGGTGATATTCTTTCTGACGAAGCGGCTATGTTGACGGGTTCGATCGGGATGTTGCCCTCTGCGTCTCTTAACTCTGAGAAGCAGGGTATGTACGAGCCCTGTCATGGGTCTGCACCCGATATTGCAGGTAAGGGCATAGCCAATCCGCTGGCTACGATCCTCAGTGGCGCAATGATGTTGCGGTACAGCCTTGGCGAGGAAAAGGCCGCTGAGGCGATAGAGGCGGCCGTCAGCAAAGTGCTGGATCAGGGCCTGAGGACAGCGGATATCATGTCTGCTGACGGCCGGAAAGTATCGACCCGAGAGATGGGCGATGCCGTTCTGGCGGCACTCTGAGGCTGGCAATCTGAGGCCGGCAAGTTTTTGAGACCCGACGGCAGCGCGATGCGGTTGTCGCGGGATCATCCATCCTGTCCCTGCCAGCGATACAGGTAGCGGGCGGGCATAAAACGAGGTTCAAAGGTCGCACATGAAGCGAGTTGGACTTATTGGCTGGCGCGGTATGGTGGGCTCTGTCCTCATGCAGCGCATGCGTGAAGAAAACGATTTTGCAGATATCGAACCGATCTTCTTTACCACCTCCCAGGCTGGAAAACCGGCACCGGACGTCGGCAAAGAGGGCGTACCTACACTGCAGGATGCCTTCGATATCGATACCCTGAAAACGCTGGACGTGGTGGTTACCTGTCAGGGCGGAGATTACACCGGCGCTGTGTACCAGAAACTCCGCGATGCCGGATGGCAGGGGTACTGGATTGACGCCGCATCCACGCTGCGAATGGTCGATCATTCCGTCATCGTTCTCGATCCTGTCAACCGCAACGTGATTGACGATGCGCTGGCAAAGGGTGTGAAGGACTATGTTGGTGGTAACTGTACGGTCAGTCTGATGATGCTGGCCCTTGGTGGCTTGCTGGAGCAGGACCTGATTGAATGGGTATCTCCCATGACCTATCAGGCGGCATCAGGTTCGGGTGCCCAGAACATGCGGGAACTGCTCAATCAGATGGGTGAGCTGAAGGGCAGCGTGAGTGATGGGCTGGCAGATCCGTCCTCGGCTATCCTCGATATCGATCGCAAGGTAACCGAAACCATGCGTTCGGACGGTTTCCCCACCGAGCACTTCGAAGTGCCGCTGGCAGGTAGCCTGATTCCGTTTATCGACAAGCAGCTTGATAACGGCATGAGCAAGGAGGAATGGAAAGCGGGCGTCGAAACCAATAAGATTCTCGGTCGCAGCAGCAATCCGATTCCCATCGATGGCATCTGCGTTCGTATCGGTGCTATGCGTTCCCACAGCCAGGCCTTGACCATCAAGTTGAAGAAGGACCTTCCGGTTTCCGAGATTGAGTCCATCCTGGCGAAAGCCAACGACTGGGTGAAGGTGATTCCCAATGAGCGCGATGCCACTCTTAGGGAACTTACCCCGGCGAAGGTCACGGGTACTTTGAGTGTTCCCATTGGCCGTATCCGGAAGCTGACCATGGGGCCTGAGTATATCTCAGCGTTCACGGTCGGTGATCAGTTGCTGTGGGGCGCCGCGGAACCGCTTCGGCGGATGCTTCGCATACTGCAGGAGCAGTAACTTAGTCCCACAGTGGGCAAGATTATGCCAACTGTGTCCGGTTTCAGAGAACCGGCTGGGGGCGGAGGCTGAAATACGCCTCCGCCCCTGTTATTTTCAGAAGGGTTTTTGCACATGTATGGGTGCTTGGGGGCTGGACTTTGGCCATTCAGGGATACCGGATCATCGTTCGGTAACAATATGTTCCCGACCATTTATGAAAAAATGGTGCAAGGACTGCGGCTGATTGATTGATAAAAGAGGTTTTATCAACAATACTTGCCGGGCTGAATATTAAAAACTTTACATAATAACGATAGTAATCAAGACGGAAGTCATCCAACCTCGTCCGATTCTGTTTGAAAAAAACAGTAACGAATAACGGAGACTGGTAAGGAAAAAGCATGAAGGTACGCAAGCTTGCGGTTGCTCTGGCTCTGGCGGGAGGGCTCGGTTCTGGCATCGCACAGGCCCTGGGTCTGGGTGAGATTGAATTACAGTCCTATCTGAATGAGCCTCTGGACGCAGATATCAGTCTGCGTAAAAGCGAGGGCGTTGACCCTGGTGATGTATTTGTAAACATCGCCCCCGATTCGGCCTATGAACGGGTGGGTATCGATCGGAACTATTTCCTTACCAAACTTGATTTCCGCGTCACCACCGCCAGCGATGGCAGTCTGGTGGTGAACGTTTCGTCCCGTGAGCCATTGCGGGAGCCCTACCTGAATTTCCTTCTCGAAGTAACGTGGCCCAATGGGCGGCTTATGCGGGAATACGCGGTGCTGGTTGATCCCCCGGTGTATGCCGAGGAGTCCGGTGTGCAGGAAGAGGTTGCCGCTCCGGCTACCCCCCAGGCTTCAGAGCCTGCGCGCCAACAGCAGGCCAGGTCGACATCCCAGGAACCCCGGCGCACAACTACCCAACGTGCGAGGACTCTCGGGCCCACCGGGTCTTCCGATACCCTCTGGAATATTGCTGAGAGCATTCGCCCGGATAGCAGTGTGTCCGTGCAACAGGTCATGCTCGCACTCCAGGACCTGAATCCCGACGCGTTTATTGCGGGCAACATCAACCGACTAAAGCGTGGTGAAGTGCTGCGGGTGCCGGATATCGAACAGATCCGCAGTCGCTCTCCGGCCGAGGCCAACCGGCAGGTGGCCGCGCAGAACGATGCGTTATCGACTCCACAGCGCACCGTGGATGCCACCGATTCCGAAGTTGCCTCTGGGCAGAGTGGTGGTGAGCAGGCCGGTGGTGATGAACTGAGGTTGCTGGCAAGCGAAGATAGCGGCACTCGTGATGCTGAAGACGGTGGTTCTGCTGGCGGTGGCGGCGATACGGCCGGCGGCGTGGACGCAGGCTCCGCCGTTGCCATGGAAGAGCTCGAAAGTGCCCGACGAGAAAACGAAGAGCTGAGTGGTCGGGTTGATGACCTCCAGGACCAGGTAGAAACACTTCAGCGCCTGCTCGAACTGAAAAATACCCAGCTTGCCGAAATGCAGCAGGCTGAAGGCGACAGCGGCGATCCTGCAGGTGCGCCGCAATCGGAGGCATTGCCTGAGCAGGTAGCCCAGGAGGATTCAGAAATGTCCTCCGATGGCGACGCTGCTGATATGGTTGAAGAAGGTGCGGATGTTGCGGGCAATATGGCTGCTGACCAAGAAGTGGTTGATCCAGCAGCAACCGATATGGATGAAGCAACCGTCGCGGAGGCTGAAGAAGGTTCCGGCGCACCTGCGATGGGTGATGATGCTGGCATGACAGAGGACGACGTGGCGTCCGATGGCATGGATGCCGGATCCACCACTGAGGGAGAGGCCGGTCAGCAGGGCGCAGAGGTAGCAGCGCCAGCGTCCGAGCAGCCGGCCAGCGAGGCATCGGCATCGCCGGCGGAGCCCGACAAAGGCTTCCCGGACAACATCATTAGCGCGATTACCAACAATCCGATGTATCAGATAGCCCTCGGCGGCGGTTTGGTTGTTCTGTTGCTGTTACTGCTGTTGCTGGCGCGTCGCAATGCCAATCGTGAGAAGTCGTTTTACGACCAGCTGAACAGTGAAACGGATGCGGAGGCGGATACCTTCGATCTCACCCTGGATGACGAAGACGGTGGGGAAGCGCCGGAAGGTGATCCTCTGGCGGAAGCCGACGCCTACATCGCATATGGCCGTATGGATCAGGCCGCACAATCTCTGGAAACCGCGATTTCCCGCGAACCCAGCCGAACAGACCTGCGCCTGAAGCTGCTTGGTGTCTATGCGGATACCCAGGACCGGCAATCCTTTGAGAAGCAGCTTGGTGAGGTTGAAGCCCTGGGCGACGACCAGGCTATCGCCGAAGCGCACGAGATGCGTGCACGTTTGGAAGAGGCTGAATCAATGCCTAGCATTGATGATCTCGAATCGCAGTTGAGATCGGACTCTTTCGATACCGATTCAAGTGAAGCGGATCCGGTATTCGATGAATCTGCTTCAGAGCGCTCTGACTCTTCAGCGGGTGATGAGCTTGAGGATGAGTTCGGCAGCCTGGAAACGGAACTCTCTGATCTGGATGATACTGAAGAGGCCTACTCAGAGGGTTCCGAAAGGGAGTCAGGGCCAGATGACCTGATTGAATATGACCTGTCTGGCATTGAAAACACGTCCGATAAGGAAGAAGGGGCTGTTGAAGAGGCTGAGAGTAAGACTGACGACGCTTTCGATTTCTCACTTGAGGATGAGTCAATCGAGGAGTTGGAAACTTCCGATGACGGCGATGATCTGAGTCTTGATTTCGCGGATGAGGAACTGGATTCCGGCGAAGCGCTCGAAGAATCGGATGAGTTCGACTCATTGGGGCTGGATGACGACGAGCTGGAAACAACCCGCACTGATGATCGGGCGGACCAGGACTCGGTAAGCGAGTCTCTGGAAGACGGAGACCTGGAGGAAGGAAATCTTGAGGAAGAGGGAGACCTGGATTCCCTGGACGAATCCTTCCTGGACGAGCTGGATGCCGAGCTGGATAAGGTCGCCGGCGAAGATGAAACGCCTGCCGATGACGAACAAAGTGAACTTGACGACCTTGAGCTTGATGTTTCCGATGAGGACCTTGCACTGATGGAAGAGTTTGCTGATTCGGGCGATTCCGCCGGTACCGATGCGAGCGCCAATCCTCAGAAGGACGATTCCACGCCTCTGGATGAGGAGCTCGGTCTTGAGGACGGCTTGACTGGCGAGGAGCCTGCGGATCCGGAAGAGGTCGTCGCAGGCGTCGAGGAAGTGGAAGACGAGCTTCCCGAGCTCAGCGATGATGATCTTGCTGCCGCTGAGTCCGCGGAGGATGAATCAGGAGAACCTCCTGTGGCGTCCGACTCCGCATCCTCAAAGGCTGGTTCCAGTGCGGGTGACATCGATGAAGCCGATCTTGGCGACGACGATGACTTCGATTTCCTGACAGGCACCGATGAAGCGTCAACCAAACTTGACCTTGCCAGAGCCTACGTGGAAATGGGCGACGTTGACGGAGCCAGGGATATCCTTGAGGAAGTGGCTCTGGAAGGAAATGAGGAGCAAAAAGCGGAAGCGCAGGATCTCCTTAAAAATCTGTCCTGATTCGATATAATCAGCACAGGGAACACAAAACGCCGGCTACCGGGCTGCCCGGAATTAAAGCCGGCGTTTTGTTTTATGTTATCAGCATGCCAATCCGGACACTTCATTGTTTGTAACGCCACAACCACTGACCACTAACGGCGCCATCGGGGCGGGGCGAGTCGCTCTTGCCTTCGAATACGATGGCCGGGGGTTCCACGGCTGGCAATATCAGAAATCGGGCGTGCGGTCGGTTCAGGGAGAGCTGACTCAGGCGGTTTCAAAGGTTGCTGACCATCCTGTTGAGCTTGTATGTGCGGGCCGCACGGATGCGGGCGTGCACGCCAGTTACCAGATTGCGCATTTCGAGACACCCTCGGTGCGTAATCCCAGGTCCTGGGTCATGGGCATCAACACCTCATTACCGCAGGATATCGCGGTTCATTGGGCCGGTAATGGGGTGGATGATTTCCACGCCCGTTTTTCTGCAACCTATCGCCGATATCGTTATGTGGTCTATAACCATGCGGTAAGGCCGGGCATCCTTCATGGTCAGGTGAGCTGGACGTTTCGCCCACTGGACGCGACGCTGATGCATCAGGCTGCCCAGTTTCTTTGCGGTGAGCACGACTTCTCCTCATTTCGCGCGGCTGGCTGCCAGTCGAGATCGCCCATTCGGTTCCTTGAAGCCATTGATGTAACCCGAAAAGGAGACTTCGTCGTAATAGATGTGCAGGCAAATGCGTTCCTGCATCATATGGTTCGCAATATCGCCGGTGCACTGATGTCCGTGGGTACGGGGAAGCAGCGGCCGGAATGGATTCGTGAGATACTTGAGACCAGGGACCGGACTGTTGCAGGCGTAACGGCACCGCCCCATGGGCTGTATCTGGTGGATGTAGGGTATCCGGAAGGGTTCTCTATCCCGGCAGCGCAGTGCGGGCCAGGGTTCGTCGCACCCTGGTTTGAGGCCGATGAAAACCGACCACGCAGTCCGACTCACATACACCGAAAACAACGATAGACGGCTTATGAGAACCCGGGTCAAGATCTGTGGTATTACCCGAAAGCAGGACGTTATTGCCGCTGTCAACGCTGGAGCGGATGCCTTGGGCTTCGTATTCTACGAGCCCAGCCCGAGGTATGTGACTCCTGATGCGGCCAGGGGGCTGGTTGATGCGGTTCCTCCCTTTGTAACGGCAACGGGGCTGTTTGTTAACCCTGACGCGTCTTACGTCCGGGAGGTGCTGTCACAGTTGCCGCTGGGCCTTCTCCAGTTCCATGGCGATGAATCTCCGGAATTTTGCAACAGTTTCGGTGTTCGCTGGATTAAGGCCGTGCGGGTGCGCGAAACGGATGATATTGAACATGCCTTTGAGCGTTACCGTAATGCGAGCGGTTTGCTGGTGGATGCATGGGATCCGCATAAATACGGCGGTACCGGACAGTCCTTTAACTGGTCATTGATACCGTCCAGGCGCCCATTGCCTCTCATATTGGCCGGCGGCCTGGCTTCTGATAATGTATCCCGCGCTGTTGCGCAGGTGCGCCCCTGGGCCGTCGATGTCAGTGGTGGTGTGGAGAGCAGCAAAGGCATCAAAGACGACGAAAAGATCACTGATTTTATAAACGAGGTTCACCGTGTCGATGAAACTGACTGAAGAAATGCTCAAGGCGCTTCCGGATGCACGGGGTCACTTCGGCGCCTACGGCGGAAGATTTGTCTCCGAAACCCTGTTCGATTCACTGATGACCCTCGAGCGTGAGTACAAAAGGCTAAAGGACGATCCGGAGTTTCAGGCGGAGTTTGATCGGGACCTTGCGCATTATGTCGGCCGGCCCAGCCCGCTGTACTTTGCTGAAAGACTGAGCCGGGAAACCGGTGGTGCTCAAATCTGGTTGAAGCGTGAAGACCTTAACCACACGGGCGCGCACAAGGTAAATAACACCATCGGTCAGGCGCTGCTGGCGAGTTTCCTGGGCAAGAAACGGGTCATTGCTGAAACCGGTGCTGGGCAGCATGGTGTCGCCACGGCGACTGTGTGCGCGCGCCTGGGCCTTGAGTGCCACGTGTTCATGGGCGCCGAGGATGTAAAGCGGCAGTCCCTGAACGTTTACCGGATGAAACTGCTCGGCGCTGAGGTTCACTCGGTCCAGAGCGGAACGCGCACCCTCAAGGACGCTATGAACGACGCCATGCGTGACTGGGTGGCGAACGTTGACGACACCTTTTACATCATTGGCACGGTTGCCGGGCCTCACCCTTATCCGCTGCTGGTACGTGATTTCCAGTCAGTGATCGGGCGCGAAACCCGTGAACAGTCCCTGGCCCAGGCGGGTAAACTGCCGGATGCGCTGGTGGCTTGTGTCGGCGGTGGTTCCAACGCCATCGGTATGTTCTACCCGTTCCTGACCGACGAGAGCGTGGAGATGTATGGTGTGGAAGCCGGTGGCCTGGGTATTGAGACAGGAAAGCATGCGGCGCCGCTGAGTGCGGGACGTCCGGGTGTGCTTCACGGTAACCGGACTTACCTGATGGAAGACGAGAACGGCCAGATTGCGGGCACCCATTCGGTCAGTGCCGGCCTGGATTATCCGGGCGTCGGGCCTGAACACAGTTGGCTCAAGGACATTGGCCGCGCCCACTATGTCTCGGTGACCGACGATGAGGCCCTGGATGGTTTCCGGAAGCTGACACGGGTGGAGGGTATTATGCCAGCGCTTGAGACCGCCCATGCAGTGGCCTACGCTATCAAGCTCGCTGCCACGATGGATAAGGACCAGGTGGTGGTGATCAACGTCTCCGGTCGCGGTGACAAGGACATACACACCATCGCTCAACTGGATGGCATCGAGGTTTAAGCAGTTGCCCGGTATCTGACGGCAGGCGCCGGGCCAGTACGGACTGCAGTGCAGGATAATCACAGGAGCAGGCATGAGTCGAATTGAAGGGGTGCTGAAAGCCTTGAAAGGGCAGGGTCGCAAGGCGCTGATTCCGTACATTACCGCTGGCGATCCCCATCCGGATCTTACCGTTGACCTGATGCACACGCTGGTGTCGGCGGGTGCCGATATCATCGAGCTGGGCGTGCCTTTCTCCGACCCAATGGCGGACGGCCCGGTGATTCAACAGGCGTGTGAGAGAGCGCTGGTGCATGGCACGTCATTGCGGCAGGTTCTGGGAATGGTGAAAACGTTCCGCGAGAAAGATAATGCCACACCGGTGGTGCTGATGGGCTACCTTAATCCCATGGAAGCCATGGGCCAGGAAAAGTTCGCCGATGCGGCTGTTGAGGCAGGGGTTGACGGTATCCTGACGGTGGATTTACCGCCGGAAGAGGCGGACGAAGTGGCACCATTGTTTACGGCCCGGAACCTTGACGCGATTTTTCTGTTGGCACCAACCACGACGGACGACCGGATTCGTGCAATCAGTGAGCACAGTTCGGGCTATGTGTACTATGTTTCATTCAAGGGTGTTACGGGCGCCGGTAAGATCGATGTGGATGAAGTGGCCTCGAAGGTTTCCCATATTCACGAACTGACTGCGCTTCCGGTGGGAGTTGGGTTTGGTATTCGTGATGCCGAAACAGCGGCAGCGGTCGGTCGGGTATCCGATGGTGTAATTGTCGGAAGTGTACTGGTCGATACAATAGCCCGAAATCAGGCAGATCCTGATCAGCTCAAACGGGCGTTGTCGGATCTGCTTCACCCGATGCGAGAAGCACTGGACAGCCTGGCTTCCTGACAGTCAGGTTACCGCAGGCATCAAAGGACAGGATGAGATCATGAGTAACTGGCTGGACAAGATCATGCCGAGCAAAATCCGCTCGGAATCCAAACAACGGACCGGAGTTCCTGAAGGTCTGTGGAAGAAGTGTCCCAAGTGCGGGGCGTTTTTGTACAAGCCGGAGCTGGACAAGAATCTGGATGTGTGTCCGAAGTGTCAACATCACCTGAGAGTGACCGCTCGTCGTCGCCTTGATGTTTTCCTGGACGCTGACGGCCGGCAGGAAATTTCCGCGGATCTGGAGCCTTGGGATCGACTGAAGTTCAAGGACAGCAAACGGTACAAGGATCGCTTGAGCCAGAACCAGAAAGCCACTGGTGAAAAGGATGCCCTGGTTGCCATGCGTGGTGCCTGCCTGGATATTCCGCTGGTGGCGGTGGCCTTTGAGTTCAACTTCCTTGGCGGCTCGATGGGGCAGGTCGTGGGTGAAAAGTTCGTTCAGGCGGCCAATGTGTGCCTGGAGGAGCGGATTCCTTTGGTGTGTTTCTCCGCCAGCGGCGGCGCACGGATGCAGGAGGCGATTCTTTCGCTGATGCAGATGTCCAAAACGGCTGCCGTGCTTGAGCGCATGAAGCAGGAGGGTATTCCCTATATTTCGGTCATGACCGACCCAGTATTCGGAGGCGTATCCGCAAGTCTTGCCATGCTGGGAGATCTGAATATTGCAGAACCCTACGCTCTGATCGGCTTTGCCGGCCCTCGTGTTATCGAGCAAACCGTTCGTGAAAAACTGCCTGAAGGCTTCCAGCGCAGCGAGTTCCTACTGGAGCACGGTGCCATCGATATGATTCTCCATCGCCATCAGATGCGCGAGCGAATTGCTGCCGTGTTGGCCAAGTTTACCGATCTGGACCAGCCAGCCACGGAAGCGCCCATCGAGTTTGAAGTCTCGGAACGACCTGAAACCGATGTCCCCGCAGAATAGTTACTCCGCCCGGCGCCTTCCCGTGCCGGGCGTCGAAGCCACGCTTGATCAGTGGCTTGATTACCTGGAGTCGATCCACCCTTCTGAAATCGATCTCGGTCTTGACCGGGTACTACTGGTGCTGCGGCGGTTGTTTCGGCGAAATCCGTCAGGGCGAATCATCACCATTGCAGGTACCAATGGAAAGGGCAGTGCCGTAGCGGCACTTGAGAGGCTGTTAATGGCTTCGGGGCGATCGACCGGGGCCTATACGTCTCCCCACCTTCAGAGCTATAACGAGCGGGTACGTATCAATGGGGTGGATGCCAGCGACGACCAGTTGGTTCGTGCTTTTTCCCGGGTAGAGATAGCGCGCCGTGATACCACGCTGACGTATTTCGAGTTCGGAACCCTTGCCGCGTTTGTGTTGTTCGAAGAGGCGGGCGTCGAGGATTGGGTTCTCGAAGTTGGGCTGGGTGGGCGCCTGGATGCCGTCAATGTGCTGGATCCAGAGCTGGCCATTATTACCTCGGTTGATATCGATCACGTTGCCTTCCTCGGAGACAACCGTGAGGTCATCGGTTTTGAGAAGGCTGGCATTCTTCGCCCCGGAATACCCGCTGTTTATGCGGATATCGATCCACCTTCCTCGGTGTTGCAGCAGACAGCCGCACAGAAGGTTCAGCTTGAACGGCCAGGTAAAACTTATCAGCTGGTACCGTGTGGTTCGGAGTTTGCGCCAGTTGGCAGCATGTGGCTGGAGCAGGCGCGCTACGGCGATCGGGTATTGCTTCCCGACAACGGACTTCCCGTCCACAGTCTTGCTGCGGCGGTTGTTGCGGTAAGACAACTGGAGCCGGAGTTAGAGCCCGGGGCCATTGAGCAGGTTATCGCCCAGCTGACGTTGCCAGGTCGCTATGAAGTGTTGCAGCAGCAACCTAAGGTTGTGGTTGATGTTGGCCATAATCCCCATGCCGCCAGGTGGCTTGCGGCCCGCATCGGGCGGCGGGAGTCTGGGCCTGGTCGCGTTGTTGCTGTCTACGCCGCCCTCGCGGACAAGGATGTGGAAGGGGTGGCCGGTGCGATGGCTTCGGTGGTTGACGAGTGGCATCTGGCAGGCCTGGGCGTTCATCGTGGGTTGTCCGGTTTTGAGCTGGTTGATCGTTTAGGTGGACTGCTTCGGAAGCCTGCAGCCACAGTTTCCGACTCAGTCGAGGTGGCCCTGGAGAATGCTCTGGATGGCGCCGGCCCGGAGGATATGGTGATTGTATTCGGGTCCTTCTACACGGTAGCGCAGGCCCGGATTGCCCTGGGGAAAGCGGCGTCTTAAATATCCTTCATTCCGTCGTCGAAGCTTTGAGTTATCCGCATTGGGCGGTTAGTATCGGGCACAGAAAGTCGTCAATGATGGCGGGGCAGGAACAAACAGGGGACAACCTAACGTGGACGGACTGAAACAAAGAATCATCGGGGCTCTTGTACTGGTGTCACTTGCCGTAATCTTTGTACCGATGATGTTCGATGAGCCACACTCTGAACGCGAATCCACCACGATCAAGATTCCGGAAGAACCGCCATTCCCCGAGGTAGATGCGCCCGAGCCGGAGCTTTCCGATGCCCCGGCATACCGGCTTGAGGAAAGTGATGCCTCTGGCGAGCCGGACCAGGCTCCCCAACTGTCAAATGACCAGCCAGCAAGCGATGCCGAGATGGCGAATACTGAGCCACAGCCAGCCGCTGCTGACCCCGTCGAAGAACTACAGAATCCACCAGAACCACCTCCAGAACCATCATCATCTGACAGCACTGGCTCCGAAGGCCCGGTCGCCGACACCGATTCGGCAGAGTACGCCCGCTCCCTTGAGGGTGCCTGGGTTGTCCAGTTAGGCAGCTTTGGCAGTGGGGACAACGCCAGGCGGTTGCGTGACGAAGTGCGTGACAAGGGTTACAGCTCCCATCTGCAACAGGTTACGCGCGGTGATACCGAACTGACCCGTGTTTTCAGTGGCCCTTTCGCGGAAAAGGATGAGGCTGAAAGGGCAAAACAGGCGCTCGACAAAGCCTTTGGTCTCAACAGCCTGGTTACCTCGGGCGGCAAATAACCCGGGCTTCTCCTGTTACTTATGCGCACAGGGCGGTTTGGTCGGGTGACGTTTCCTGATAGAATTCGCGCTTCCTTATTTNCACCGGGTTTTCCATGGATGCGCTGATCTGGATTGACTGGGTCATCATTGCCCTGATAACGGTTTCCACCCTAATCAGCCTGAAGCGTGGCTTTGTGAAAGAAGCGCTCTCGCTGATCACGTGGGTGGGGGCGTTTATCCTTGCCCGTACATTCCACCCTCAGATGCAATCTCTCCTTGAGAGTACCGTTGAAACGCCGCTTGTGCGGCTTGTCGCTGCCTTCGCGATTCTGTTCTTTGGTACCCTTATCGTTGGTGCCATAATCAATAACATGATCGGTCACCTGGTCAGGGCGACCGGCCTTTCCGCCACTGACAGAGTGCTCGGCATGGGATTCGGCCTTTTACGGGGCGTCGTGGTGGTGATTGTCGGGATTGCGCTTACCCGCTACACGCCGCTTTCGGAAGACACCTGGTGGCGTACGTCCGTCATGATAGACCGTCTGGCCGTGGTGGAGGATTGGTCAAGAAGAACCCTCGGAGATGAATTTGCCCGCTTTCTCGGGCCGGCAGGCGGGGAAAAGGATAACCCCTCCGGTTCTCAGCAGGAAGACAACGTGGAACCCGCTTCCGCGTCCCGCTAACATTCAGTATTAACGCTTCGGAGATTACCGTATCCATGTGTGGCATTGTCGGCATAGTCAGTACTTCCAACGTGAATCAGTCGCTTTACGNCGCGCTGACCGTATTACAACACCGGGGCCAGGATGCAGCGGGAATTGTTACGTTTCAGGATGAGCGCTTTTACCTGCGCAAGGACAACGGGCTGGTCCGCGACGTGTTCCGTACCCGTCACATGCGCCGGCTGGTGGGTAATGTTGGTATCGGCCACGTTCGGTATCCCACGGCTGGCAGTTCCAGTTCTGCCGAGGCGCAACCATTCTATGTCAACAGTCCGTACGGCATTACGCTGGCCCATAACGGCAACCTGACTAACGCCGACGACCTTAGTCGTGACCTGTTTCGTACCGATCTCCGTCACATCAATACCAATTCTGATTCTGAAGTCCTGCTGAACGTGTTTGCCCATGAGCTTCAGAAGTTGGGTAAACTCGACCCGACCAAGGAAGAGATTTTTGCGGCCGTACGGGCCGTGCACAAACGCTGCCGCGGCGCCTATGCGGTTATCGCCATGATCACCGGGTACGGCATTGTCGGTTTCCGTGACCCCAACGGCATTCGCCCGGCCTGTTATGGCGTGCGCAAGACTGAAGAGGGTGAGGAGTACATGATTGCCTCCGAGAGCGTGGCGCTGAGTGCCGCGGGNTTCAAACTGGTGCGGGACATCGCGCCGGGTGAGGCGGTGTACATTGAAACCGATGGTACTCTCTATACTCAGCAGTGCGCGGAGGAAGCCCATCTTTATCCCTGTATATTCGAGCACGTGTACTTTGCCCGGCCGGACTCCATTATCGACAAGGTGTCGGTGTACAAGGCACGGCTGCGGATGGGGGAAACCCTGGCTGAGAAAGTTCTGCGGGAGCGTCCGGACCATGATATTGATGTGGTGATGCCGATCCCGGATACCAGTCGCACTTCTGCCATGCAGATGGCGCATCGGCTGGGGGTGAAGTTCCGTGAAGGCTTTATCAAGAATCGCTACATTGGCCGAACGTTTATCATGCCGGGCCAGAAGATGCGGAAGAAGTCTGTACGCCAGAAGCTGAACCCGATCGATCTGGAGTTCCGGGGCAAGAACGTCATGCTGGTGGACGATTCCATCGTACGGGGAACCACTTGCAAGGAAATTGTACAGATGGCAAGGGACGCCGGTGCCCGCAAAGTCTATTTTGCCTCGGCAGCGCCCCCGGTTCGCTACCCCAATGTCTACGGCATTGATATGCCGTCGGTTAATGAGTTGATCGCGCACGATCGAAGTGTCCAGGAGATCGGCGAGCTCATCGGCGCGGATTGGTTGTTGTACCAGGATCTGGATGACCTCATTACCTGCGTTAATGACGTTAATCCGGAGATTGAGGGTTGGGAGTGTTCCGTCTTTACCGGCAATTACATCACCGGTGATGTGGACGAAGCCTACCTCAACAAACTGGAGGCCGCTCGCAACGACGAAAACCGCTTCCAGGCCGGTGCCGGGGATTCTTCCGACAACGGCATTATTGATCTGTATAACGACGAAGACTGATCCATCATGGCCATAAACAGGAGTTTGTCATGACCTATCGCCGCGAAGAGCATGTTCTGATCCCCGAGTCGGATCTTGAGGGCATGGCGGTGGACACCCTCGCGGTCCGTGCCGGTCAGTTCCGTAGTGGCCAACTGGAGCACAGCGACGCGATATTCCCAACGTCGAGTTTCGTTTATGGCAGTGCCGCCCAGGCTGCAGCGCGGTTTGGTGGTGAAGAGCCTGGCAATATCTACTCTCGCTTTACAAATCCGACGGTTCAGGCGTTTGAGTCCCGTATCGCGGCGATGGAAGGTGGTGAGCGTGCGGTCGCGACATCGTCCGGCATGGCGGCCATCCTCGCGACCTGCATGGCGTTGTTGAAAGCGGGTGATCACGTGATTTGCTCACGGGGGGTGTTTGGTACCACCAATGTCCTGTTCCAGAAGTACCTGGCGAAATTTGGTGTGGACACCACCTTTGTGAGTCTGACGGATATGTCGCAATGGCAGGCTGCCGTGCGTCCTGAAACCCGGATGCTTTTCATCGAAACGCCAACGAACCCATTGTGCGAAGTTGCTGATATGGAGGCGCTGTCCGGATTGGCCCGGGCGAATGACGCCTTGTTTGTCGTGGACAACTGTTTTTGTACACCCGTGCTGCAGCGCCCATTTGAGCATGGTGCCGATATCATCATTCACTCCGCCACCAAGTATCTGGATGGCCAGGGGCGCTGTGTCGGCGGTGTGGTTGTTGGTCCCGACAAGTTGATGGAGGAGGTTTACGGTTTCCTTCGTTCTGCCGGTCCCACCCTGAGCCCATTCAACGCGTGGGTTTTCCTTAAGGGCCTGGAAACCTTACCAATCCGTATGCGCGCCCATTGTGACAATGCGTTAGAGCTGGCAACGTGGCTTGAAGGACAGGGCGCGGTGGACCAGGTATTCTATGCCGGTTTGCCTGACCATCCACAGCATGAACTGGCGAAACGCCAGCAAAGCGGGTTTGGTGGTGTCCTTGCCTTTACTGTCAAAGGTGGCCGGGAACAGGCATGGGCGTTCATCGATGCAACCCGGATGATCTCCATTACCGCCAATCTTGGCGACGTAAAAACCACGATTACCCATCCGGCTACAACCACGCACGGCCGCCTGTCCCCCGAAGACAAGCAACAGGCGGGCATTACCGAAAATCTGGTAAGGATCTCGGTGGGTATTGAAGCCATTGAGGATCTCAAGACCGATCTGCAACGCGGGTTTGAGGCTCTTGAAAATTACCGTCAGGGAACTGTCTGAGCATTCATGGCTGAGAGCGTAAAAGCAAAAAAATCCGGCGAACTGACCGAAAAACAGGAACGGTTCCGTCGCTTCCTGGCCCAGGGGGCCAGGGAAGGCGCGGTAATCGCCCTAATCGCCCTGTGCATTTATCTGGGAATGGCGCTAGTTACCTTCAGCCTTTCGGACCCTGGTTGGGCCAGCATCGGGCACGACACCAGTGTGCAGAATTACGCAGGCAGAACCGGTGCCTGGTTGGCCAGTCTTCTGCGTGACTTTTTTGGCCACGTCGCCTTTCTGTTTCCCGTGATGATCGCCGGCTATGCGTTAATGCTGATCCGCCGCCGCAATGATTCCATCGACATGCACATGCCGCTGTTCCTGCTGCGGTTCGGCGGTTTCCTGCTGATTCTTCTGTCGGCCACCAGTCTATTGTCGCTCTATTCGGTGTTCGGGCTGGGCGTGACGTCCGGCGGGGTGCTGGGCGCTGCGGTGTCCGAAGCTATGGTGCGCTTTTTCAACCTGCCGGCCACGACCCTGCTGCTCATCGCAATTTTCCTGTTTGCGCTGACGGTTAGCACCGGGCTGTCCTGGTTCTGGTTGATGGATCAGGTCGGCAACCTGACGCTCCGTACCGTTAACAGCATCAAAAATCTGTTCTCCTCTTCCGGCAAGGAAAAGCCGAAGCCAGCGGCTAAAGCCCCGGCTGCGCCCGAACCCGCGAAGAAGCCACCAGAGCCACCCACGGTGCGGGACAGGGTGGTAACCCAAAAATCTCCTGCGACCGGAAAATCCTGGTGGCGGCGCCTGCTGGGCCTTGGGCCCCGAGCTGATAAGGACAAAGCGTCAACACCCCGCCCGGAGCGAAAAGAGCCGGGCCTGGAAGGAATACTGCCAGTTGATGATGCCGAACCAGCGCGACTGGAAAGCTTCAGCTCCCATGACGACACGACACCGGTGGCCAAACCATCGGCAAAGGGGAACTCCAAGCCGGCCGGAAAATCCCTGAAGATATCGCCCTTCAAGCGCGATGATCCGTCCTCAGGCAGCACCAATGGCGCCAAAAGCAAGCAGGCGTCTCTGCTGGAAGACATTGAAAGCACGATTCCGCCCATTACCCTGCTGGACCCACCGGAGGAGCATAAGGAAAAGGGCTATTCCGAGGAATCGCTTCAACATATGTCGCGTCTTCTGGAAGAAAAACTGGCGGATTTTGGCGTTACCGTCGAAGTGGTTGAGGTTAATCCCGGGCCGGTTATTACCCGGTTTGAGATAAAACCCGCACCCGGCGTCAAGGTCAGCAAGATTTCCAATCTGGCGAAGGACCTCGCCCGCTCCCTGGCGGTTCTCAGTGTTCGCGTGGTTGAAGTGATTCCGGGCAAGTCGGTAGTGGGTATCGAGATACCAAACGAAGAACGGGAAATGGTCCGGCTCAGTGAGGTACTTAACGCTCGGGTGTTCCAGGACTCTTCGTCTGCGCTGACCCTGGCGTTGGGCAACGACATTGGCGGCAACCCAATGGTGGCTAATCTGGCGAAGATGCCGCATCTGCTGGTCGCGGGTACCACTGGTTCCGGTAAGTCGGTGGGTGTTAACGCCATGTTGCTGAGCATGCTGTTGAAAGCCACTCCGGAAGAAGTCCGTTTCATCATGGTCGACCCCAAGATGCTCGAATTGAGCATCTACGACGGCATTCCGCATCTGCTGGCTCCGGTGGTCACCGATATGAAAGACGCCGCTAATGCGCTGCGCTGGTGTGTGGCGGAGATGGAACGCAGATACCGGCTGCTGGCAAGCCTGGGTGTGCGTAACCTGGCGGGCTACAACCGTAAGGTTAAGGATGCAGCCGCAGCAGGTGAACCACTGCTCGATCCAACTTGGAAACCGGATGAGTATCTGGCGGACGACGAGCAGGAACGCCCGGAACTGGAAACCCTGCCGTTCATCGTGGTGGTCATCGACGAATTTGCTGACATGATGATGATCGTCGGCAAAAAGGTCGAGGAATTGATTGCCCGGATTGCTCAGAAGGCCCGTGCTGCAGGCATCCACCTGATCCTCGCGACGCAACGGCCGTCAGTGGACGTCATCACTGGTCTGATCAAGGCTAATATCCCCACGCGCATGTCATTCCAGGTATCGTCCAAGATCGATTCCCGCACGGTACTGGACCAGGGCGGGGCGGAGCAGCTTCTGGGGCATGGTGACATGCTCTACCTGCCTCCGGGCTCTGGTCTGCCGGTGCGGGTGCATGGGGCCTTTGTCGACGATGACGAAGTCCACCGGGTTGTCAGTGCCTGGAAAGCTCGTGGGGAGCCCGTTTATGTGGACGATGTACTGAATGGGGCAGAAGGCGAGAACCTGCCTGGCGTGCCTAACCTGAGCGAAGGCGGGGGCGACAGCGAGGGAGATGCGCTGTTCGATGAGGCGGTTGCCTTCGTTACCGAAGGTAGGCGGGTGTCAATTTCATCCGTACAGCGTAAATTCAAGATCGGCTATAACCGGGCCGCCAACCTGGTCGACGCCATGGAAGCATCCGGTGTGGTCAGCGCAGCCGGGCACAATGGCGCCCGGGAAGTTCTGGCACCACCGCCACCGAGAGATTAGGAGTAGCGATTCATGAGAGTTTCAGCAAAAGCCGTTTGGTTGATCACAGCGTTTTCCGCCCTGATATCGGTGATCACGCCAGCCATGGCGGACGATGCCAGTGCAAAGGCCGCAGCGGATCTGTCTTCGTTGCTCAAGAATTACGAATCCTTCCAGTCCGACTTTATTCAGATTGTGGTTAATGAAAATGGCAATCGCGTTCAGGAGAGCCGGGGTTCCCTGAAGGCCAAACGTCCTGGGTTGTTCTACTGGGAAACTCGTGAACCCCATTCCCAGTTTGTAGTCAGCAACGGCGAAACGGTGGAGGTCTACGATCCGGACCTCGAACAGGTCACCATCCACAACCTGGACGAGCGTGTTCAGACAACACCGGCCCTTCTGCTCAGTGGTGAGGTTGATAACCTCAATGAGACCTACCGCGTGTCCTCCCGCTCACCCGGAGAGAGCACCCGAGAGTTCACACTGGAACCGAGAAGCGAGGATTCCCTGTTCGTGTCCCTGAGACTGACCTTCCATAACGGTGAACTTCAGGAAATGCGCATGCAGGATTCGCTGGCGCAGCTGAGCGTTCTCAGTTTTGAGGACATTCGCCTGAACGCTCCGGTGGAGGACAACGCGTTTACCCTGAATTACCCTGACAGCGTGGATGTGATCCGGGACGGGGCCTGATGCAGGATAGCCTGTTCGCGGAACAGCAGGGTTTCCGCCCGCTGGCTGCGCGAATGCGCCCGGCGAGCCTGGATGAATACGTCGGCCAGGCGCACCTGGTGGGCGAGGGCAAACCGCTCCGCCGGGCTGTTGAGCAGGGACAGCTCCATTCCATGATCCTGTGGGGGCCTCCGGGTGTTGGTAAGACCACCTTTGCACGCCTGCTCGCCAACCTCAGTGATCTGAGCTTTGAGACAGTCTCGGCCGTTCTCAGTGGCGTAAAGGATATTCGCCTCATCGTGGAGCGGGCGAAAGAACGCAAGCGCAGCGAAGGTCGCGATACCCTGCTGTTTGTCGATGAAGTTCACCGTTTCAATAAGAGCCAGCAGGATGCGTTTCTTCCACACATTGAAGACGGCACCTTTATCTTTGTCGGTGCGACCACGGAAAATCCTTCCTTTGAACTGAACAGTGCGTTGCTGTCCCGTACCCGCGTCTACGTACTGAAGAACCTTGAAGAAACCGACATTCTGGAACTGCTTGAGCGGTCGCTGTCCTCGCCGGAGGGTTTGGCAGGGCGATTCACCGTCGAAAACAGTGTCCTGGAGCTGATGGCAACCGCGTCGGGCGGCGATGCCCGACGTGCGCTGAACATTCTGGAAGTGGCAACGGATCTTGCCGAGCCCGATGAAGACGATGCCGCCAGAATTACGTCTGATCATCTGGAACAGGTGCTGCAAACCAGTCTTAGGCGTTTCGATAAAGGTGGCGATGTTTTCTATGACCAGATATCGGCTCTGCACAAGTCGGTACGGGGTTCCGACCCCGATGGCTCCCTGTACTGGCTATGTCGTATGCTGGATGGCGGTTGCGACCCGTTGTACGTAGCCAGACGCCTGGCGCGGATTGCCAGCGAGGACATTGGCAATGCCGACCCCAGGGCGCTGCAGATTGCCATGGACGCCTGGGAGGCCCAGGAGCGATTGGGTTCCCCCGAGGGTGAGCTGGCGCTTGCCCAGGCAGTTACCTATCTTGCTCTTTCGCCCAAGAGCAACGCGGTCTATTCCGCCTTCAACCAGTGTATGGCCGACATCCGCAATGATCCTGACTACGAGGTGCCCGTTCACCTGCGTAATGCTCCCACCAAACTGTTGAAGTCCATGGGACATGGTGATGAATACCGCTATGCCCATGACGAGCCGGAAGCGTTCGCCGCCGGGGAATCCTATCTCCCTGAGGCCATTCATCAGCGCCGTTACTATGAGCCCGTCCATCGTGGCCTGGAAATCAAACTCGCCGAAAAACGCGACCGGCTCGATAATTGGAACCGCAACAGCGACCGCAAACGCTACCCGCAACGCTGAAATCTGCCACACGCTCCCGCCCGCTGTGGTCATAGCTCGCCGCGCAGGTATAATGCCCAGTTAATCGTGAACAACAGAAACAGGATAATCATGCTCGATCCCAAACGTGTCCGCACCCAGACTGAAGAGATCGCCCGTCGCCTTGCCATCAAGGGGTACGCCTTTGACAAAGCCACTTTCGATCAGCTTGAGGAGCGCCGTCGCGCGATCCAGCTGAAAACGGAAACTTTGCAGGGGGAGCAGAACCGCCGGTCAAAATCCATTGGCAAAGCCAAGGCGGCCGGTGAAGACATCCAACCGTTACTGGACGAAGTGGAAGACCTGAAGAAACAGAAGTCGGAAGCGGAAGACGGGCTGCGGGTACTACAGGAGGAACTGAACGACTTCCTCGCCGGCATACCGAACCTGCCTGACGATACCGTGCCAGCCGGAGACAGCGAAGACGACAACGTTGAGGTTCGTCGCTGGGGCACCCCCAAGCGTTTCGATTTTGAACCAAAGGACCACGTTGCATTGGGAGAAGCGCTGGGTGGCCTGGATTTCGAGACCGCCACTCGGTTGGCCCATTCCCGTTTCGCGGTAATGCGCGGCCCGGTTGCGCGCCTGCACCGGGCGCTTGCCCAGTTCATGATCAACCTTCACACGGACGAGCATGCGTATACGGAAGCCTACGTGCCGTACCTGGTAAACGCAGACACGCTCTTTGGTACAGGCCAGCTTCCCAAGTTCGAGGAAGACCTTTTTCGCATGGACGGGGAGAAGCCGTTGTACCTGATTCCGACGGCGGAGGTTCCGGCTACCAACCTGGTTAGCAATACCATTCTTGATCCGTCCGAACTGCCCCTGAAACTGGTCTGCCACACCCCCTGTTTCCGTAGCGAAGCCGGCTCTTACGGCCGTGATACCCGCGGTATGATCCGCCAGCACCAGTTTGACAAGGTGGAGTTGGTGCAGGTTGTTCGGCCCGAGGATTCCGAAGCGGCGCTCGAGGCGCTGACCGGACACGCCGAAAAAGTGCTGCAGCTCCTCGAACTACCGTATCGGCTGGTTGACCTCTGCGGCGGCGACATGGGGTTTGCGGCCGCACGTACCTACGACCTCGAAGTCTGGTTGCCGGGCCAGGACAAATTCCGTGAAATTTCCTCCTGTTCCAACGCCCGGGATTTTCAGGCACGGCGCATGCATGCACGCTGGCGTAACCCGGAAACCAATAAGCCGGAACCCGTTCATACGCTGAACGGCTCCGGACTTGCCGTTGGCCGCGCACTGATTGCGGTGATGGAGAATTATCAACAGGAAGACGGCAGCATCCTGGTTCCCGAGGTCCTTAAACCGTATATGGGAGGCGTAGACAGAATACAATGAGTGACAGACTCGACGATGCACCATGGAAGGGCGTTGGTGCAAAGCCTGCACCAGTTCGGTACCACAAGAACCCGGTAACGGAAAACCCGAATAGCTCCGAAGGAGAGGTCGCACTGGTTGGTGCCGGCCCTGGTGATCCGGAGTTACTGACGTTGAAGGCGTGGCGCCTCATCCAGTCAGCAGAG
>PBRG01000019.1 GCA_002726615.1 Marinobacter sp.
CCCGCCACACCAGAACGGGTGCTGGGTGCCGTCACCGCTAGCCAGGCCTGGCTTGGCAAGCAGCAGGAGGCATCCTGATGGAACGTCGAAAGCTCTGGTACCAGGCCGTAGCCGACTGCGAAGCACGCGGTGAGCCCTATGCCCTGGTCTCTGTTCTCGGCGTAGCCGGGTCGGTCCCCCGGGAGCCGGCCAGCAAGATGGTGGTCACTGGTGAACACAGTTACGACACCATCGGTGGCGGGCACCTGGAGTACCAGATTTGCCAACAAGCCCGGGACAGGCTGGCTCGTCAGGACTATACCAGCGACCTCGCACACTTCCCGCTGGGCGCCAGTCTTGGTCAGTGCTGCGGCGGCAGCGTGTCGGTACTACTGGAAGCACACCCGGGGAGTGAGCAGGAACTGATACTGTTCGGGGCCGGCCATGTCGCCAAAGCGCTGGTCACTATCCTCGCTCAGCTGCCCTGGCGAATCACCTGGGTGGACGAACGTCTTGAGCTGTTTCCATCTGATGTACCCGCCAATGTCCATATCCACCACACGGATGACCCCGTCGGTGATGCACCCAACCTGTGCTCGTGTAAACACGCTCTGATCTTGACCCACAATCACCAACTGGATTTCGATCTCTGCCGCGCCCTGTTAACCGCCGGCGGTTGCTCAAGCCTGGGCCTGATCGGGTCAGAAACCAAGGCAGATCGATTCCGCAAGCGGCTGGACCACCGGGGTTTCAGTGCCGATGCCATCGACTCCATCCGCTGCCCCGTTGGCCATCCTGATGTCCCCGGTAAACGGCCAATGGAAGTGGCCGTCTCGATCAGCGCCGAACTGCTGGCTCTGACCACCCCCCACCGGACAACTTCCGCCCGACGAGGGTTGCCCTGGCGGCAACTGCGGGGGCTGATCCAGAACACCGATACGAAAGAGACAACCGAATGACCATTGAAGCACTCAACGCCCTGCACCATGAGGAAGCGGAAGCCCGACTCGCCCGCAGCCATGAGTTCTGGCCAAAACTGACTGAGCAAGACTGGTTCGATGCCTTTGAGGCTCATCCGAAGATGGGAGACATCAACAGTCTGCGTGCAACGTATGCCAGCATCAAAGCCATGGTCATTGGCGAGCAGGCCAGGATGACCAAATTGCGACTGGAGAAACTGCTATGAGCGCAAAAAGCTCCGTTACGACTCACATTCTCGATCTCGGCAGTGGCCAGCCTGCCGCCGGTGTGGCGGTCAGCCTGTATCGGGTTCAGGGCCAGGGTCATACCGCCATTGCCAGTGGCACAACCGATGCCGATGGCCGCGTAATGGACTGGTTCGATACCGCTCTTGAAGCCGGCCACTACCAGCTCCGTTTTGCGACCGGCGACTGGTACCACAGCCTCGGGATGGACGCCTTCTTCCCCGAGGTCTGCCTGGAGTTCCGGGTCAACGATCCGGAGGCCCACTACCACGTTCCCCTGCTGTTGAATCAGTGGGGCTACTCAACGTATAGGGGGAGCTGATGACCACAATGACAGATCCATATCTTCCACTGGGCTGCAAGGCTCACCGGGGCACAGTGCTCCATTTCCTGGAAGACCCGGGCAATGAACCGGAGCCCGCGGCGGGCAGCGTGGCCTTCTTCGAGGACGGCCTGCTGATTGAGCACCATGGCAAAGTGCTGGTAGCCGGTGACGCCAGTGCATGGTTGCACCAATTGCCCGAAGGCACTGAGGTGACCCACTGGAAAGACCAGCTGATCCTGCCGGGTTTTATCGACACCCACGCACACATGCCCCAACTGGGGGTTATGGCCAGTTACGGTGCCCAGTTGCTGGACTGGCTGGAAACCTACACATTTCCTCATGAGGCCCGATTCAGCGACATGGACTGGGCCCGGACTGAAGCGAACCGGTTTACCGATCTGCTGCTACGCTACGGCACCACCTCGGGCTTGGTATTCTGCACCTCCCATCCTGAGTCGGTGCATGCCCTGTTCGAGGCTGGCGAGCAACAGGGAATGGCCCTTACCGCGGGCAAGGCCATGATGGACCGCCATGCCCCCGAAAACCTGAAGGACACGGCCCAGAGCAGCTACGACGACAGCCTCTCGCTGCTGGAAACCTGGCACAAACGCGGACGCCAACGCTACGCGATTACACCCCGGTTTGCCGCTACTTCGACGCCGGAGCAGCTTTCGCTCGCCGGCAAGCTCGCCGCAGAGCATCCGGATGTCATGGTGCAGACACACTGGGCGGAGAATACCGGCGAAATCCAGTGGATCCGTGAACTGTTCCCGGAGCGCTCCAGCTATCTGGATGTGTACGATCACTATGGCCTGCTGGGCGATCACACCGTTCTGGCGCACGGGATTCACATTGATGATGTAGACCGCAAACGACTGTCTGAGACGGGCACCCGCATCGCTTTCTGCCCCACCTCAAATACCTTTCTGGGCAGCGGACTCCTCGACTTCCGGGAAGCCCGCGAAGCTGGGGTTTCGGTCGGGCTGGCCTCTGATGTTGGCGGAGGTACCAGTCTGTCGATGCTGACCACCATGGCCGAGGCCTACAAGGTTTGTCGGCTACGCGGCCAAACCCTGACGCCCTGGCAGGCGTTCTATCTCGCCACACTCGGCAATGCCCGGGTCCTGCATCAGGACCAGCAGACCGGCAGTTTTCAATCCGGGCGCTTTGCTGACTTCGTGGTCCTAGATCCGAGCGGAACACCGCAGTTGGCCATGAAGCAGGAATTCACACACACGCTCTTCGAAACTCTCTTCAATCTGATGATTCTGGGCGACGACCGAGCCATCACCGCCTCTATCGTGGCCGGTGAACTACGCCACCAGGCAGCAGGAACTGACGCTGCCACCACCTACTTCACGCAAGGAGCCTGAGCCATGGAAGCCTACCTCAGCGAATGGTTGTCCCTTCTGGTCCGCTGGTTTCACGTTATCGCAGGCGTTGCCTGGATCGGCGCATCGTTCTACTTCATCTGGCTGGACAATCACCTGCGGGAACCACCGGAATGGAAGAAAAACGAGGGCATCAAGGGCGACCTGTGGGCCATTCACGGCGGTGGTTTTTACGAGATCGCCAAGTACAGACTGGGGCCGAAGGAAATGCCCCGGGAACTGCACTGGTTCAAATGGGAAGCCTATTCAACCCTGCTTAGCGGTCTGGCCCTGCTGTTTGTTGTTTACTACATGGGCTCACCGGGCTATCTGATCGACCCGGCCAAGGCCGATCTCAGCACCGGTGCCGCCATCGCAATCGGCCTGGGCAGCATTGCCGTGGTTCTTGCCATTTACGAAACCCTGATTCGAAGCCCTCTTGCCGACAAAGGCAAGGCGTTTGCGCTAATTCTGTTCGGCATTCTGGTTCTCGTCGACTGGGGGCTGTTTCAGGTGTTCTCAGGCCGGGGCGCGTTTATCCACGTCGGGGCGGTGATCGGAACCATCATGGTGGCCAACGTCTTTCTCGGCATTATTCCCTCACAGCGGGCGCTGGTCGACTCGGTCCGGGCGGGGGAAGAAGCCAACGAAAAGGTCGCTCGCCTGGCCATGCTCGCCAAGCTGCGCTCGACCCACAACAACTACCTGACGTTGCCGATCATCTTCATCATGATCAGCAACCACTACCCGCTGCTGTATGGAAACCCTCACGGCTGGGCAATCCTGGCGGCCATCGGGTTCATCACGGCCTTCGCCCGGCACTACTTCAACCTCCGGCACAGGGACATCAACCAGCCCTGGATATTGGCGGTCGCCGCAGTGCTCACCGCTGCCTTGATCTGGCTTGTGGCCCCGGCCCCGGCAACCACGCTGGATACGGCCGACCACCCGGAGGTCAGTAATGAGGTCGCAATCGCTCTCATCAACACCCACTGTGTGGCCTGTCATGCCAGCAGCCCCGGCCATCCGGCCTTTCAGGCACCGCCAGCGGGCATCAAACTGGAGAACCTGTCGCTTCTTGCCATGCACGCCGACAAGGTACGCCAGGCGGCGGTAGATTCTCACTACATGCCACTGGGCAACCTGACCGGCATGACGAACGAGGAACGCCAGCTACTGGGGCAATGGCTACAGCACAACAAACCCTGAAATCATCCTGAAAAAAGGCCTCCCGAAGGAGGCCTTTTTCACTTTGGAACGTTCTATCCCGATTACTTCCGGGCTTCGGCCGCCTTCTCTGCGGCATCAAAGTTGGCCTGGATTCGCTGCAACAGGTAGTCCCGTGCAGAGATCGGCGGGTATTTCTTTCCCGGCCCCTGAATAACCTGCTCTTTGTTCGCCTGACAGAAGAACGCCATGCTGTATCGGGGCCCCTTGTATTCGCCCTCTTTCGGCATCCTGACCCGATGCAGGGTCGACTTCAGACGGTCATCGCTCCAGCGCATCAGCATGTCGCCGATATTGCAGGTAATCCGGTCCTCTTTCGGCGCCACAGTGAACCACTCCCGGTCATCACCTTTGCCCTCGGCGTCTTTGCCCGGGCTGACCTGCAGGCCACCCTGGCCTTCCTGCTGGAACACCATGGTCAGGCAATCAAAATCGGTATGGGCCCCGGCGCGCCAGATGGATTCATCCAGGCGGGCATCGTCGGCCAGGGGCAAATAGTGCAGCAACCGGAGCGTGCTCTGATAATCCTCCAAACTGCGATCATGGGCCCGGCCAAAGAAGTCCCTCTCAAACCCGAGACGATCGGCAAAGCACGACAGAACCGTCATACCCAGCTGCCAGGCGCGGTTCTCGAAATCCAGCATCACCCGGCTGAATTCCGGGACCACCGTCTGGTTCGGCCAGAGATCATCCATGTGTGGGAGCGTAATCTGGAACGACTCTTTCTCATCCGCCGTTCCGGTGGACGGCCGTACCTGTGACTTGAACTCCCAACCGGAATTCAGTCCTTTTTTCAGCGGATACTGTTGTTTGCTGCTTTCCGGCAACGCAAAAAAGCACTCGGACAATGCAAAAGCCTGCTTGATCAGGTCGAGTTCAAGCCCGTGATTGGACAGTTGAAAAAAGCCCACGTCAGTGGCAGCTTGCCAAAGCTGATCAGTGATCTCTTCTCTACGGCGATCAAAGTCGGACAGATCGATAACGGGTATGTCCCCTTCGACCTCCCGACCCATACCACCAAAGGTCGTTTCCAGGTCCAGTTCTTTCAGCGCGTATTTTTCTGCAGTGTGAGTCATTGTGCCTCCCGGCATATCGCCAATGATTAGAACGGTTTCCGAAAGCAAACATGGCAGGAATGCGGGAGGCAGTGCATGGCCATCGCCGCCAACCGCGCCTGCAGGCACTTTCGGTCGACGACTGAGCAATGACCCGAAGTCGCGTGTCTGGCGATTCCTGACTGCTTCTACTCAGACTCGCAGGCGATCCCCGGAGGAACCTGACCTGCCATGCAAAAAGATGCAGCATTTGTGCCATATGACTAGCTCTGCAACCGCTTTGAAATTCAGGGGCCCGGGCCTGCACGGCGTATCAGGGCGAGCTTCAGGAGAGCCATTCGAGTGCAGCCTTCGGAAGCCTCGCACCAGCGTGGCGCATTAAAACCGCCGACAACGAGGCAGCACCTACTCTGACCAACCGGTCAGCAAATGGCCGCAATCTTGCATTGCAGTCCGGGGTAACCACCATTCAGAAGAGTAGAAGCGGTCAGAGGAACGCGCGATACCGGCAACACCTCGGGACATTGCTCTTGAACATCGAGAGGAGCAACCATTGGACTACCTTATCAAGAACGCCGTCGCAGTCGCGTCCACCGGGTTTTCGGATGCCCGGGACCTGCGCATCCGGGGCGGATACATTACCGAGCTGGGCAACGCCCTCGCCCCCACACAGGAGGCCCCGGAAACCGTCATTGATGCGTCCGGCTGCGTGGTCTGGCCAGGGTTGGTGAATACCCACCATCACCTTGCCCAGTCCATCATGAAGGGCGTACCGGAAGGGCTGAATCAGGATCTTGGAGGCTGGCTCAGCAGCGTACCCTACCGCTTCTGGCCAAAGGTGACGCCAGAACTTATGTACCATGCCGCTCGTCTGGGACTGTATGAACTGATTCGTTCCGGCGCCACCACTTGTGCCGACCACCATTACCTTTACCACAGCACCACCAGCTCGGAGTTGGAAGACGCCGTCTGGCAGGCCGCCGAGGAACTCGGCATCCGGATGGTTCTGTGCCGGGGCAGCGCCACGGAAACCGGCTCCCATGAAGGCATGATCGAACACAAGATCGAGCCGGAAAGTATCGACCAAATCATCGACCGCCTCGACACAACCCGAAAAAAACACCATCAAGCCGGGCCAGACGCCATGAAAAAACTGGTTGTGGCGCCGACCAGCCTGATCCATTCCAGTTCTCCGGAAGGCCTGAAAGCCCAGGCGCAATGGGCACGGGAAAACAAACTGAGAATGCACTCGCACTTGCTGGAGGTAGACTTCGACGAAATTCAGGCCCATAAGAGATATGGTCAGAGCGCGATCGATTATGCGGAATCCTGCGGTTGGCTGGGGAAGGACGTCTGGTACGCGCATCTGGTTCACAGTGACGCTCATGCCATCGAACGCCTCGCCGCCACCCAGACCGGCATCGCGCACTGCCCCACCTCAAACTGCCGCCTTGGCAGCGGGATTGCCCCGGTGATCCTGATGGCTGAAGCCGGTGTGCCCATTTCCCTGGGAGTAGACGGTTCGGCCTCTGCCGAATCCGGATCGATGCTGCAGGAACTGAACCTGACCTGGTTAATTCACCGGGCTCAGAACGGGCCCGATGCCACGACACTGGAGCAGGTTCTTGAATGGGGAAGCCAGGGTGGCGCAGACCTCCTTGGTCTGGAAAATACCGGTAGCCTGGCCGTCGGAAAAGCGGCGGACCTGGTGCTGTATGACGTCAACAATCCACGCTTTGCAGGCGTGCACGCTCCACTGATGTCACCGCTTATGTGCGGTGAGCCGGTACACGTCAAGCACAGTTTTATACACGGCAAGCGCATCGTCAGCGACGGATGTGTCGCCGGCCTTGACGAAGCGGACTTGACACGAAGCGTCCGGAATAGCGTTGCGGCACTCCTGAAAAACGCCTGAACAAGCACTTCCCATAATAAAGCCGGCAGGCCACTTACCTGCTGGCTTTTTATGGGCAAAAGCGCAAGCTTTTATTGCGGCAGCGTAGCGGTCATACCTTCAACGTACCAGTTCATGCCAGCCAACTCTTCCTTGGTCATTGAAACACCTTCAGGCACCCGAAGTTCGCCCGACTGGTCTTTCAGGGGACCAGTGAACGGATGGAACTCACCCTTGTCGATTGACTCCATTACCGAATTCACTTTGGCGCGCTGTTCATCGGTCAGGCGCTCTGAGATACCAACCACCTGAATCACGTCGTCAGAAATCCCGCCCCAGTAATCGGCCGGCTCCCAGGCCCCGTCCATGACCGACTGCACGGTATCGATATAGTACGGCGCCCAGTCATTTACCACAGACAACAGGTGCGCATCGCCACCAAACTTCCGCATATCAGAGGCCTGACCAACACCCCAATTGCCTCGCTTGTCTGCTGCAATCAGCGGTGCCGGGCTGTCGGTGTGCTGAATAATCACGTCTACCCCCTGGTCCATCAGGGCATTGGCTGCATCAGCTTCTTTAGCCGGGTCGAACCAGGTGTTGACCCAAACGACCTTGAGCTCAATATCCGGATTCACCTCCTTGGCACCCAAGTACACGGCGTTGATGTCGCGAATGACTTCTGGAATAGGGAAAGAGGCGATATAGCCCAGGGTATCGGTTTCGGTCACCAGACCAGCGGCCGTTCCAGTGACATAGCGACCTTCATAGGTGACGGACAAGTAGGTGCCAAGGTTTTCACCTCGCTTGTACCCCGTGGCATGCAGGAAGGTAATGTCGGGAAATTGCTCTGCTACACGGGCCGTCGGATTCATGAATCCAAAGGAGGTGGTGAAGATTACATCATTGCCGGCCTGAGCGAGTCGCCGAATGGTACGCTCTGCGTCAGCACCCTCACTCACGTTCTCGACATAGGTGGTAGACACTTTATCGCCAAAATGCTCTTCAAGGGCCAGACGCCCCAAGTCATGCTGATAGCTCCAGCCGTGATCCCCGACGGGACCAACGTAAACGAAGCCAACCTTCATGGGGTCTTCTGCCAGTACGGACATGGACATACTGAGTGTGGCAGCAAGTACCAGGCTAGATTTGGGTTTCATGGATAATCTCCTGAGCTTTTGTTTCATTTCGCGTTTTGGTTTAAATCGCTTACTAGACGGTCACAGCAAAAAGCTGGCCAACTGCTCAGGTTTTTCAGTCCATTGTTTTAACTAACATTTATGAAAGCTTCACCCCGCTCCAAGAAATACCGGGCACCAACTTGGATCAGTTTCTTCTGACTGCACCTCAACGACTCGTTTACCTTCGCTAGGGTGAACTCCATCCAGCGCAGCGAATCAAAGGTCATTCTTGAGGAATCAGAAATTCTCACTCGGGAGTACCACGGGGTTCCAGCCCTTTCCACAACCGATTTTACCACGACAGATCCCTTTTCAATCTTGATCGGAAAATCTGCTTTTCCAGCTCGTCATGGTTCATCTGCGCTAATGCCTGCCTCTTCGCCAAAACTCGGAACTCGCGAAGCCAACAACAACGTGACCCGGCGATCGGGCTTGTGGCAGTCTTTAAGATCATCACCTCTCTTGCCTTTGCAACCTTGCCCGGTCACCGAGCTATCCTCGCCGTGGGCCGTGTCGTTACCGTAAGCTCTTCAGGTTCTGGTTCATGCTCTGGTGCGAGCTCAGCCACGACCTGTGGCTGCCCGGTGATGCTCACATCACATTCCGACACAGCCAGTTCTTTCGTCCACTCTGTGGTTCTCCAGAACCAGCGTGCCTTCGCCGGTTTTCATCAAGCCGTTGTTGCCGCTGATCACACTGTCGATGGTGGCCTGATAGCCACTACTGGCCGTCGGCTTCCACCGCGCCATCCACATCAGATACCTTTACGGTGCCGGCATCCCCCGCAAAGATGGCAAAGCCGGGGCTGGGGATCATGGGACCGGTGACAGAACCGCTGGCATCGGTCCAGACGGAATTCGTCGCTGTCCAGGTGCCGTCGCCGCCGCCCTGGGTAGTGCCGCTGGCCAAGCCGTTGGCGTTCCAGAAATTCAACGTGGTGCCACCGGTGTTGATCAGGTTGATCTGTTTGTCGCCGGTAAGGTATTGCAGGCCGTAGGACGGATCCGGGCTGGCCAGCTGCAGGCCACCGTTGCTTCCGGAAAGGGAGCCGGTGTAATCAAACAGGCGGTACAGGCCCCGACCAAAGCTGCCGGTGTCGTTCAGGGTCAGCGTGGCACCATTGATAGCCAGATCGCCGTTGATGGAAACACTGTCGCTGGAGCCCGGTGTCGAGAAATCAACGCTTGGCGCACCAAACTCGAAATCCAGCAGGCTGCCCTGGGCCAGGGTCAGGTTGCCGTCGACGGTGAGCGTGCCCAAGCCTTCGCCCGGCGCCAGGGGGGCCGCCGGATTGCACCGTGGTATTGCCCAGTGCGCCGCTGCCGCCCAGCAGGCCACCTCTGTTCACGGTAAAACCCACCCCATTCATGGCGCCGTTCTTGATCAGGTTACCGTCACCAGAAATTGCACCGTCATAGAGGTAGTCGTTGGCCCGATTGATTTCCAGGGTGCTGACACGACTGAAGTGCAGATCCCCCACAATGGANCCGGTATTGCCGGCGGCACCAAGGGAAAGGCTCGCACCATTGTTAAGAACGGCAGAGCCAGTAAAGGTATGGTCGCCAGTCCAGATGACGTCCGAGCCAATCAGACCGAAGTGCCCCCCCCCCTCACTCACCCATCAGTCCTGAGCAGTGCCTTCCGTTAACGTCCAGGCGCTGCCACCGGCTTTTTCAAAAGATTCGAATCTACGAAAAATATCGGAGGCATCCGTTCCAACTAACGAAGTATCAAAGGTGCCATCAGCGCTGCCGCCCAGTGCCAACACATCATTATTGCCATTAGCCTGCACATTGCCGCCCAGGCTATAACCGTTTTCTAGGGTCAGGCGATTGTCACCACTGACAAAGTGAGCCGCCGTTGCTTGGTTGGCACCCGCATTGACCGTACCGACCTGGGTCACCGCCAGGGCGGAATCGGTGATGCAGTAACCACCCACGCCATCTGTGGCCGTTGTGTCACCGCTTCCGCCTGTACCGCCGTCACCACCCAGCACCTGAGCACCGGCGTCGATACGAATATTGGCGCTGGCGTCTACCAGGATCCCTGCGCCGCCATCGCCACCTTAGCCGCCGTTACCATTAAATAGTCAGACTTCCCGCCGGCCCCGCCGTTACCGCAATGCTCAAAAGGCGGAGGGCTGCTGCCCACAATCACCGGCACGGCACCAAAGTCGAACCCTGTGGTGGAAAGCGGCGTTCCGGTTACATTCGCCAGCTCCATAGACAGAAAGTTCCTGCTGCCCTGCAGATCCAGCGTGCAGCCATCCGATGCGCGATTGAAACCGTAGCTGCTCATTCCATAGGGCTCCAGCACCGTATCAATCGCACTCGCCAGTGCGATAAATCGGACATTGGTGTTAATGGTAATAATCGATATAACACCGTCGACCGTCACACTGAACTGATCACCATCATTGATGCCGGCCAGCGTTGTCAGGTCCGTTGCCCAATCTACCCCGGCAGGTAATTCAGCAGCCAAATATCGGCGCGCCCCGGTAAACAGCAGGCTCATGCCGTCGCCGCCGTCTCCGCCGTTACTGAACAGGCTGCCATGGTAGCCATTCTCACCACGCCCCCCGGTGGTACCGTCATGGCCTGTGCCATCAGCACCATCCGGCGCGGAACAGGCCGGCACCGAGATCAACAACAGGAAAGAAAAAGTCGCGCTGGAAACAGAGTAGAATCCAACACGGGCAAGGCAATGCCCCCAATACGGCGCTGAATGATGANCGACATAACGACTCCGACATATAATTTTCTGTTATAAGCGATGTAGGGTAGAAGGCGGGATGGGCAAGAACTACTTATTGTTTTTATCACTTTCCGGAGTTTTATCATTTTTCGCCGCAGTCATACGCCGGCCAAGGGCGGGAAACCCTAGAAACACAAATCATGGCGCATCATCATGAAAAAGCTGGACGACCTTTCATTGCAGGGCAGCATTCATACTTTGAATATGTCCGGCGGGAACACTTTTGATATCCCCGGCGTTCGTGGGCGCATGGAGCGGCTTCAGTTTGCCAGTGGCATTGTGTTGACCGGCTGGAATACGAGGTGCTGGAAGACTGTTTTCTTGACATGCAGGGATCCTCTACCGAACCCTGGATCGAGAGCGCCCTGCATCTACAGGGACAGTCGGAACTGGCTTGCCCCAATGGGGAGCGCCATACGCTCCACCCTGACGCGGCCTTGCTGATGCGCGTTGACCAGCAGGGCTCGCAGTTCCAACTGCACAAAGGGCAACTGGTTCGTCATGTTGGTGCGTCTTCCACATTGAGCACATTGCGCCCACGCTTCGGCGGCAATTTGCCCGCCACCCTCAAGGCATTTGACGTGCCCTATGGGGATAGCTGCCATATTCGCACCATGACGCCGAGCGCGCGTTTACGGCAACTGGGCTCTGGATTGTTTTCTCACCACGCCAATGGCGCTTGCCGCGACTTGAAGCTGGAAGCCATCGCCAACCTCTTTTTGTCTGAACTGATTGAAGGATTTGAGGAAGGCTCCGACGCCGATGACACACTGCCGCCGTGGGAAGAGCAGGCCTACCAGGATCTTCTGGATCAGATTAGCGGCGCCCTGGACTCCACGCTGTCCATCCCGGCCCTGGCCGATCGGGTGGGACTGACCGAAAGCCGACTGGACCAGTTGTTCAAACAAAAGCACGACCAGACTTGCGCCGAATTTATCCGCAATGAACGCATGAAGCTGGCTCTTCGTCTTCTGGAAGACGGCAGCCACCCTGTCAAAGTCGTGGCAGACAAGGTCGGCTACGGTTATGTGAGTAACTTTTCCCGCGCCTACCGAGCCCGTTTTGGTGAAACACCAGCACGGACTCTGCGTCGCGGTGCGTCCGAGTAACGGGGTAGAACCCGTATCCGCTAGAGAATAAGTGGACACTATCGATAACCTGATCACGGTTGATCATCCGGCAGCGCACCTTCTTCACATTTCCTGCAGTCAAGCTCAAGCTCCAGCATCGACTCTCTACCTACCGCCGAAGTGACCCAAGGGCGGTTCACCCAAGGCGGCGAATGACGCACATGCTGATTATGGCCGCATGCCAACTGAGCGACCCAGTGGTTTTCCTTGTCTTTGTGATAGCCAGTGATGGGTTGTTTCATAAGTTCCGATCCTACCCTGTTTCCTCGCACCCAAGCCGCCCGAACTGTTTCCGCAACCACACCCGCCAGAAGCCCGAACAAGGGGTCGGCCCAGACGGTCACCAGTGCGGTTGTCGCGATAACCGGCCAGCAAGACGGCTTCGCGGCCCAGAGACGCCTGGACATGGCAAGCTCTACAGCCGCTACCAACAACAAGGCCCCGAGACCCACCACCGGAATGGCAGCGATCAATGATAGCCCCCCGGCAGGAAAGCAACCATGAGCAAAGCGGTTCCCAGCACAATGGGAGCCATGCCGGTTCCGGCACCGAAACGATGGTGCGCGGCCACGCCTCCGGCGCCATGACACATGGGCAGGGCGCCGAGCGGAACGAGAAACAGGTTCGCCAAGCCCGTCGTCACCGACAGTCGGGCTGGCGACACGCGATGAGATTGCTCACCGAAGTAATCCCCAACCACCAAGGCGGTCAGTACGATGGCATTGGTGATCGTAAGCGCCAGTTGAGGGAACACCAGCATGGACATCGCCTGCTGCCAGCACACCGCTGGCGACCAGGCTCTGGGACGTCACCTCGGTGGTCAGCAACAGCGCAGCAACCGCTTTCATGGGTTGTACCGGTATCGGCAGCCGATAGTACAACCCCGTTGCAATGTAGAACGCGGCAAACCCCAGCATTACGGGTATCGGTGCCAACCCTGCCACGCCAATTGCTCCAAGACTCAGTGGCAGCAAGGTACCGATGTCACCCAGCGCCCCGCTGACCTCCTTCACTGAATCTTTCGGGTTCAAGGGCATGCGCGCTCCTGATTCTTGGCCAGTTTTTATTAACGTTATTATTGGCAACTCTCACGCGTTATAGACGACATGTCCCAACTCGGTGATGTCGTAACCGCCCAACGCCTCGGCGCGCTGGACGAAGCGCTCGCTACCGGCAAACGCCAGCAGCCTCTGCATGGCCGGATCAAAATAGTGGCGCCGGCGCATAGCCAGATCAAAATGCTCCTGCTGCAAAGGTATAAAAGCGAGCCCCTGGCGCCGCGCCGCCGCTTCGATTCCCACGCCAACATCCGATTCGCCCTGTCGAATGGCCAAGGCGAGATCGTCTTCGCTAAGCGACGGATGTGTTGCCCACGTGAGGTGTTCGGCATCTATGCGGTGTCGAGCAAGCAAGCTCTGCAGTAAATGGCTAACGCCGGCATCAGGCTGGCGATGCGCGAGACGTATGCCCGGGCGGGCGATATCCTCCAAGCGGGCGAGTCGGTGAGGGTTATCGGCGGCTAACAGGAGCCCCTGCTGGCGCTTCGCCCAGCGAATCAGCACCAGGTCACGCATGCCACTCAGCCCCAACGTGACAGGATCATTGTAGTCCCGGCTATCGGCGTGCCAGATATGCATCCCCGCGAGCATTGCGCGACCGGCGATTAACCGTTGTACGCCATCACCACTCCCCTGGCACAGCAGCGCCAGTTCCGCGCCGCTCTCTTTCACCGCCCACTCCAACAATGGATCCTGGCTGCCTGCCAGGACCGGCGGGGTCGGCGAACTGACAGCGTCGTCACCTTCCAGGTGGTTCATCAACCACAGATCAATACGCTGGCGTGGAAACAACAGCTTTCCGGTCACCCGCACACAGGGAATGACGCCCTGGCTGACCAGATCATAGAC
>PBRG01000020.1 GCA_002726615.1 Marinobacter sp.
CCGCCCTGATCATGGTATTAGGCGGCCATTTTGCCCCAGGTGGGTCAATTTTAAGTCGGCGCTAGTGGGTCAGTATTACTCCGGCGGTGACAGCGCGTCAAACGAGACGCTACTTTCTGATCATCAAGCAGGTTGTCCACACGGGCAAAACTCGAGCGCCTCTGGTCACCCGATAGTTGCCGGACAGATCCTCCATTACTGTCTTTCGTGGCTTTAGCATCGTTTCAGTCAATTTTCATCAGATAATGCGTAAGCTGAGCCGGGTATAGCCGTCTAGACGCTCAATATTGGTGGGACTGGTATGGGCGTTGGCATGAGCCACTCTCAATCAAAATGCCAGATACTTCATCAGTTTTTTGATTGATACTGCGCTTATGTTAGCGGCGGTGACTCCAGAAGCACACGTTGGTCTACACTGTGATCGGGGGAAGTCCAATTCTTTGACTTGCCCCGGATTATCACACTGGGCCTTAGGGGCTTGATATGAAAAAAAATGACATTAAGGTAAATATTTGAGGTTGGATACAGCGTTCGTTGATGTAAATGACAAGAGCCAACGAATGGTTATCGATTTTAAACAGCTGTTGGGTTTAGTTGGAGGTCAGATAATGCGAGTTAAAATACTGCAATTAGCGTTCATTTTCATGGTATTTGAAGCACCACTGCTGCAGGCGAGCGAAATCCTTTCAGGTAAGGATGTCGCTGACATTGTCGTGGGTAATACGGTTCAAATGGTGTTTCGGGATGCAAGGGATGACTTCCGAACCCGCACTTTTCATGAATACTATGATCCCGACGGGTCAATCTATGGCATGACAAAGTACAGGGAGCAGCAAGGTAATTTCACCCATTATGTTGGTAGCTGGCAGGTTAAAAACGGGAAATTCTGTACCTCTGTCTATGGCCGGGATTATTCCTGCAATAAAATCAGACCTCTCGACGATGGCGGGTATGAGCTCGTAAATGAGAATGGTACTCTTAGAAATGTCAAATTATACGAAGGGAAGCACCACGAACTGGAGTGACGAAGAGGCTTTAAACCAGCTCTCTTTTGCAGTCGTGCTGGCCAGGATGAGGCAGGCCGGTCTAGGGGCCTGCCTCCTGAAGTTGCCCTGCAAAACGCAGTCTTGTTACTGGTTATCGCATGCGCCGGGAACGACCCGGCAAGCACCTCAAAACCACCACCGGACACCCGCTACAAAGCTCGAGGACTCAGTGCTTTCACCTTCCTGCTCCCGCAGGTCTCTGGTGTTGCCCAGATATCGTGTATAGGCAACCCCAACGTACGGTGCGAATTCCCGCGAAAAGTGGTATCTCAACCGCAGCCCAAGACCCAGATTGTTGACTCCGCTGCCAACGCCCCATTCCTTGACGTCACTGAAGGCAACCAGCGTTTCACCCCTGCCTTGCAATATCAGTTTCTGGGTTAGTAGCCAGTCGTATTCTGCCTCGAGGTCGTAGGACAGATCGCCGTCCTCAGTGACCCTCAGGTTAGTGTCTACCTCAAACCAGTAAGGTGCGAGACCCTGCAGGCCAATAAGTGCCGAATAACGCTCTTTGTTCTGGCCTGGCCCAAAGGTTGCCTGAGCGCCCAGCCCTGTCTGTATGTCCCAGAAGCGATCCAGTCGATAGCTGTACTGGACATCAAAGTTTTCTATATCGCCGCCTTCGGTAGCCAGATCCGTCTCGCCCTCTGTTTCAATCCAGAGCCGCTTGCGGTCTTTGCCGACCCAAGCCTGAGCATCCCAGAGTGCCATCTCGTCGCTACCATCGCGCTGGTACTCCATGCGATCAAACAGTATTTGGCCGTAGATGTCATTGTCATGGATAGGCAGTGTCCAGTCCGGTTCGGCCTGTACTCCAGTACCCGCTGCAATGACGCTAGTGCTGATTGTGAAAGTGCAAATGCCAACAAACGGTTTCATTCGGTTCTTCATAATTCTCACCCCCATCCGGTTAAACGACCGACACAACACGGAACATACCTGCGTCCATGTGATAGAGCAGGTGGCAGTGAAATGCCCAGTCTCCTGGTGCGTCTGCCGATATCAGCGCGGATACTCGTTCACCGGGTTTCACGGAAATCGTGTGCTTGCGTGGGCGATACTCGCCCGCTCCGGTTTCCAACTCCATCCACATGCCGTGCAGATGAATGGGGTGGTCCATCATGGAATCGTTCACCAGAATCAGTCGAAGGCGCTCGCCGTGATAGAACTTTACCGGGCCATCGACCTCGGAAAATTTCTTTCCATCGAACGACCACATGTAGCGCTCCATATTACCGGTAAGGTGAAGCTCCACCTCCCGTTCGGCGGGGCGCTTGTCGGGCCAGCCATCAATACTTCGTAATTGTGAGTAGGTCAGCACCCTGTGATCGGCGGTTTCAAAGCCAACGCCCGGGTCGTCCAGGCGGGACTGTGGGCTGGAGGCTACCATCGCAGCACCGGGGCCATGGTTGTCAGGTCCGTGGGAGATAGGGCGCCCTGCGGTGGGAACAGCGCTCAGGTCCGCCTCTTTCGGAGCAGAGTCCATGCTCATGCCCGCGTGATCCATCTTCATATTACCTGGATCCTTAGCCATGCTGCCGTGGCCCATCTTCATGTTGTCCTGCATTTCCATGCCTTCGCCCATAGTCATGGCACCCATTCCCATCGCGGCCATTCCACGTTCAGTGCGCGGNTACATGGAGGGCACGGGCGCTTCCAGTCCNGCTCTGGAGGCCANTGTGCCGCGAACNAAACCGGACCGGTCCTGNGATTGNGCAAACAGGGTATGAGCCATNTCCGTTGGCTCTACNATGACGTCGTAGGTTTCGGCTACGCCAATGCGGAATTCATCGGTTTCAACCGGCTGNACTGGCTGACCGTCAGCNGAAACGACAGTCATTGGTAGCCCCGGGATGCGTACGTCGAAAAAGGTCATGGCCGAAGCGTTGATGAATCTCAGTCGAATTCTCTCACCAGGCTTAAAGAGGCCGGTCCAGTTGCTGGCAGAGGGTGACCCATTCATCAGGTAGGTATACTCGGAGCCGGTCACGTCCAGAATGTCCCGCGGGCTCATTCTCATCTGTCCCCACATGCCAGCTTTTTTCCATGCGGCGTCCCAGCCCATGGTTTCCACGTCGTTGAAGAAGTCGCCAACGGTACGCTGGTTGTAGTTGTAGTAGCCCTCGGCCACTTTCAGATTGCGAAACACGCTGGCCGGAGAATCGAAGGTCCAGTCGGAGAGGACCACAACGTATTCACGGTCGTAGTCAAGGGGTTCCGGTTCGGCGGGGTCGATGATAATAGGCCCGTAATGTCCGAGCTGTTCCTGTAGGCCCGAATGGCTGTGATACCAGTAGGTGCCGTGCTGCTCGACTGGAAAGCGGTACTCGAAGGTTTCGCCGGGCATGATGCCAGGAAAGCTGACCCCCGGAACACCATCCATCTGAAAGGGCAGTATCAGGCCATGCCAGTGAATGGAGGTTGCCTCGGGCAAGGTATTGGTGACCCGCAAAATCGCTTCGCGACCCTGCTTAAGCCGAACCAGAGGCGCAGGTAGAGTGCCGTTGATGGTGATTGGTTGTTCAGAGAGTCTGGATCCGATCGTGAGAGGCGTTCTGGCGATTTTCAGATCATAGATATCAGCGCCGTCTCGCACGGTGTGGTAAACATTGGCATTATCCAGCTGGCCCCTGGCAAATGCTGGCATCAGGCTATCAAATCCGGCAAGTAGCCCCATGGCACCGGCACCCTGAAGCAGTCGGCGTCTGGAGACTCCGGTGGCAGAATTTTTGCGGGTCATTTATCGATCCTCCTCATTGAGTCCAACCTCTGACACACTACATCTTCTTGCTGAACCGAAACTGAAACGAGTCTGCGGATCCTCATTCGACACCGGCCCCATGCCATTACGCATATCCTGGCAAGCCACTTGTGCTCTGTACTTCCTGAATCGTGATCGGCAGATTGGCAACTTTCATGTTCAAACCCTGCTTCTTCAGGTTCAGAGTGCCAGTCTTTCCTTCAGGAACTGCTCCGGCAACATAAATCAACGCCTGTGGGTCCTGTCCAACATGCAATGTCTTGATGATTTTGCGTGTTGCGGTGTCGATGACATCCAGNGCATCNGATTTCTGAAGTACGACNTAGATGCGAGTATTGTCAGGGCTNGGCCATATNCCGTGGNGGCCAACACCGCTATGTTTGATGGTATCNATTTGAACTGGGGCTTCACCATTTGANNGGCGGCGAAATACCTTGGTCACATTCTCACCCCCGACCGTNACGTACGCATAGTTGACACCGTCAAGTGTCAAAAAATTGGGATGGTTCGTACGTGGCCCTGTTTCAAGAACGGTTTTCACATCCAGTGTGTCGGCATCAATGACTGTGGTATGCCCTGTAATAGGATGACCCAGTGTCGGTGTTAAAAATCTCGACAAAGTTTTCACTCCGTATGGCCACCCAGGTGGTCTCTCCGTCCGGGCTGATAAAGCCCTCGTGGGGCGCCCTGCCGGTGCGAAGGGTGCGGACCACGGTATTGGTCTGGGTGTCGATAATCTGTGCCGCATTGGAGGTGACACTGACGGCCAGCAACTGGCGCCCATCCCGTGAAAAGCCAAGTCCATGAACGTTGACCTCAAGTGTTGGATGTCTGGTCTGCCGTATAAATGCTGTCCCGGCTGGATATGGCCTGTGCGAGCCCTTCGGAGGGTGCCTGCACCACTGGCTTTCCTTCCGGCGTGCTTTCGTGGATCACGACAAAGCCGTTTGTATTGGTTCAATGATTCCAGACCTTCGAATCTAAGGAGGGGCCGGTGCAGGGGATTATTACCAAGATCAACCGCAAAAGTATCATTGTACTGGGTGACGACGGTACCTGGGAATATAAGGTCTCGCCGGACTTATTACGACCGCTTGGGGATGCGGGGTAAGTCGATTACGTAGTNGGAGGGACGCTTACGCTGGGTATCAATCCCTGGCGCGCGAGACAAATAACGGCCGGGCTATTGCCCGGCCGTTATAGTAAGGATCATGAGATTACACGATCATCAGTAGCTAATGTTGACCATAGCGACAACCTTATAGGTGTCCTCAGGGTTGTCTCCGTAAAAGTCTCCCATGAAGCCATAGGATCCACGCAGGCTGAGGTCATACANACCGGCGANTTTTTTGCCGAACTGNGCAGCGACTTCAGTGCCGAGGCTCGAGCCATTAGCCTGAGTNGCNCTGTCGGGCGCGTCGTCGGCAACGCGGAAGTAACCGGTGCCGTACTTCAGGTAGTAGTCGTTNGAAAGCTTCTGATCACCCGAGACNATNAGCCCCATCAGACCGTATCCCTGGTAAGCTGCATCGGAAACGGATTTAGCCCCCTGGGAACCATTGTTGTAGTAGACGTCTGTTCCGAAGATTTGCAGATTACTGCTATTCAGCTCCCAGCCTGACTGGTTTGCCGCGAAGCGATCTGCGCCATTGCTGCTGTCGTCAGCCGGAATGTAGATGCCGTGAATCTTGAGGCTCGCGTTGCCCCAGTGTCTCTGGGCATACAGGTTCAACATGTANGTGTCGCCATCTGTTGCGTCAGAGTCGAGTCCGGACGACTTTTTGTAAAGTACCGAACCGCTATAGGCCATTTGGTTATAGGTATAATCGGCGTAGGCGCCAAGATAGTTGTCATCTGTTCGAGCCGCCGTACCATTCAGAGCAGCCTGACTGCTGTTGCTGATTTGGGCGCCGGTGAAGCCGTAGTGGAAAACCTCGCTGGGATGAAGCTCGGCACTCAACGTGTAGAAGTCCACGTCGTCCGCGGAATCTCTATCGTTTTCTTCCCANTTGAACCAGCCNCCTTCCAGAGTGGCNATGCCNACATTGCCGGCAAAGGANATGCCATTCATGTCGTCGTTAGTGACGAAGCTCTCGTACTTGCCGAAGCCATAGCCCTGGATGCCCGCGCGTACCTTCCAGTCGCTGTTTGGCACCTTCAGTTCAGCGTAAGCATTCTTGGTCTCAACACCAACGCCATCGGCGCTGAGCTTGCCGCAATTGTCACCNTGGCAGCTTCCCNTCTCACCCCACGGAGAATCGANCTCGCCGTACCAGACTANGGTTACGTTATCGTTGAGGTCGCCGCTGATCTTTGCGCGCAGGCGCTGATCCACAAAGGCGCTGCTGTTGTCGTCGGTCTCGTCCAGGCTCTGCGACGTGGCCTGAAGGCGGTAATAGCCGTTCACTGTGAAGGGCGAATCGCCAGTCTTGAGTTTCTCCATTTCCGCTGTCAGTTGATTTATTTCAACCTTCAGGTCTTCTACAGTCGGCGATGCACGTCCGGCCGGCTCTGCGGCCAAAGCCGGTGTTGTTGCTATAGCCATTGCCAGCGGAGCGGTGAGTGTTCTCAGTTTGTTGCGCATGTGCACNTTCCCTTTTAGTCTTTTTGTCAAGTCATTTATTTTTTTCGAGTAACAACATAGTTGTTTTTCTTACAAAAAAGACATTAGATTACTGTCCGTCGAATTGCAATATTTTGTCTGTTAGACTTTTGGTTACCAGTCGCCGTGTGCGGAAATCATGCAGGTGCGGCGGCTCTTCAGGCATTTNTACCCCGACAAAGCCCGGTGAAGATAGGAAGCTCACGTTTTTGGCCCCATCTGTGTCGGTGCGAGCCGTGGGTTGAGTGTTTTCAGGGTAGGCTGGGTGGCAGTACTGGGCTCTGAGTCTATCAATATATGTGTATTTTTCTTGCGCCCTGGTTATCGCTTTNTTCGTTAGTCAATACGAGTAATCGAAGTTCTCCTCTATTTTTNACATATGAAAAATCAATAATAAAAGAACTTATTTCATGCATGGGTAAAATCGAAAACCCAGACTCAGGTGTATCACTATCCCAGCTTGCTTTAATTAACGAATCTGATCCTGAAGCGGATGTTANCCCCGAAAACCCCAACCTTCTTTTTCTGAGATAGGTCACAACTGATCCGTTATNCACAACAGCCTTCCTGGGAATGGNCAGATATTCCTCGTTAACGGAAAAGGCGTAATCGGGTGATGTGATGATTTTTCTGTCCGTCAAGCGTTTCGTTAGTTTTGGCGAGGAAACCTTGCCGAGCCCAAGCTGCGGCGATGAATTCCAGTTCGGGTCCCGTAATTCAAGATTNGCTTCANTTACNATGATTGAGGTAGTGTTGTCGACAGGGACATAGGAGAAGATCATNTTTCCAGCATCGGCCGAAACAACTGAGTCATTTCGAGCATTGGCCTGTTTCCCGGAAGTAACTGCTATTTTTCCAATGTCACCTTGCAGCAACTCGTATCGTTGGGTGAGCAGCTGATTATTGATAAACCGTAACGCCACATTCTCGGCTTTTCCAGATTCTTCCTGCAGCGTTTGCCCTGAGATTTCAAAAAGCTGAGAGAAGATCTTTGTGTATTGTCCCTTGCCTGAAATATCCCGGTCCTGGCTCCATACTACGGCAACCTCCGGGTTCGGATCTGAGTCTGACTGGCCAACTGACAAGNAAATGGCTTTCGAATTTTTGATGCCTGATGTCAGTTCATCAATTCTTTTAACCCTGTCGCCATCGAAGAGTCCCAGTACCAACGCCGAATCTGANAGGAAAANCAGTTGACTGTCTTTCTGGCCGTGCCGAGGCAGCGCCTCAATCATTTTGGGGCTGAAATCTTCCGGCAGTGGGAGAATGCTCGGAGTATAGGCTTCGGCCCGTATTTCACCCCCGTCCTGATTGGCTCTGTCAATCAGGACGGAAAGGAAGTACTTTTGAGAATCGGTGGATTTTATAGAGAGTGCCGTCTTATCTCTGACCTGGAGAACCTCNAGAGTCAGNCCNTCNTCGNNGGGTCCGGAACTGCCAAACTTTACATCGAATCCCTTGACAGTGAGGCGCCCCAACAGTGAGAGAAACTCTTTATCGGCGTTCAGGCNCTCAATATTCGATACCACTCTGATGCTCTTCGCTCCCGTCCACTCCGACAACGAATCCAAAGGTACATCGTATCCTTGGGCCTGAGCATTCGATNCTGCAAAAAAAACCAAGAAGATCAAGAAAAACGGCTTCATAAAATCTATGCCTCTTAAAAAGTTGAGGCCCCGGTTACCGGCGCCTCAACTTAATTGCTTCCAGTCGTCATTAATCAGCCGGGCTCAGTAATTCCAGTTCAGCTCGAGCATTGCAACATAGGCCGCATCGTCTGCGCCGGTTGCGTCCTCAACGCCCTTGCCNGGCAGGAAGCTGGAGAGTACCAGTCTTGGAGCAAAGTACTGGTTGGCCTGGTATTTTACAGACACATCAAGTTCGGTGCCGGCATAACTGTCTACCGAGCCGCTGGCAGTACTGAGCGTTTCAAGGCCACCCGTTTGCTGGAACCACATGGGGAAAACCTGTGCCTGATATGACAGCTTGGGCGAGATCGACGCTAAATTTCCCGAACTGCCAACAGAGAGCATGATCTGGCCGGGGTTGTTACCGGTGCCGGCATTGGAGATACCGCCATACCCNGCACCACCAGGGCCAGCCTGGTCAAGGGCGANNCCGAAAAGGCCNGATGCTATCGCNTGGTTAGAGTTTGGCTGCCACCCCAAAAACTGACCATCAATACCGATCAGAGGCGAATATCTTCCGATGTCGGTGATGCCCAGCCAGCCCTCNACATCATTATCGNTAGGNTCGTCNTCNCCNCTGGNAANACGCAGNGCTATAAAGGGGTTGAANGANTCGCTAACCGGNTACTCAAGCCCNGCGTAACCGGCATAGGCACTGATGTCATCTCCGTTGTCGAAACTGCCGGTCACGCCTAACGCCTCGGCCCGTACTTTTACGGCGCCAATATTTCCGATGTATTCGACACCGTAATAGGTTGCCTTGGCACCTTGTTGCTGGTTGTCGCTGTACGTCAGGATNGGNGANATACGACTACCTTTTCCNANATCAAAATCAAACTTTGAAGCAAACACATCCCAGTCCAACTCGCCGTTAGCAGGATTCGCGCCAGGAGCCTGGATGTTGGAGATCAGCCCATCTGTAATTGGCATCCAGTAAACATCATAGCTGCCCCAGGAGGTTTTTCCCATGGCGCCAAACAGGGGATGGTCGTCGCCGTATAGAAGCCCGCCGGAAGCGAGGTCNAGATTCTTGAAGGTCCAGCCGCCCTGAAGGGTAAATGCCGGATCGAAGGTATAAGTGAAGTAGGCTTGTTCCAGGCCGAATCTCTCGCCNCGGAATGCACGATCAACAGAATTGGCGTCAAGGGCAAAGTCATTCTCAAGAAGTATTTTGCCGGTCCAGTTATCACCTGTCGCCACTACTCCGAGCCTGACCTCAGCCCTGACGTGCTCATCTCCAACCTGAACAGCACCAGCGGAAGTGCCCGTAGCGCCATCTTCGACGCTGCTGTCCAAATCGAAATTAGAAAAATAGGTTGGTTGAAACTTGCCTTGGGTAAGTATATCCAGCTTGATCCCTGAAGCGGTAGGCACCTCCACCGCTAACGCGGCGGGCACGCCATTTGCGGCTATCAATGCCCCCAAAAATCCCTGACTGATTCGCTTTTGTATGGTTTTCATCAATCCTCCAGCGTCTCTAANACGAGATTATAGTTATTTAAGCCCGAAAGGTGAGGCTTAGTAGNGGGGTTTAGCAGAANAGCCTGAAATCGGCAAGTTTACGGCACGGCATAATGTGTCTGGCANGAGTGCGGNGCAGACATANAAAAAACAGGGCAGGCCAGCGCCTGCCCTGAAAATCAGGGCACGTCATTAATGATCGACTTGACTCGACTCGGTAAAGCGTATCAAACCAAGCTTAACCAGACCTGAATTTTCCGATTAATGTCTTGATGGTGATGTTTTCTGGATCGGTTTTCAGCCAAATATATGCTTGACCGGGGATTCCATCCGATCAAAATGCATATTGCAACCTTGCACGGATTTCATCTCCGCTTTCGCCATTGGCTTCTTCGCCATCCATGTAGCTCATACCCAGTCGAACATTCGTGTTGGCGTAATAGTTAATGCCTAGTGTTGTTTGTTCGCCGTCGGTTGTGGCTAGCCCCACATCACTGTATTTTCCGTCACCCTCCTCAAAACGGGCAATGACCTCCCAGGCCCCTTTGGGCGATGCCGGTTTTACCCGCTTGAATGCTCCGGCTTTGTAAGGGCGGCTTTCGCCGGTGATGATCCAGCCAAGCTGCACGTAATAACCATTAACATCCACTTGGCCTTCTTCGGAATCGAAATATTCGGCCTGGGCATGGAAGGGCCCGGAAGCGCCGGCCAGTTCCAGATTAAGCGTGTCGACCTCATCGGCCTGGGTGTCGGCGTCACGCGTGGTATAGCCCGCACCAAGATGAACAACAGCATTATTCGTTTGAACAGGTGCAAACGTGCCCCGTGCGGTTACTGCCGTGTTATTGAAATCGTCGCTGCCATTGCCGTCCGCCTCGAAGTAGCCGATACCGTAGGTCCAGTTGCTGCCTTTGCCGCTGAGCTGGATGCCGCCGCTACGGCCGGGGGCATAACGCTCGGTCACGGCAGATCGCTCAAGCGCTGAGATGTCTTTTGAACTCGTTAATTCTTCCAGGCCGAACGGCTCTTTCTGTTTACCGATAGTCACGGTTGCAGCTGAGCCAAATCCCAGGTAGCGAATGTACAGGTCTTCAGCAGTACCGCCGTCGGCGCCATCACTTTCAGCCACGTTGAACTGGGTCTTGTACGCCCAGTCGCCAAAGTGGCCCTTGGCGTACAGCCGTGCCCGGCGCACATCGAAATCGGTTGTGTCAACACCGTTGTCGTCAGACTGCGTGGCGTCGTAATCCCATTGAAGGCGCCCGCCGAGCTGAAAAGACGCCGATTTATCCGACGTTTTCACCTTGATACCGCTCTCGGTATCGATCACAAGGTCTTCGCCGCTGGTCGTAACGTTTCCGGCCTGTACAGCAGAAGCGGCAGAAATCGCCAAAGCCAAGCCCAAATATTTCTTGCTCATGATCTCTCTTACCTTTTCGGTTTGCTTGTGTGTTGAGGAGCCAGTGAAAGTCTATTTGGCGAAGATTACAGGATGGTTACAAAGGGTGCATCAAAACAGGGCGTTGATTCGGACTGGTGACAGGTTTTGGGGCGCTTCGTGTTGCGGCCGTATTCCGGAAGGCAAGCTCAAAGTTTATTAATGTGACTCCATCATTATGATAAATAACAATAAATAAAATATGGCACCAATTTTGCTTCACCGGATTGGGACAATGAAACCCAATCAAAGGTATCTATCATGAAGAAGCAGTTTTTCACCAAATCCGGATTTATCAGTATCAGTTTGCTCGCAGCGCTTCAGGCTACGCCCTCCATTGTCACTGCTGACGTCAGCTCAAATGTAAGTGCCAGCAGCAACTACCTGTTCCGGGGCGTCACCCAGACAGACGGGGCTGCGGCCGTTCAGGGAGGGTTGGATTATGAGCATGCGTCGGGCTTCTACGTCGGTGGTTG